>NZ_JAKDJU010000024.1 GCF_030453725.1 Brevibacterium picturae
TCTCAACACAATCTACCATTGATTCCGTCGGAATGCGCACATTCGTATGCGAATTCAGTCGAATCCGAAAATAATTCGTTCTGGATCCGTCATGATTTCGCGTTTTCACCCCTGACAACACGCGTGACGCAGTGATTGACACCGTGTGATGCGGCTCACCACACTGTAATCATGAATGAGGGTGAGCTGTTCTACGCCGGGGAAGACAACCGGCCGGATGTCCAGGGAATGCGGCCCGGCGCCCAGCAGGGACGGGCGGCACAGGAAGTCAGTGCTCGCCCGCAGCCGAGGCCGGGCGAGGTCGATACGATCGGCGCGAACGAGCTCTTGTTCTCCCCGGACGAATACCTGGGGCGGATCGCTTCGGTGCGCAATAGGATGGTCGACCAGGGTCTGTCCGCACTCATTGTCACGGATCCTGCCAACATCTACTATCTGACCGGTTACAATGCCTGGTCCTTCTATACTCCGCAGCTGCTGTACGTCCCGGCGGCGGGTCCTCTCACACTGTTCCTGCGCGACATGGATGCCAGAGGCGCCACGCACACCTCGTGGCTGCCGCCGGAGGACATCGTCGGCTATCCCGAACGCTATGTGCAGCGCCCGCACATCCACCCCTTCGACTGGGTGGCCTTCGCGTTGCGGCAGCGCTGGGAGGTCGCCCGCGCGTCCTCGTCTCCGGTCGGCGTCGAGATGGACTCGCACTTCTTCTCGCCGCGTGCTTTCCGATCCCTCGTCAACGGCATCCCCGAGTGGCGCCTGGTCGATTCCTTCGAGCTGGTCAACTGGATCCGGGCGGTCAAGTCCCCGGCCGAGGTGGCACTGATGCGCAAGGCCGCCGAGGTGACCACAGAGTCGATGAACGCCGCCCTGGGAACCATCGGGGCCGGTGTCGCACAGAACGAGGTGGCGGCGGAGATCGCCGCCGCGCAGGCTCGCGGACGCGGGGGCGCCTGGGGTGACTATCCTGCCATCGTGCCGATGATGCCCACGGGAGAGAGCGCTGACACTCCGCACCTGAGCTGGTCGGACCGCAAGTTCATTGCCGATGAGTCCGTGAGCATCGAACTGGCCGGAGTCCACCGCCGCTATCACGTGCCCCTGGCGCGCACAGCCGTGGTGGGCAAGCCCAAACAGGAGCTCATCCGTCTCGAAGGGGTCGTCGCCGAGGCGTTGGCCGCAGTTCTCGATGTCGCAGCACCCGAGGTGCCCACCGCCGAACTGGCCCGCACGTGGAACCGAGTGCTGGCACTGGCCGGACTGGAGAAGCCGAGCCGCCTGGGATACTCCATCGGCATCGGCTACCCGCCGGACTGGGGCGAGCGCACGATCTCAATCAGGACCGAGGACGACCAGTTCCTCGAGGCGGGGATGACCTTCCACCTCATCTGCGGAATGTGGATGAATGGGTACGGTTACGAGCTGTCCGAATCCGTCCTCATCACCGATACCGGCTGCGATACCTTCACCGCGTTCCCTCGCGAGCTCATCCGAGTCTGACTCGAACCTCGGCTGCGAGTTGCGGGTCTGACTCGCACCTCGGCGGTGTCCGACCCGCAGTCGTCCATGTTGGGCCTCAGGCCATGAACTGGATCCAGATCCCGAGGAGCAGCGCATTGGCCCCGGCCACGACCAATGCTCGACCCTGAACCCAGCCGATGTCATTGGCTGAGGCGGGTGTGGAGGGCTCGGCCATCTGCACGGCCATGGTCACGCGTGGGGGAGCGGCGAGGGCGGCGAGTGAGCCGGCGGCGTTCCCCGCGGCGACCACAGGCAGGGATGAGACATGAGAGTCCGCGGCGACAGCATCAATGGTGCCGGTGAACATGGAATTGGCGCCGGTGTTCGATCCGGTGACCACTGCTCCGGCGGCGGTCAGCCACGGTGTGAGCAGGACGAGGCCGCCGGGGACCAGCGATCCGATCGCTGCGCTCATACCGGTTGTCGTCATGATCCATCCCATGAGCATGAAGGCCGCCGTCCCTGCCCCGATGGGCGTCCAGGAGCGGACGGCGGAGGTTATGACGGTGCCTCGGGAAGCCACCGTGAGTGCCGCGATCAGGCAGGCGACAGCCAGCCAGAACGGCGGAGAGGCGACGATCTGTGTCAGCAGCGAGGGGAGGGCTGCCTGGAGGGCGCGGGCCAGGAGGAGGCCGATCGTCAGGGAGGCGTAGGGCAGGACTGCGATTCCCAATTTCCGGGTGAAGCCGGTTCCGCGGCGGCGGATGATGAAGATGGTCCCCATGACGGCGATGACCAGCAGTGAACCGATGATGCCGGCGGGGGCCATGCCGATCACAATGCTTGCGGCGAGGATGCCGGTCCACATGAGGCCAGCGGCGGCGGCGATCCCGAGGCAGGAGACGAGGGCCGGGCGCATGATGAGGATCACCGAAGCGGCCACGATGATGACGGGGATCGCGTTGATCCAGGCTGTCGCCACACCGAGTTCGTCGACGTCGAGGCCGGCCAATGCCGCTGCGACCGTCGTGCCTGGTCCCAGTGCGCCCCACGGCACCGCGATGAGGCCCAGGAGGCCGAGCAGCGCCGATTGGCGCAGCGAACAGCCGAGCAGCCGGAGGACGGGGACTCCGATCGTGACGCCGATGCCGAATCCGGTGACGGACTCGGCGAAGGGGACGAGGCCGAAGACGACGAGAGCCACGCCGAGCGCTCTGCTGGGTGCCGCTGATTCGACCCAGGCGGAGATCTCGCGCATCGAGCCTGCGGCTTCGAGCAGTCGCGCGAGGGTCATGCCGAAGAGGAGGATGAGCGCGACTTCGAGGATGAGCGGAAAGTAGTCTGCACCGGATTCGAGCAGAACCGACATCGGGGTCGGAAAGAAGAACACGACCGCAAGGCCGGCAGCGATGATTCCCGCAGTGGCGGCGATCCACGAGCTCTGCTTGAAGACGAGCAGCGCGATGGCAAGCATAATGGGAGCGAGTGCCACCAGCGGCGTCATGTGAAAAGTTCCATTAGAAATTTCCTTTGATAGAATCGGCTCTACTATTCAAGAATAAACTATGATGTGACAATGGCGAACACAGAGGATCTTGGAGCTCGAGTATTCGGCGCGCGCATCAGAGCCCGCCGCAAGTACAACGACTTAACGCTCAACGAACTCGCGATCCGCGCCGGGATCTCCCGGGCAGCCTTGTCAAAGATCGAACGCGGTGAACAGGATACGTCCGTCTCGAACGCCATGGGCCTCTCCCGTGCTCTCGGCGTCGAGGTGGGTGAGCTCCTCGCCCCGCCCGAGGTGGTCATCACCGCCAGCGAATCCATCCCGGCCCACAGCGCCTACGGCAGAGGCACCGTGCGACGCGACCTGCCAGCGCCGCAGGAGAACATGGATGTCGTCCACTACAAACTTGATCCGCGCTGCGAAACAGCGTCGTTCGCCGCCCACCGCAGCGGCTCGCGCGAATCGTTCTTCGTCCTCGCCGGCACGATCGAAATCGTCACGATCGATCGCACGACCACGCTGCGAGCCGGCGACTGTGCCCAGGCGCCCGGGGACGTTCCGCATCAGCTGTCCAATCCCACCGATGAGCCGGCGGAGCTCATGCTCATCATCGTCTGAGGCGCTGCATCGAAAGCTCTGCATCCGTGGCAGTCGGTGTCCCGAGGTGTCTCAGCGGGAAATGCACGTCGTGCCCTTGACGACGGCATTCGACCTCCTGCATGCTTGTTGCGACAAATCCCCGGCGAAAGACAGTCACTTCGTGAAGTAACACCTCATTTCCGATTTGCGGGTGCAACGGACCCGCAGCGCACTTCTGTGCACGAAATGAGGACACACATGACTGCTGCCATAACCATCTCCGATCTCGGCTACCGCCTCGGCGACGATACCGAGATCTTCGCATCACTCACGGCATCGATTCCTGCTGCCGTGTTCGGCCTCGTCGGCGACAACGGGGTGGGCAAATCGACTCTCGCCAAAGTCATCGCAGGTGACCTCGCTCCCAGCCAGGGCAGTGTCACCGGTGCCGAGGGCGCTGTCTACATCGATCAGCTGCTGCCGCACACCGACGACAGCGTCGCCTCGGCGCTGGGAATCGCCCCCGTCAGAACTGCACTGACGAAGGCGCTGGCCGGTGACGCCGGACTCGATGACTTCGAGATCATCGGTGACGACTGGGACATCGAGGAACGGGCGCTGGAGGCTCTGGCCGACCTCGGTCTGAAACTCGACGCCCACGCCCTGGATCGTCGGCTGAGCACCTTTTCGGGCGGGCAGGCCATGCGCATCGGTCTGGCCAGGGCGGCTCTGGCCGGCCAGCGCTGGCTGATCCTCGACGAACCCAGCAACAACCTCGACGAGGCCGGGCGGCGTCGGCTGATCTCTCTGCTCCGGGCCAGGACCGGGCCGACCCTCCTTATCTCGCACGACCGAGCGCTGCTGACGACGGTGACGACGATCGTCGAGATGACAGATCAGCTGCGGGTGTACGGCGGGAACTTCGACGACTACGAGTCCATGGTCGCAGCCGAAGAGGAGGCGAAGCTGCAGAACATCGTCGATGCCAAGAAGTGCCTGGCCATCGAGAAGCGGCAGCGGGTCGAACTCGAGACGAAGCTGGCTCGGGCCGAGAGGAAGGCCGCCAAGGACAAGGAGAACAAGAGGCGTCCGAAGATCGTGATGAACGGGCTGACGAACTTCGCCGAGAAGAGCGCTGCGAAGAGGCGCGGCGACAAGGCGGCGGACGAAGCGGCGGCCCGGTCATCGGTCCAGTCGGCCAAGGACGAACTGCGCCGGGAAGCAAGCATCCGACTGGACCTGCCGGGAACGGTGGTCAACTCGGGCAAACGTGTTCTCGAGATCGCCGCGCCGGTCCTCGAGCGCCCCTGCTCCGTCGTGGGCCCGGAAAGGGTCAGACTGACCGGGCCCAACGGGTCCGGGAAGTCGACCCTGTTGGCTGCCATCCTCGGCCGAAGTGACACCGGAGCACCCATCGCTGAGCTCTTCCCCGGCCTTGAGATCAATGCTCCGGTGCCGATCGCCCACCTCGACCAGCAGTACAGGCTACCGCCGACACTGACCGTCATGGAGGCGGTGAGGGAGAACAATCCCAGTCTCAGCCCACACCGCGTCCACGAGGTATTGGCGGCGATGGGGCTGCGGAAGAGACGGACCGATCAGCTCTGCTCGACCCTGTCGGGAGGAGAACGGTTCCGTGTGGCATTGGCCAAAAGCCTGCTCCAGGCCCCCGCACCGCAGATGCTCGTCCTCGACGAGCCGGGCAACAACCTCGACCTGTCATCGCTGACCGCGCTCGTGACCGCTCTGGACGGATTCGGCGGTGCGATGATCGTGGTCACCCACGATGACCGTCTGGCCCAGGAGCTGGGACTCGACGTGGAATGGGACATCCGGGAATTTCTGGACCCGGGCACTGTTGATGAGGATAAGGATGCCAACGAGACGGAGGAGTCGCTTGCGTGATCGAGAAAGGGCAGCGTCTGCTTATGCAGGTGCCGCGTCATTTGACGGGCCGGGGATAATGGCATGGTGAGTGTCATGAGCCCTGCCCCAGAATCCGTGTCCCCGGAAGCCGCATCCCCGGCCACTGTCGCGCCATTGCGCATCGGCCCGATCGAACTGCCGTCGCCGGTGGTGCTTGCGCCGATGGCGGGAATCACCAACACGGCCTTCCGGCGTCTGTGCCGCGAGTACGGTGGCGGTCTCTACGTGACGGAGATGGTGACGTCCCGGGCGCTGGTCGAACGCAGCCCCAAGAGCATGCGCATCATCCGACATGAGCCCTTCGAGACTCCGCGCTCGGTCCAGCTCTACGGTGTCGACCCGGTGACGATCGGACAGGCCGTGCGCATGCTCGTCGAGGAGGACCGCGCCGACCACATCGACCTCAACTTCGGCTGCCCCGTGCCCAAGGTCACCCGGAAGGGCGGCGGCTCGGCCCTGCCGTGGAAGAAGGACCTGTTCGAATCCATCGTCACCACGGCCGTGGCCGAGGCGGACCGCGGCGGAATCCCCCTGACGGTGAAGATGCGCAAGGGCATCGACAAGGATCACCAGACTTTCCTGGACGCCGGTGAGACAGCCCGCAATGCGGGTGTGGCTGCGGTCGCCCTCCACGGGCGATCCGCGGCGGACCTGTACTCCGGCCAGGCTGACTGGGACGCTATCGCCAGACTCAAGGACCACCTCGGCGACACTGTTCCCGTGCTGGGCAATGGTGACATCTTCGCGGCTGAAGACGCACTTGAGATGATGCGGAAGACCGGATGCGACGGCGTTGTCATCGGCCGTGGATGTCAGGGTCGGCCCTGGCTGTTCGGGGACCTGGAAAATGCGCTGAGCGGCAGCGACGAGCGGTTCCGGCCCGGCCTCGCCGAGGTGGCCCGCGCCGTCTACAAGCATGGCGAATACCTCGCCGAATACTATGAGGACGAATTCTACGGAGTTCGTGACCTGCGCAAACACATCGCCTGGTATTTCAAGGGCTACCCGGTCGGCGGAGACCTGCGTCGGCAGCTGGCGATGGTCTCCTCCTTGGAGGAGCTCGCGGGACTGCTGGCACAGCTCGATCACGACGCACCGTATCCTGGAACGGATGCGGAAGGCTCCCGGGGGCGGACCACCCGCCCGAAGAAGCCGCATCTGCCCGAGGGGTGGCTCGATTCCCGCATCTTCGATGTCAGCGGGACGTCCCTGCTCTCCGAGGCGGAACTCGACATCTCGGGAGGATGACAATGCCATTCGAATCTCACCCACGCACATCGGTGCGCTCTGGGTCCGTAGCGGTGTACACGCCGTGGGACGAAGAACGGTGGGTGAGTGAACCGGCGAAGAATCCGCGCAGATCAGCATTTCAGCGTGATCGCGCCCGGGTCCTTCATTCCGCGGGTCTGCGACGCCTCGGCGCCAAGACTCAGGTCGTTTCTCCGGGAACCGATGATTTCGTACGCACCCGACTCACTCATTCTCTCGAGGTCGCCCAAGTCGGGCGCGAACTCGCCCGCTACCTCGGTTGTGATCCGGACATCGTCGACACCGCCTGTCTCAGCCACGACCTCGGCCATCCGCCCTTCGGCCACCACGGCGAGACCATCCTCGATGCTCTGTGCATCGACATCGGCGGTTTCGAGGGCAACGCGCAGACGCTGCGTCTGGTCACGCGGATCGAACCGAAGGTGATTGCCGATGATGGTCGCCCGGCCGGACTCAACCTGACACGGGCCAGTCTTGATGCGCTGACCAAGTATCCCTGGGCGCGAAGCGAAGCGTCCATCGGCCGGCGTGACTCAGGTGTCCGCAAGTTCGGAGTCTACGACGACGACAGGGGAGTCTTCGACTTCTACCGCGAGGGCATCGAGAACGGGAAGCGATGTGTCGAGGCCCAGGTGATGGACTTGGCCGATGACATCTCATACTCCGTCCACGACGTCGAAGACGCGATTGCGGGCGGACATCTGCATCTGGGTGAGTTCGCTGCGGAGAGTCGTCGTGCAGAGCTCTTCGAGATCACTCGGAAGTGGTACCTGCCGGTCATAGGCGATGAGGAGATGGACAAGGCGCTGTCGAGGCTGCAGGCAGCGGCATACTGGCCCGCGGAGACCTATGACGGATCCAGACGGGCCCAAGCGACGCTCAAGCATATGACGAGTCAGCTCATCGGCCGGTTCGTCGGTGCCGCGGAAGCCGCCACCCGTGAAGAGTACGGATGGGAGCCCCTGGCCCGTTACGCAGCCTCCCTCGTCGTCCCCGAACCCACGGCTGTCGAGATCGCCGTCCTCAAGGGCATGGCGACGCTGACGGTGATGGTCGCCGAAGATCGTCTGCGTCTGCATGACATCCAATCGGCTGTCATCACCGAGCTGGCCCAGTGGTATTCCGAGTCACCGATCAACCTCGATCCGATGTTCCGGGCCGACTACTTCGAGGCCGCCGACGACGCGGCCAGGCTGCGCGTCGTCGTCGACCAGATCGCATCGCTGACCGACCATTCCGCCTGGGCCCTGTACCACCACCTCAAAGCAGGGGCGGAGGACCGTCTCTAGACTATGGCCGGACTGATCAAACGCGAGGACATCGACGAACTGCGCAGTCGCACCCGCATCGACGAGGTGGTGGGGGAGTTCGTGACGCTCAAGACTGCGGGAATCGGCTCGCTCAAGGGCCTGTGTCCCTTTCACGATGAACGGACTCCCTCGTTCACCGTTCGCCCCCAGGTGGGGATGTATCACTGCTTCGGCTGTGGTGAGTCCGGCGATGTCTTCTCTTTTCTGCAGAAGATCGAACAGCTCAGCTTCGTTGAAACCGTCGAGTCGTTGGCCGGCAAGATCGGGATGCATCTGCGCTACGAAGACGGGAAAGGCCCCGACCGGGAGCAGGCGAGCCGGCGACAGCGGCTGCTGGAGATGCACGAGGTCGCACAGCGCTTCTTCGCCCAGTCCCTCGAGGGGGAGCAGGGACAGGTCGGTCGCGAGTTCCTCGAAGGCCGCGGTTTTCCCACCAGTTCGAGCAGGGAGTTCGGTCTCGGCTTCGCCCCCAAGTCCTGGGATTCGCTGACCAATCAGCTCAAGCGGGCCGGCTTCAGCGAGGAGGAGATCCTTGCCGGTGGCTTGGCCAGTGAGGGCGGGCGCGGAATCTACGACCGCTTCCGCGGCAGGGTCGTCTGGCCCATCAAAGACATGACCACGCGGACCATCGGCTTCGGGGCCAGGCGCCTGTTCGACGACGATCAGGGGCCGAAGTACCTGAACACTCCGGAGACCGCCCTCTATCACAAGAACCAGGTTCTCTACGGGCTGGATCTGGCCAAGAAGCACATCGCGAAGACCAAGCGCGTGGTCATCGTCGAAGGCTACACAGATGTCATGGCCGCGCAACTGGCCGGTGTGTCACAGGCGGTGGCGACGTGCGGAACGGCCTTCGGGCCCGAACACGTGAAGATTATCAGGCGCCTGCTCGGCGATGATCCGACGGGACAGGTGATCTTCACATTCGACGGTGACGCGGCCGGGCAGAAGGCGGCCCTGCGGGCCTTCGAGTTCGACAGTGAGTTCACCGCTCAGACCTTCGTCGCCGTCGAACCCGATGGGCTGGACCCCTGCGACCTGCGGATGCAGAAGGGTGATGGCGCTCTGCGTGAACTCATCGACGGTCGCAAACCGCTCTTCGAATTCGTCATCACCACCGCGATCTCCCGCTTCGACCTCGACTCTGTCGAAGGCAGGATCGCCGCAGTCAGGGCCAGCGCCGAGGTTCTGGCAGACATTCGTGATCGCAACAGCCTCAGCCATTACTATCGTTTCGTCGCCGGTCGGATCGGCGTCGACATCGACGAGGTGGAAACCGCGGTCAGAGACGCCCGGAAACGACCGAAGAAACCGCAGGCGAATCAGCCTCAGGTCGCGCCGCCGCAGACTCCTCCCGGGAAACGGCAGTCTCCTCCTGGGGCTGCGCAGTCTCCCTCCGGAGGGCCGCAGTCTGCGCCGCACGGACAGCCGATGGGGTCGCGGGGACAGCCCGCTGCCGCGTGGAACCAGCATCAGTCGGCTCCAGCGACGAACAGTCAACGGCCGAGCACGGGGTTCGCGTCTGCACCCACGGGGGGAGGCACCGGCGGAGACGACACAGCCATCGAGTATGTCTACGATGAGCGCCCCGACGTGTCGAACCTATCGGCACCGATCAGTCCCGCTCGGCTGAAGACGGAGAAGGGTGCCCTGATGGTGGCGCTGCAGCACCCGGAGTTCGTCAATGCCAAACTCTTCGACTCCCTCTCCGCCCGGGCCTTCGAGCACCCCGGCTACCGTCGGATCCAGACGGCGATCAAGGCTGCCGGCGGGCTGAAGTCAGCAGGGTCCGACACCACTCGCTGGGCCGAATCGGTTCTCGCGGCCAGTGACGAGGACCTCAGGCCCTATGTCACGCAGCTGCTCGTGACTCCCTTGCCGGTCGCGGACGGCGTCAGCGCGGATGGCTTCGCCAGGGGCATCGTGGCCCGACTCTTCGACTATGACCTCGAACGCATCGCCAAGGAGCTGCACTCGCGACTGCAGCGGCAGGACACTGCGGACACCGAGGCGCAGACGACCCTTCTGGGCCAGCTGCAGGTCCTCGAGCAGCATCGGGCACGATTGAAGACGCTCATGTGAAGTCCGGGATCCACGACTGAGAACGTGAAATAGTGCACAATTGCAATTTTGCAGTTGGTGAAAAGTTGCATGAGGTGCAAAACTAGCCTCATGGCCGAAACCGAATCCCTGCGCTCCAAAAAGGCGCGCCTGACGCGAAATGCGCTCCATGAGGCTGCAATCACGCGGGTCCTCGATGACGGCCTCGAAAACGCAACTGTGGCGAACATCGCTGCGGACGTGGGCGTGTCCACACGTACCTTCTTCAACTATTACGCGACGAAGGAAGACGCGATCGTCGGCCTCGACGAGTCCAACATCGACGCGCATGTCGTCGACGCCTATGTCCACTCCGACTCCGGGATCAGCGATCTGGCCGCGGATACGGCCTGGTTCATTCGCGAAGCGCTGCTGATGGGGTCGATCGACCCTGATATGCCGGCCAGGCGGAGAAAGCTGTTTGCTCGGTACCCGGAGCTGGTCAGCAAACGCTTCGATCGGGCCGAGGCTCTCGAAGAGCTCGTGGCAGAGCATGTGCTCGCCCGGCTGCGCTTCCTGGGACAGGAGTTCTCCACGGAGGACTCGGCCTGGCGCAGCGCCCGGATGCTCACCCAACTGTGCCGAGTGCCTCTCAACCATGCGGGCCAGACGCTCAAGCGATCGCCCGAGCTCGTGGATGAGAAGGGCTCGACGAAGGACATCTACGAAAACTCACTGGAACTCTTCCTCAAGGTTCTGGATCGACTATGACAAAGGCTGAAATGCGAAGTAATCAAGGGCTGAAAACCGGCGAAATGGCCCGCCCTCCAGCAAGTGACACGGATACTGAGCCGATGACGACATCTGCGATCATCCTGCTCTTCGTGGGACTGATGATCGCCATGTTCATGTTCTCGCTCAACCAGACCGTGTTGGCGACCGCACTGCCGACGATCGTCGGTGAGCTCGACGGCGTCGACCAGATGCTGTGGGTGTCCACAGCGTTCATGCTCGCCTCGACGATCATGATGCCGATCTACGGAAAGGTGGGTGACCTGTTCGGTCGCAAACCGCTCTTCATGTTCGCGATCTGCTGCTTCCTGCTGGGGTCGGTCTTCGCGCTCATCGCAGGTGACATGTCGATGCTGATCTTCGGACGCGTGCTCCAAGGCATCGGCGGTGGCGGCATGATGATCCTCTCTCAGTCCATCATCGCCTCCGTAGTCCCGGCCCGGGAACGCGGGAAGTACATGGGCATCATGGGCTCCGCCTTCGCAGTGTCCTCGGTGGCCGGTCCGCTCATCGGCGGCTGGCTGACAGAGGGACCCGGTTGGCGCTGGGCCTTCGCCATCAACTTCCCCCTCGGCATCATCGCACTCATCGCCGCAGCCGTCTTCCTCAAAGTGCCCAAGCACACCAGCGGAAGACGCCCGAAGATCGACGTTGTGGGGATGGCCCTGGTCTCGATCGTCACATCCTGCATCGTCCTCGTCTCGGCCTGGGGCGGTCACGATTATGCGTGGGGTTCGTGGCAGATCAACGGGCTCATCGTCGTCGGCGTCCTCGCCATCGCCGGATTCATCTTCGTCGAGCACAAAGTCAGCGAACCTGTCATCCCGATGTTCCTGTTCAAGAATCGGGATTTCCTGCTGTGCACTGTCGCGGGTCTGTTCATCGGAGTCGGGATGTTCGGCGTCCTCTCCTACATGCCCACCTATCTGCAGATGGTGCACGGCATCGACGCGACTGTGGCGGGACTGATGATGGTTCCGATGATGGGCACGATGCTCATCTCCTCGACCCTCATCGGCTTCGTCGTCTCCCGTACCGGCAAGTACAAGAAGTACCCGCTCATGGGTGTGCTGATCATGGCCGCGTCGCTGGTTCTGCTCTCGCAGCTCAAGGCTGAAAGCGCCGCCTGGGAGACCATGGGCTGCCTGGCTCTGTTGGGACTCGGGCTGGGTCTGAGTATGCAGACCCTCGTCCTCGTCGTCCAGAACGCCTTCCCCGTTGCCATGGTCGGAACAGCGACAGCATCGAACAACTACTTCCGTCAGGTCGGTGCGACCCTGGGCATGGCCTTCATCGGGTCGGTCTTCACACAGCGCCTCATGGACAACATCAAAGAGGGCATGGGCGAACTGGCGAAGGCCAATCCCTCACAGCCGATGCCCGAGGTCTCCTCGACAGGTCTGACACCGCAGATCGTCGCCGATCTGCCCGAGCCGCTGCACACCCTCATCATCACGTCCTACAACGACGCGCTGGTCCCTCTGTTCCTGTGGGTCGCACCTCTGGCAGTCCTCGGCTTCATCTTCCTGTGCTTCCTGCCCAACACTCCGCTGGCACAGACGCTGAAGGCCGATCCTGCCAATCGCGAACTTGTGCGCGTCGACGCAGGTTCGTCCGATGGTCAGGTCGACTCATCCGATAGTCTGGCAGAGAAGGCTAGGCTGAAGGAGTCGACTGATGACGGTATTGACAATACTCAACGCCCCCGGGACCCAGATCCCCGAGCAGCTCACTGACCTTGGTCGGAGAGAGGACGTCGAGCTTCGGATCGTCGAGGCGGGGGAGCTGGGCTCTGCCCTCCCCGGCACCGATGTCCTCCTCCTCTGGGACTTCTTCTCACGCGCACTGAAAAGCGAATTCGGACATGCTGACAGCCTGAAGTGGATCCATGCGGCCGCAGCGGGGGTTGACTCCCTGATCTTCGACGAGCTCTCAGCCTCGGAGGTCGTCGTCACGAATGCACGGGGGATCTTCGACCGGCCGATCGCAGAGTTCGTGCTCAACTACATCCTTCTCCATGCGAAGAATTCCCTGCGATCGCTCGAGGACCAGCGCAATTCCACCTGGAACCGTCGGTCGACGAAGAATCTGGCCGGATCCCAGGCCATGATCGTCGGCACTGGTTCGATCGGTCGGGAGATCGCCAGGGTCCTGAAGGCCCTCGACGTGAATGTCAGCGGAGCCGGCAGCCATGCTCGGACCGGAGATGCCGACTTCGGGACCGTCATCGATTCCGCGCAGCTGAGTTCTCATCTGTCCGGAGTGGACTGGGTGGTCAACATTGCGCCGCTGACGGATAAGACGAAGAACCTCATCGATGCCAGAGTGTTCGCCGCCATGGACACGAGCGCCTTCTTCGTCAATGTCGGCAGGGGAGAGGCCGTAGTCACCTCCGACCTCGTGGACGCGCTCTCGGCCGGCCAGATCTCCGGTGCCGGCCTCGACGTATTCGACGAGGAGCCCCTGCCCGCCGACCACCCGCTGTGGCAGGCGGACAATGTCATCGTCACCCCGCACATGAGCGGCGACACCGATGGATGGCGCCTGCGTCTGGCTGACCAGTTCGTCGACCTGTTCGAGAAGTACACGGCAGGTGAGACGTTCCCACACACGGTCGACAAGGCAGCGGGATACGTGCGATGACCGAACAGTCAGAAGACCATGCTGCCCAGCGGGCGTTCCTCGCTCGGGTTCTCAGCGAACTCATCGCGGTGCGCAGAGCCCGACTGCTGAGCATGCTGGTGCTGGCCCTCGCGATGCTCGTCGCCGGTCTCGGCGCGGCGATGCAGGCACAGGGGACACGGGTGGACACAGTCTTGCTGTTCTCCGCGTTCAGCCTCATCATGATCGGAATCGTGTGTGCACTGGGGGCGATCGTCGCGTGGACGAGGATCAATCGGGACGTCCTCGACTCCATCGCCTCAGCGAGGCCGCCCCGCGCCCGTGCACCCAGAACCCGCAATGCGGGAATGGCCGTGGCGATCGGCTTTGCGGTACTCGGACTTCTGTGCGGATGGCTGCTGTTCTCGACGACACCGATCCTGGCAGTCGCCGTCGTCCTGGCGTGTGCCACGCTCGCCTGCCTGGGACCGATCTGGGCCAACGAGCTCTCGAGCGCCGATGACCGATTCGCCGTGATTCTCGACAGTGATGACGATCTCGCCGAGCGGTTCGGCACCTACACGCCGATCTGGCTCCACGACGCAATGGAGAACGAGAAAGCGGGTCAGGACGGGGCCTGATCGGGGACCTTCGTTCTCGGACATGCACGGGCGGCTGTGCACGTCCGGCCGGTCAAGCACCCACAGACAGCGAAGCGCCCGCAGCAATTCATGCTGCGGGCGCTTCTCAGCGATCAGAGGATCGAACCGATCATGTCAGGGGAAGGCGGGAACGTCGACCCCGGCCATCTTGGCCACACAGCGGATGACCTGGCAGCTGTAGCCGAACTCATTGTCATACCAGACGTAGACGACGACTCGGTCATCATCGACGATCGTGGCCAGGCCATCGACGACGCCGGCTCGCTTCGAACCGACGAGGTCGCTGGAGACGAGTTCGGGGGAGGAGACGTAGTCGATCTGATTGCGCAGTTCTGAATTCATCGAGGTCTCGCGAAGGAATCCGTTGAGCTCATCGACGCTCGTCGCGTTCTCCAGATTGAGGTTGAGGATCGCCATCGACACGTTCGGAGTGGGAACGCGGATGGCGTTGCCCGAGAGCTTGCCCTTGAGCTCGGGGAGAGCCTTCGCCACAGCCTTGGCAGCGCCGGTCTCCGTGAGCACCATGTTGAGGCCGGCAGCGCGACCGCGACGGGAGCCCTTGTGGAAGTTGTCGATGAGGTTCTGGTCATTGGTGAACGAGTGCACCGTCTCGACGTGACCGTTGCGGACTCCGTACTTGTCATGGAGGGCCTTGAGCACAGGAGTGATCGCGTTCGTGGTGCACGATGCTGCCGACATCACCGTGTCGTCCTCGAGAATGGCCGCGTCGTTGACACCGTAGACGATGTTCTTGACGTCGCCCTTGCCGGGAGCAGTGAGGATGACCTTCGAGGCGCCGGGGCACTCGAGGTGTTTGGACAGGCCCTCCTCGTCACGCCATTTGCCCGTGTTGTCGACGATCACCGCATCATTGATCCCGTATTCGGTGTAGTCGACCTGAGAAGGATCGTTGGAGTAGATGACCTGGATCAGCGTGCCATTGGCCTGGATCGTGTTGGCCTCTTCATCGACGACGATGCTGCCGTCGAATTTGCCGTGCACGGAGTCACGTCGCAGCAGCGAAGCACGCTTGACGATGTCATCGTCACTGCCTTTGCGGACGACGATCGCACGCAGACGCATGCCGGTGCCGCCGGCGCGATCGATGAGAATGCGGGCCAGCAGACGGCCGATACGGCCGAAGCCGTAGAGCACGATGTCGCGTACGGCGCCGTCCTGTCCATTGGTGCCTGCGACCGAGGCGAGCTCCGTGGAGAGGAAGTCCTCGACGGAGTCGGACTGATTCTGCTGCTTCTGGATGAGACGGCCCAAGTCGATCCGGGTGGGGCCCAGGTCGAGTTCGGTCAGTGCTCGAACGATCCGCAGCGTGACCTCGATGTCGAGATCTTCGCCGAGGAAGTGGCGGGCATAGCGGTGAGCCTTGATCATCCCGATCACCGACTTGTTCAGCAGCGAACGGCCGAACAGCGTCAGCAGCACATCGTTCTCGCGGTACAGGCGTCCGGTCAGTGGAATGAGTTCTTCGGCGGCAGTCTGCTTGTTCGCCCATTCGTTCAGGCGAGCCGTCGTTGCGTCAGTCAAAGGTCGTGTCTCCTCGGTCAGTTGGCGAATTCGTCCCAGTGTATCGCTTCGCCTACTCGCGTTTCGTCTGGTGTTCGTCGAGTCGTCTGAATCCGAGCAGTGTGAGTGTGACGATGCCCGCGCCGGCCAGCAGTGCGCCGAGGCTCTGTGCCTGGACCTTGGGCTCGACGAAGCGGTATTCGGGTGACGTGTCCTCCTGCGGACGGGGTGGCTGTGCCGTTCCGATCCAGGCCGCGACGAAGAGGATGATTCGGGCGAAGATATTCATCGTCAGCATGATCGCAATGATCGAACCGAATACGCCCGCGGCCTTATTCCCGGAGAAGATGTCGACGAGGACCGTGGCGAAGTTGAGGAGGACGGTGAAGGCCACAGCACCGAGGATTGAGCCTCTGATCTTGGCTCTTCTTCCCACCGGATGATCGGGCAGCATCGAGAAGAGGAACATGAAGATCAGCCATCCTGCGACGAGAGTGATCATCGGCGGGATGATGATCAATAGGCCCCTCGCCCACCCGGGGAGGCTGAGAAGATCGCTGATGACGGACCCCAAGCTGGCGCCGACGACGGTCAACGCCACTGTCAGCAGCAGTCCGATGATGAGCCCCAGAAGGGTGGCGACGTTGTTGAGGATCTTCTTGATGAAGGACTTGTCGGGGACCACATCATCGAAGTCCGCGTGCAGTTGAGCTCGCACGGCGGCTCCGAGATTGCCGATGAATCCCTGGCCCGTGTAGAGAGCGGCCAGGATGGCGATGATGCCGACTGACTGCCAACTGGTGAGGAAGCTTTCCAACTGATCTGTCAGGGACGAATTTTCGCCTACTTGGGCTTCGATCTGGGCCACGACTTTCGGAAGGAGATCCGGACGCGCGACATCGAGGACGAAGCCCAGACTTGCGAAGGTGAACATCGCAATCGGCATGACCGCGAGAACGAGGAAGTAGGTGATGGCCGCGCCGAACTGATTGCCCAAGCGATCACCGAAACGTGTGACGGCCCGCATGAGATGAGCGGGTCCCGGCTGGGTGATGGCGTTGTGGCCGACTTCGACGACCGTGTTACGTGAGGCCAGTACTTTGGCTGGTGCCACTTCGTGCTCCTTCGATCTTGACCCGCAGGTGTCTGTTTCAACACTAACCGCTGGGAGGGGCCTGAGAGTGGTGGGCCGCGCCTCCACACTAGACTTTTACCATGCTGATTCCGTTTTCGAGGGTCCAGCCCACCGATCTGATGCTGTCGGCAGGCTCGTCAGCAGCACAGGATCTCGTCGGATTCTCCGGCTGGGCTGTGACGCTCATGGAGACACTGGGTCCGCTCGGAGTCGGCTTCCTGGTTTTCATGGATAACATCTTCCCGCCCATCCCCAGCGAGTTGGTGCTGCCGCTGGCGGGCTTCACCGCCAGCCAGGGAAACATGAACATCGTCGTGGCGATCATCTTCGCCACTACCGGCTCCGTCGTCGGTGCCGTCGTACTGTGGGCGGTGGGCAAATGGATCGGTCTTGAACGCATTGCTCGGATTGCCGTGAAGATGCCGCTGGTCGATGTTGACGACGTGCACAAGACGGTTGCCTGGTTCGACAAGCATGGTGACAAGGCCGTGTTCTTCGGACGGATGGTCCCCATCTTCCGGTCTCTGATATCCATCCCCGCCGGCATTCGGGACATGTCGATCATCAAGTTCCTGCTGCTGACCACTGCAGGAAGCGCGGTATGGAACACCGTCCTCATCGTTGCAGGCTTCTATCTCGGTGAGAACTGGTCAGTTGTGGAGACCTACGCCGGTTACTTCCAGACGCTGGTCATCGTGGCGGTGGTCGTCTTCGTCATCGTGTGGATCGTCCTCAAGGTGCGCAGACGCAAGAGGGTCAAGCCAGCGCGTCGAACCGACGCTGCCGATGAGCCCACCGAAGGCCCAGTCGAACAGAGCGAGGGCTGAGTCTTCGGCTCGGTTCAGTTCGCAGCTGGGACAATCACAGCCAGGCGGCAGCGGTGTGCTCCTCCGGTACTTCTTCACCAGAGCGGACCGGGCCGGGGGCAGTGCCGGTGCCGAAGGGCGATCCGCCCAGCTTCTCCCGGCCGTGAGGCGAGAGCCAGTCGGCGAGATCGGGGCCCTTGGGGACGATCTGCGTCGGGTTCACATCGACGTGAACGATGTAGTAGTGCTGCTTGATCTGAGTGAAGTCCACGGTGTCGCCGAAGCCCGGCGTCTGGTAGAGGTCGCGTGCATAGCCCCAGAGGTTCTCGAAGTCGCGCAGAGTCTGTCGATTGCACTTGAAATGTCCGAAGTAGACCGGGTCGAAGCGAACCAGGGTGGTGAATAGACGGACATCCGCCTCGGTGATGGAGTCTCCCATGAGGAATCGGGAACGGCTCAGTCGTTCCTCAATGGTGTCCAGCGCTGTGAACAGGCGGTCGAAGGCAACCTCGTAGGCTTCCTGGGAACCAGCGAAGCCGCAGCGGTAGACACCGTTGTTGATCTCGGTGTAGATCAGGCGCATGACCGTGGCCATCTCCTCCCGCGACTCCTCGGGCCACAGATTCGGCGCACCTTCTCTGTGATAATGCTTCCACTGGGTGGAGAAGTCCTCGGTGATCTGCGGGAAATCATTCGTCACGACAGCGCCCGTGGGAATATCGACCATCGCAGGAACGGTGATTCCGCGCGGGTAGTCGGAGAACCGCGCGAAGAACGCCTGTTGCAGACGCTCGATGCCCAGCACCGGATCCACACCATCGGGATCGAGATCGAAGGTCCAGGATCTCGCATCGTGTGTGGGCCCCGGCATGCCGATCGAAATGACGTCCTCGAGACCCAGCAGTCGACGCACGATGATCGTCCGATTCGCCCACGGGCAGGCGCGAGCGGCGATGAGTCTGTAGCGGCCGGGCTCAACCGGGAACTGCGAGTCAGGATCGGCGAGGATCCGATCTTCGATGTAGTTCGTGTCCCGGTCGAATGCTTCACCTTTGGCCACGTAGCTGTTCATCTGGCTGCTGTCATCGGACATGATGTTCTCCTCAGGAAGGCGCCTCATTCGTCTCGCTGAGTCCCAGCCTACGTCCCATCACCGTCCTCAGAGGGGTCAGTCAGCATAGAGCGCGTCGATGTCGGCGGCGAAGTCCTTGCCGATGAGGTGACGCTTGACTGACTGCTTGGCCGATAGGTATCCGTTGTCTTCGCTGAGCTCAACGGGCAGGATCGAGAACTTCTTGATGCCCTCCGCCCTCGACACCGTCCTGTTGACGCTCTCGACGGCCTGCTCGATGGCGGCTCTCACGGATTCGTCCGAGGAGGCCTGGCGCAGGTCCATCTCCGGCAGGTCCTGATTCTTCAGCCACGTCGGCAGCATCTCCGAGTCGAGGAAGATGAGCGCAGAGATGTACTTCCGGTTGTCGCCGACAACCACAGGCTGGCCGATGATGGGGTGACGCCGCAGAGCGTCCTCGAGAGGAGCCGGTGCAATGTTCTTCCCGCTCGAGGTGACGATGAGTTCCTTCTTGCGACCG
Source organism: Brevibacterium picturae (assembly GCF_030453725.1). Lineage (GTDB taxonomy): Bacteria > Actinomycetota > Actinomycetes > Actinomycetales > Brevibacteriaceae > Brevibacterium > Brevibacterium sandarakinum_A. The sequence goes on from NZ_JAKDJU010000024.1 coordinate 19,202, forward strand.
CTGATCGTGAGGTAGCCGTCCTCGTCGAGGGAGCCGAGATCTCCGGTGGAGAACCAGCCGTCGTGGAACTCCTCGTCGGTCGCGTTCGGGTTGTTCCAGTACTCCCGGAAGACGGGGACGCCCTTGGCCAGGATCTCGCCATCAGGAGCGATCGCCACACTCACACCGGGCAGAGGTACGCCGACCGTTCCGATCTTGGCCTTGTACGGAACGTTCACGGTGATCGGGGCGGTCGTTTCCGTCAGACCGTATCCCTCGAGGACGATGAGACCGACTCCGCGGAAGAAGTGCCCGAGGTGAGCGCCGAGGGGGCCTCCACCGGAGACAGCGTGGCTGACGTTGTTGCCCATGACCGTGCGGAGCTTCGAGTAGACGAGCTTGTCGAAGAGCGTGTGCTGCAGTTTGAGCGCAAGCGGGACCTTTCCGGCATCCATGGCTTTGGAATAGGCCACCGCGACCTGCTCGGCCCGGCGGAAGATCTTTCCCTTTCCGCCGGATTCGGCTGTGGCCAATGCGGAGTTGAAGACCTTCTCGAAGACACGGGGTACGCCGAGGATGAACGACGGGCGGAAGCTGCCGAGCGCATCGGTGAGCTTCGTCAGATCGGACTGGTGAGCCAGAAGGGCGCCGGAGCTGATCGAGAGGACCTCGATGAAGCGGGCGAAGACGTGAGCCTGCGGCAGGAAGAGCAGGCACCGCATGCCTTCGGTGAAGACCTCAGGTATCTGCTCCTGCGCGGCCTGCACGGTCTGCACGAAGTTCCCATGTGTGAGGACGCAGCCCTTGGGTTTTCCGGTTGTGCCGGAGGTGTAGATGAGAGTGGCGACAGATTCGGCTGTGACCTGCGAACGCTGAGCTTCGAGGGCGTCGTCGCTGATCTGTCGTCCGGTGGTTTCGAGCTCAGCGAAGGCTCCCTGATCCCAGACCCACAGGTGTGGTGCCGCGATTCCAGCGGCGGCAGCGGCGGCTTCGACCCGGTCGGCATGCTCACGTGTGCTGACCAGTCCATGGCCGACGGACGCATCCTTGATCATCCACCCCAGCTGATCTTCGGAGGAAGTGTCGTAGAACGGCACGGAGATCGCTCCCGCGTACCACACTGCGTAGTCGCTGAGGGTCCACTCGAATGAGGTGGGTCCGAAGATCGCGATCCGGTCTCCGACCTCGACTCCTGAGGCGATGAGTCCCTTGGCTGCGGTCCGAACCTGGGTGAGGAACTCACCGGCGGTCACCTCTGCCCAGCTATCGTCGACGGGTTGTGCCAGCAGGGGACGGTTCGGATTCTCTGCGGTCTTCGCGAGGAAGATGTCGGTCGTCGACGATGTCGTGTCGACCTCGAAGCCGACGACGGGAGTTGTTGACTGGGGCATTGTCGTTGGACTCATGAGGTCTCCTTTGAGGCGTAAGTTACTGCCCGGTTATCTTACTGGTTGAGGGCTGAGGGGTGAAATCGCTCACGTTTGGAAGCTCAAACCCTCTGTGTGCGTCTATCTGGCAGTCTAGCCAAGTCGAAGCGGGGAGTCTTCAGAGTACGATGGTCGAAACCCGCTCACGCCCAGTCAGTGAAGGAAGGTAATGACGACGAATCCTGAAGAGACCGGTTTCCGCTACGATGCGGTGCTGGCCGAGAAGATCGAGAAGTCGTGGCAGCACACATGGGAACAGGCGGGAACATTCCACGCCCCGAATCCCACCGGTGATCTGAGCCAGGCTGCGCTCGGTCTTGGTCGACAGGATGAAAAATCCCATTACAGCCCGCCACGGGACCTCAGTGAGCGTGAGTCGCTCTACATCATGGACATGTTTCCCTACCCTTCGGGAGCGGGACTGCATGTCGGTCATCCTCTGGGATATCTGGGCACGGACGTCTACGGCCGGTACCAGCGGATGCGGGGGCGCAATGTCATGCACGCGTTGTCCTATGATGCCTTCGGCCTGCCCGCCGATCTGTACGCGGTCCAGACGGGGCAGCACCCGCGCATCACGACGGATGCGAACATCACGAACATGACGCGTCAGCTGCGTCGGCTGGGCTTGGCCCACGATGCTCGCCGCAGCTTCGCGACCACCGACGATGACTTCGTCAGGTGGACCCAGTGGATCTTCCTGCAGATCTTCAACTCCTGGTATGACCCGGAGGCAGCCACCGAGGGCGAGGACTCTGTCGGTGCCGCACGACCGATCACCACGCTGATCGAGGCGTTCGAGCAGGGAACGAAGCAAACCCCAGACTCTCGTCCCTGGTCCGAGTTGAGCCCGGCTGAGCAGGAGAGCGTCCTGCAGGACTACCGGTTGGCTTACGTCTCGGAGTCTCCAGTCAACTGGTGCCCGGGACTGGGCACCGTGCTGGCGAACGAGGAAGTCACGTCCGAAGGCCTGTCCGAACGCGGCAACTTCCCCGTCTACACGCGTCGCCTGCGGCAGTGGAACATGCGCATCACTGCCTATTCCGACCGTCTCATCGACGATCTGGACGACTTGGACTGGCCCTCGGCGGTGCGCAGCATGCAGATCAATTGGATCGGTCGCTCCAAGGGCGCCCTGCTGCGCCTGCCGGTGGCGGAGTCTGCGTCCCAGGTCGAGGTCTACACGACCCGACCGGACACACTCTTCGGTGCCACCTATCTCGTGCTCAGCCCCGAGCATCCGCAGGTCGCCGAGCTCACCACCACCGGCTGGGAGGAGACGACGCCCGCGTCCTGGCGCGGTGATCACCCCACCCCCGCCGAGGCGATCGCCGCCTACCAGCGCGACGCCGCGACGAAGACCGATGCGGATCGTCAGCAGAGCAAGGACAAGACCGGAATCTTCACCGGATCCTACGCAGTCAATCCCGCGACCGGTGACCAGATCCCCGTCTTCGTCGCTGACTATGTGCTGATGGGCTATGGCACCGGTGCGATCATGGCTGTGCCGGCAGAGGACGCCCGCGACTGGGACTTCGCGAAATCGTTCGGACTGCCGTATGTGCGCACGGTGCAACCACCGGCTGACCACGATGAGGACGCCCCCTTCACAGGGACCGGCGTGATGATCAATTCATCCAATGACGAGATCGACATCAACGGTCTCGAGGTCGACGCGGCGAAGGCGACGATCACCGAATGGCTCTCCAGCCGAGGATTGGCCACAGAGTCGACCCAGTACCGTCTGCGGGACTGGCTGTTCTCACGCCAGCGCTATTGGGGTGAGCCGTTCCCGATCGTCTACAACGAAGCGGGTACGCCCATTGCCCTGCCGGATTCCATGTTGCCGGTGGAGCTGCCCGAGGTCGATGATTTCGCCCCTCGGACGTTTGCCGCCGATGACGCCGACAGCCACCCGGAACCAGCCCTGGGCCGTAACCGGGACTGGGTCGAGGTCGAACTCGACCTGGGCGACGGGCCGCAGACGTACTACCGCGAGACGAACACGATGCCCAACTGGGCTGGTTCGTCCTGGTACCAGTTGCGCTACGCCGACCCGCACAATGCCGAGCGACTGGTCGATCCCGCCAATGAAAGCTACTGGTTGGGTCCACGTGAGTCCAAGCCGCGCGGTGGCGCCGACCTCTACGTCGGCGGTGCCGAACACTCGGTGCTGCACCTGCTCTACTCGCGGTTCTGGCACAAGATCCTCTTCGATCTGGGCCACGTCTCATCGTCAGAGCCGTTCCACCGTCTGGTCAATCAGGGCTACATCCAGGCCTACGCCTACACCGACTCCCGTGGGATCTACGTTCCCGCGGGCGAGGTGGAGGAGAGGACCGGTGACAACGGCGAGTCGACCTTCTGGCACGAGGGCGCACAGGTCAATCGTGAGTACGGGAAGATCGGCAAGTCGCTGAAGAACTCCGTTTCGCCCGATGAGATGTACGACGCGTATGGTGCTGACACGTTCCGCGTCTATGAGATGTCCATGGGGCCGATCGAACAGGCACGCCCCTGGGAGACTCGTGCCGTCGTCGGTGCGCAGAGGTTCCTGCAGCGTGTGTGGCGCCTGTTCGTGGACGAGACCACAGGGGAGTCCGTGATCAGGGACGGCGCATCCGATTCCGCGACGCTCAAGGTCCTCCATCAGGTCATCGACGGCGTCCGCGAGGATATGGACCACCTGCGTTTCAACACCGCGATCTCGAAGCTGATCGTGCTCACGAATCACGCGACGAAGCAGGGCGGAGTCACAGTCGATGTCCTCGAGCCGCTGGTCATCATGCTCTCGCCCTTCGCGCCGCACCTGGCCGAGGAGCTGTGGACGAAGCTCGGCCACACGTCGACGCTGACCTATGCGCCCTTCCCCACACCTGACCCGCAGCATCTGGTCGCGGACCAGGTCACCTGTGTCGTCCAGGTCAAGGGCAAGGTGCGTGCACGGCTCGAGGTCGACCCCGACGTCTCGGCCGAAGAGCTGGAGAAGCTGGCACTGGAATCGCCGAATGCGCTCAAGGCGCTCGATGGTGCCGGAGTGCGCAAGGTCATCGTTCGTGCGCCCAAACTGGTCAATATCGTCCCTGACGCCTGAGACACGGCGTGTGCCCGGAAGGGTTGAACACAAATGACAATGGAAGCCACTCGCGATGAGATTCGGCACACCCTGGGTGTGAGACCGACGATCGATCCTGCGACGGAAGTCGCCCGTCGAGTCGAATTCCTCGCTGACTACATTCTGACCACCGGTGTCAGGGGTCTGACCCTGGGCATCAGCGGAGGGCAGGATTCCACCCTGGCCGGACGACTGTGCCAGCTGGCGGTCGAGGAACTGCGTCGACGTGGAGCCGTAGCCGAATTCTGGGCGATCCGCTTGCCGCATCACGTTCAGACCGATGAGAGCGACGCTCAGGACGCGATGGAGTTCATCCGCGCCGACCACGAGATCGTCATCAACATCGGCGCGGCGACGGACGCGGCGGCGGCCGAGTATGCGACCGCCACCGGCGAGGCCATCACCGACTTCGGCAAGGGCAACGTCAAGGCACGGATGCGGATGATCGCACAATTCGAGCTGGCGGGGGAGAAGCGACTCCTCGTCGCCGGCACCGATCATGCTGCCGAGGCGGTGACCGGCTTCTTCACCAAGTTCGGTGACGGTGCCGCCGATGTCGTGCCGCTGGCCGGACTGAACAAGCGGCAGGGGCGAGCGCTGCTTGACCACCTCGGCGCTCCTGAGCACCTTGTGCGAAAGGTCCCGACGGCGGATCTGCTCGATGACGAACCGGGCCAGACCGATGAATCATCGCTGGGTCTCAGCTATGACCAGATCGACGACTTCCTCGAGGGGAAAGACATCGCTGAGGCGGCCGCCGCAGCACTCGTCGAGAAGTACCGTGCCTCCGAGCACAAGCGTCGAATCCCGGTGACCCCGACCGATTCGTGGTGGATTCGCCACTGATCCTGCACACACTGATGGCGACGGGCTCGAATGAGTCCGTCGCCATCTTCGACGGTGCTCGTTCAGGCGACGAGTCCGAGCTCCAAGGCCGTCTGGTTGAACTCCCACCGGGCTGAGACGAATCGGTCACCGAGGCTCTCACCGCGACTGCGCGCCTCCGTGTAATCTCTCCAGCCGCCCTTGCGTGAGTCTCCGGGACGGATCTCTCGCTTCGTCCGGTCGGCGGCGAGCTGCCGCGTCTCCTCGTTGACCCAGATCGACAGGGCTTCGGCCGCGCGATAGAGATTCATGAACGCCGTGTGGGAACGCGGGTTGTCGAAGCTGGACTTCGCGAATTCCTTCCGGAAGGTGTGCAGAGGCTCGAGCTCGTCGACTTCGAGAGTCCCGTAGGTCGCATCAAGACGCAGCGACTGCACCAGGCCGGCAGAATCTGGGAGCAGGTCCAGGATCCGATGTGCTCGCTCTTCATCGGGCAGCGCAGTGACCTCCTCGTCGACGGGGGTCAGCCCCAGAGTGTCGAGACGACCGCGCTCCGTGCTCAGCGACTGGCGCAGAGAATCGATCTGTTTCTGTGCCCGCCGCCACTCACCATGGAACATGAGCAGGGCGCCGATGACGCCCAGACACAGTATCAGGCCGATGATCCAGGCGTACGAGTGCAGTCCGGGCACGGCAAAGACCACGATGCCCAGCACGCTGAGCACCGCGAATGTCACAGCCGCCGGTGAGTTGGTCAGGAAATCCAAGAAACGCTTCACATTTCCAAGGATACTGTTTCAACCTGCAGATATCGTGGAACCCAGTGGCATATAGTGTGGCTGAAATGCTGGGACGAAGCAGGGAGAACACGGGTTGAAGATTTCAGTCATCGGGTGCGGGTACCTCGGCGCTGTTCATGCGGCGGCCATGGCATCACTGGGACATGAGGTTGTCGGCGTCGATGTCGACGCAGACAAGGTTGCGGCGCTGACGTCGGGGCAACCGCCCTTCTTCGAGCCGGGGCTGAGTGAATTGCTGGTGAAGGGTCAGGATCTCGGCAGTCTCGAGTTCACCACCGATGTCTCGCGTGTCGCGGACTCGCGGATTCACTTCGTGTGTGTCGGGACTCCGCAGAAGCCGGGAGAGTTCGCCGCCGATGTCACCTATGTCGATGCCGCTGTGGATTCGCTGGTTCCTCATCTGACTTCGACGTCGGTGGTTGTGGGCAAGTCCACCGTCCCTGTTGGGACCGCTGAGCGTCTGGCCGCCATTCTGGCTCCCACGGGGGCGAGCGTGATGTGGAATCCGGAGTTCCTGCGTGAAGGCCACGCCGTTGAGGACACATTGCACCCGAACCGTCTGGTCTACGGAGTCGCCGACGGTGAGGCCGGGGAGCGGGCCACGGCGGGACTCGATGAGGTGTATGCGACGATGCTGGACGAGGAGACGCCGCGGCTGGTCACGGACTTCGCAACGGCCGAGCTGGTCAAGACCGCGGCGAATTCGTTCTTGGCCACGAAGATTTCGTTCATCAATGCGATGGCTGAGCTGTGTGAGGCCTCGGGCGCGGATGTGACTCAGTTGGCGGATGCGATCGGGATGGACGATCGGATCGGGCGGAAGTTCCTCAACGCCGGACTCGGATTCGGCGGTGGGTGTCTGCCCAAGGACATTCGTGCGTTCATGGCCCGGGCCGGTGAGTTGGGTGCCGATCAGGCGGTGGCGTTCCTGCGAGAGATCGATTCGATCAATATGCGTCGGCGTGTGCGCATGGTCGACATTGCTCGGGATACTTTGGCCGGGTCGTTCATCGGGAAGAAGATCACGGTGCTCGGTGCTGCGTTCAAGCCCAACAGTGATGATGTCAGGGATTCGCCGGCTCTGGCGGTGGCCCGGCTGATCGCGACGCAGGGCGGTGTGGTGACGGTGACGGATCCGCAGGCGATCGACAATGCGGCGAAGACGTTCCCTGAGCTCAACTATGTGGCCGATGCTTCGAAGGCTCTGGCCGGTGCCGATGCTGTTCTGCTCCTGACGGAGTGGCAGGAGTATCGGGATCTTGATCCGGTGGCCACAGCGTCGCTGGTGGCTGGCAAGGTCCTCATCGACGGCAGGAATGTGCTGACCCCCGAGGTGTGGCGTTCGGCCGGCTGGACGTATCGGGCGCTGGGCCGGCCATGAGGGTCGGTCTGGTCACCGATTCGACGGCACAGCTCTCGGAGGCGGAGGAAGCCGAGCTGCGTGAGGTCACCGGCGATCTCTTCGCAGTTGTTCCGCTGACGGTGCTCGTCGGCGGGGTCGCCTTCGCCGACGGGGAACTGGACCCTGGAGACCTGTGCCGGAAGATGGACGACGGTGCCGAGGTGTCGACGTCCATGGCGACCCCGGCCCAGTTCGCGAACGCCTACTCCACGCTGATCGACCATGGTGCCGAGGCGATCATCACAGTGACCATGTCCGGCGAACTCTCCGGGACCCGGGACTCTGCCGTCGCCGCAGCCCAGAACGAGGAGTCGCTGATCAACGTCGTCGACTCCCGGACCACCTCGGCGGGCCTGGCGGGGGCTCTGTCGATCGCGGCCGCCGGGATCTCACAGGGTCACGATGTGGCATCGATCGCCGGCACGGTCGCCGACTGGTGCGCCGCAGAGACCCGAACCGCATTTGCTCCAGAGACCTTGGAGCACCTGCGCCGAGGCGGCCGCATCGGTGCCGCATCCTCGTTGCTGGGCCGGGCACTGCAGATCGTTCCGGTGCTGGGACTCAGCGCCGGTGCCGTGGCTCCGCTCGGCAGAGTCCGCACGCGCACGAAAGCACTTGAGCGCATGGTTGCCTTGGCCGGTGAGGCCGCGGCAGAGATCGCGACTGACGAGCAGGAGGTGTACGTGGAGATCCAGCATGCGGATGGACAGCTTTCCCACCCTGACGTGGTCACGCTGCGCGAGAAGATCGAGGCGGCCGGCCTGGAGACGACATTTCGAACACTGTCGGCCATCATCACGGCCCACGTCGGTTCCGGCACGATCGGAATCACGGTCCAAACCAGACCCTGAGCTGTCGCACCACAGCGTGCATGCGCCTGTGCATCCACCCGTCGACGGTGCGAGGCCGGGCCCACTCATGTCTGCCTGGCTGTGGGCGCCCGATTCACTCATGTGCGTTTGGGCTGTGGACCGGCGAACGGTTTCCACAAGCGACTTTTCGGTCCTGGTGTCTTCGGGGCGACCGGGCCTAGCTTGTCGACATGGCTGTCTCTCCCGATGATCGCTTCGCAGGCCTCATCAACTCCAGTGCCGAGCGCGGCGGATGGGTCCCGGGAGATGTGTTCGAAAGCGACAGCGAGGGAGAGGAAGAGGCGGTCGAACCGCGCCGCGTGCGCCCGCCCGTGCTCGTGGCCCTGGCAGTGGCGACCATTGCTGTGCTCGTCATCGCCTTCCTCATCTTCCGACCGGCCCCGCAGCACGCTGCGTCCGAAGAACATGTGGGATCTGCCGAGGGCAGCGGCACCGAGTCCGAGCAAGCAGAACCCGAGCAAGCAGAACCCGACCAAGCGCTGGCCGAGTCCGCGTCTGCTGCCCAGAGCACCGAGTCCGGCGCAGTCATCGTCCATGTCACCGGGGCGGTGCACCGTCCCTCCGTCGTGAGCCTGACCGCCGGTGCTCGAGTCCACGACGCGGTGGAGGCGGCCGGTGGGCTGATGGAACAAGCGGATGCGGAAGCGATCAACCTCGCCCGCGTCCTCCACGATGGTGAGCAGATCCACATCCCCGTCCGGGGAGAGACGCCAAGACCCGGTCGGGACGCTTCCACCGCCGGTGCTTCGAGCGCAGCAGGGGGAGATGGAGCCGGCAGTGCG
>NZ_JAKDJU010000139.1 GCF_030453725.1 Brevibacterium picturae
ACCACGTACTTGACTCCACGACGGCGACCCTCGATGAGGGCGTGGCCGACAAGGCGGGCACCGGTCATCCCGTATGGGTGTCCGACCGAGATACCTCCACCGTCGACGTTGTACTTCTCCGGATCGATTCCCAGACGTTCACGGCAGTACAGCGCCTGCACTGCAAATGCCTCGTTGAGCTCCCACAGTCCGATGTCATCGATCGAGAGCCCCTGCGCCTTGAGCAGCTTCGGAATCGCGAAGACGGGTCCGATCCCCATCTCATCGGGATCACAGCCGGCCACGGCCATGCCGCGATAGATGCCCAGAGGTTCCAGGCCGCGCCGACTCGCCTCATCACTCGACATCAGCACCGAAGCCGAAGCACCGTCAGACAGTTGCGAGGCATTGCCCGCAGTGACGCTCGGAACCTTCGATGCAACACCGGGCTTGAGCACGGGATTCAAGCCCGCCAAACTCTCCAAGGTCGTTGACGGACGGTTCCCTTCGTCACGGTCCAGAGTCACCTGCTGAGTCGAGGTTTCCTTCGTCTCCTTGTCGACGACGATCTTCGTCGTCGGCAGCGCCACGATTTCGTCGTTGAACCGGCCGGCTTCCTGGGCGGCGGCAGTCCGCTGCTGCGAGGACAACGAATACTCGTCCTGTGCTTCACGGCTGACACCATATCGCTCAGCCACCACCTCGGCGGTAGCGAGCATCGGGTAGTAGATTCCGGGAACATGCTCGACCAGCCACGGGTCCTCGGCCCGGTACATATTCATCTTGTCGTTCTGCACCAGAGACACCGACTCGACGCCGCCGCCGACAGCGACCTCCTGGCCATCGACGAGGATCTGCTTCGCAGCAGTCGCGATTCCCATCAGGCCCGAAGAGCACTGGCGATCGATCGTCATTCCGGGCACCGTCGTGGGCAGGCCGGCTCGCAGCGCCGCTTGGCGACCGATATTGGTGGACTGACTGCCCTGCTGCAGGGCAGCGCCGAGGATGACGTCTTCGACCTCGCCGCTTTCCAGGCCGGCCCGTGAGACAGCGTGGGAAATGGCGTGGCCTGCCAGTTCCTGAGCCTGGGTATCGTTGAACGCTCCTTTGTACGCCTTTCCGATCGGAGTTCTGGCGGTGGAGACGATGACTGCTTCGCGCATGACGAGCCTTTCTTCAGTAAGATGCGCCGGACCTGTGTTCGCCGCATTGGTAGTGAGAGTTGAGAACCAGACCAATCAGGCCTTCGGACCTCCGGCAACATAGATGACCTGCCCGGAGACGAAACCGGCGCCCTCGGAAGCGAGAAATGATGCTGTGTGGGCAATGTCTTCGGGTTTTCCTGTGCGCGCCACCGGAATCTGCCCGACCCCTGCGGCGATGAAGTCCTCATAATCCACGCCCATCCGCTCAGCGGTGGCTTTGGTCATATCGGTTTCGATGAGACCGGGTGCGATCGCATTCGCCGTGACACCGAACTTGCCGAGCTCGATCGACCACGTCTTCGTCATCCCCTGGATTCCTGCCTTGGCCGCCGAGTAGTTGGTCTGACCGCGGTTGCCGAGTGCCGACGTCGACGACATCGATACGATGCGTCCGAACTTCGCTTCGACCATGTATGACTGAACAGCCTTGGTCATCAGGAACGCTCCGCCCAGGTGAACAGAGAGGACCTTCTGGAATTCCTCGTGTGTCATCTTGAACAGCAGATTGTCTCGCAGAATACCGGCATTGTTGACCAGCACTGTCGGTGCACCAAGAGTTTCTACGACGGCCTTCACCGCTGCTTCGACGGAAGCTTCGTCAGAGACATCGGTCTCGACCCCCAGCCCCTTCATGCCGGTGGCTTCAATGGCCTTGACCGACTCAGCCGTGGGCCCCATATCGAGGATCGCGACGTTCATTCCATCCGATGCCAGGCGTTGGGCGATGGCGGCTCCGATGCCGCGGCCGCCACCGGTGACGATTGCTGTCCGAGTCATGACGATCTTCCTCCGAAACGATGGTTCGTGCTTGGTCTGCGCCGGCAGTGACATGGATCTCACCCCTGGCAGCTTCCAGCTTAGACCACGAATGTCACTGAACGATTGTTTGCTCAGAAAACGTAGTCCCGAATCACGATCGGCCACGCCCGGCAGATTTGCGCAGATGAACAGGCGGCCCGGGAGTCATGATGGAAATGAAATGCGCAGGATTCGCGTAATGAGATTGACATCACATTTCATGATGGATAGGTTCCTTCCTAAGCCTCAATCGAATATTCGTTCAGATTGACTTCGGGGTTCCGCTCAGGCATCCCACAACCGTAAGGAGCACTGTTGCTCCGTCTCACTTTTCAAAGGAGAAAAGATGAACTCAATCCCGCGAAGGGCCAGCCGTCCCGTTCTTGCTGCGGCCGTCATCAGCACATTCGCACTGGCATTGGGTGCCTGCGGTGGAGGCGGCGGAAGCGGTGACTCCGGTGGCGGCGACTCCGTCGTCATCGGTTATACCGGTCCGCTGAGCGGCGGCGGCGCGGCCTACGGAAAGAACGTCCAGACAGGTCTTCAGATGGCAGTCGACGATCTCAACGAGGACGGGCTTGAAGTCGATGGGAAGAAGGTCACCATCGAGCTGAAGTCCCTCGATGACAAGTACGCGCCATCCACTGCTGCCAGCAACGCGCAGCGACTGGCAGATCAGGACGAAGCACCCGTCGTCGTCTCCCCCAACGCGGGTGCGATCAAGGCGATCCAGCAGATCAACGACGGGCGATCCAAGTTCATGATCTCCGCCTACACCTCGGATCCTGCAATCATGCAGGCAGACAACGCGCTGACGATGATGATTCCGCCCAACTTCGAATCGTATGCCAAGCCGTACACCGAACAGGGAATGAAGCACGGTGGCGAGAAGCTCGCGCTGCTCGGCACAGAGAGCGAATACGGCCAGCAGTGGACGAAGGCGATCACGGAGGAGTGGAAGAAGGCAGGCGGCACGATCGGCGCAGACAACAGCATCAGCTACGCCACAGTCTCCGACTTCGCCGGCCCGGTGTCGAAGGCCCTTGCAGAGAAGCCGGACACCATTTTCGTCGGTGGCCCCTCACAACCGACTGCACTCATCATGGAACAGGCGCGGAAGCAGGGCTTCGAAGGCAGCTTCCTCGTGATGGACCAGGCGAAGCTCGACGAGATGGCAACCGTGACCAAGATCGAGAATCTGACGAACTCCATCGGGGTTCTTCCGGTCAAGGAATACGACGACCCCGGCAACAAGGACTTCCTGACGAAGTACGCCGAGGCCGCCGGCGAGGACAAGGTGGCAACAAGCGAGACCGCGCTCAACTATCAGAGCATGGCCATCATCGCCAAGGCCATGGAGGTCGCCGGTACAACCAGCGACCCCGACAAGATCCGCGCAGCGGTGCCGGACGCCCTCAGCAAGGTCGCTGACAAGTACAAGGTCAACGGATTCCCGACCGAGATCACGGATCAGGGGCACCTGATGAATCCCGAATTGGAAGTGACCTACCTGAATAAGGACGAGAAGTACACGAAGATACCCGTCGAACAGGTTTCCGACGCCAAGTAGTCACCATCGTCGGCGCTGCCCACAGTGGGGTATGAGAGCGGGGTATGAGCTTCATGCCCCGCTGTGGCGCCGTCTGACGTCCTGTGAGGATTCGCTTCATGACACTTTTCACCCAACAGCTCTTCAACGGAATTGCGCTCGGCGGCATCTACTGTCTTGCCGCAATCGGCCTGACCTTGGTCTTCGGCGTCCTGCGCATTCCCAACCTTGCCCACGGTGCGCTGTACATGCTCGGAGCTTATGTCACGTACTTCTTTCTGACCACGGTCGGCGTTCCCTATGTGGCTGCCATCGGCATTGCTGCCCTCGTTCTCTTCGTCCTCGGTGTGCTGCTCGAACGTCTGGTCTTCCACCCTCTGCGCAATGCTCCGCACACCCACCACATGATTGCAGCCATCGGCGCCATGTTCTTCTTCCAGTCGGTCGCGCAGGCGATCTGGGGAGCTGATTTCAAGCGGATGGAGACACCGATCTCCGGGAGCATGCAGATTCTGGGCGCGGAGATCTCTGCGCAGCGCATCGTGATCATCGTGACGGCAGTCGTCGTGCTCAGTCTGCTGACATGGTTCATCAAACGCTCGATTCACGGTCAGACGATCGAAGCCATCGAGCAGGACCGGACCGGGGCGGCTCTGGTCGGAATCAATCCCGCCATGGTCTCAATGCTCACTGTGGGCCTGTCGGCGCTCCTGGTCACCATCGCCGCCGGTCTCGTTTCTCCCATCAACCTTCTGTCCCCCACCATGGGTGACTCGCTCAACCTCAAGGTGTTCGCGATCATCATCCTGGGTGGGCTCGGGTCATTGCCAGGGGCCATCGTCGGCAGCTTCGCACTTGCGATCGCGGAGACGATGACCTCGACGTACATCTCCTCGGCCGTCGGCGAGGCCGTGGCTTTCATCGTGCTGGTGGCGGTGCTGGCGATCAGACCCACAGGCCTCTTCTCCAAGGCGGTGCAGCGATGAACGCACTCAAGAATCCCAGAACCCTCGGAACCTTGGCCGTGCTCGTCGTCATCGCCCTGACGCCACTGGCCTTCGGCGATGAGAACTACATCATGCGAGTGATCACCGTCGGTCTCTGCTCGGCGATCGCGGTCTACGGGATGAACATCATCCTCGGCTTCACAGGACAGCTGTCTCTGGCCCAAGGCGGCTTCTTCGGCATCGGAGCTTATACGGTCGGTCTGCTGACGACCGATTTCGATTGGTCGTTCTGGCAGGCATTCCTGGTCGGCGTGGTCGGCACCTCTGCCATCGGATATCTGTGCGGACTGATCGCCCTGCGCACGAAGGACGAGTACTTCGCCATCTTCACCATGGCCATCGGCTTCATCATCTACCTGGTCATCAGCCGCTGGGAGTCGGTGACACATGCCCATTCCGGAGTCAACAATGTGAAATTCCCCGAGGCAGGGGACATCGTCGACTTCAGCAATCCGACTGCGATGTTCTATCTCGTCTTCGTCATCCTGCTGATCTGCGTCTACATCACCTACGCGATACGTCGCTCTAGTGTGGGGCGCACACTGCTGACGATTCGAACCAGCGAAGACCTCGCCGACGCAATCGGCGTCAATGTGGGGCTGAGCAAGCAGCTCGCCTTCGCAGCATCAGCCTTCTTCGGTGGAGTCGGCGGCGGCCTCTATGCCTCCGTCATCGGATTCATCGGCCCCGATGCCGCAACCGTGGACAAGACCTTCGAGTTTCTGATGTTCATCCTGGTCGGAGGAATGGGCACAGTTGCCGGACCGCTGGTGGGCACCATGATTGTGACGTTCCTGTTCGAGCTCTTCCAAGACTTCCAGGCCTATCGATTCATCGTGCTCGGCCCCATCATCATTGCGCTTGTGATCTTCGCGCCCCGCGGAATCGTGGGGTATCTGGGAGGCTTCATCGACAAGCGCGCACGAAAGCGACGAACCGGCTCCGTCCGGACGAATGCTTCCACCCGGTCAGACGGCGCCACGCACACGGGCGATTCCCCCCGCGCAGGCACTTCCGCCGAGACCGCCACCACCACCGAGGAGGAGAAGTGATGCTGCTCGAAATTCGTGGGCTCGGGAAACGCTTCGGCGGGCTCGACGCCGTCAGGAACGTCGACCTTGATGTGCAGGAAGGACAGGTCACCGCTGTGATCGGCCCCAATGGTGCCGGGAAATCAACGCTGTTCAACCTCATTCACGGGTTCTACCGCCCCACTTCCGGGAGCGTGGCCTTCAACGGTCGTGATATCACTCATTCGTCTCCGCACAATTCCGTCAGCGGAGGAATCGCGCGCACCTTTCAGACGACGCACCTCTTCGACGACTCGACGCTGCTGGAGAATGTCCTGGCCGGACGCATCGTCCGCTCCAAGTCCAATGTCTTCGATGCGATCTTCCACACTCCACGACACCGACGCGAATCCGCACTCAACCACGACAAGGCGCTCGAGGCGCTCGAATTCTGCGACGTCGCCGAATTCCGACATGATCTCGCCTCCAATGTTCCTCAAGAAGTGCAGAAGCGCACGGCTGTCGCCATGGCATTGGCAACCGAACCGGAGCTGATGCTCCTCGATGAGCCGGCTGGGGGCATTCCCGAGGAGGAGACGACGGATTTCGGCAACCTCATTCGTTCCCTGCCCAGTCGCGGAGTGTCCGTGCTGCTGGTTGAACACAAAATGTCGATGATCATGGATCTGGCGGACACAATTCTGGTCCTCGATCACGGTCAGAAACTGGCGATCGGCTCCCCCGCGGAGATCCAGAGCAATCCGGACGTGATCCGTGCCTACTTGGGCTCGACCAAGGATGAGGAGAACTGATGCTCTCATTGGAGAACATAAACGTCGGCTATGACGCAACAGACGTGCTCCACGGAGTGAGCGTCACAGCCCGGCCCGGTGAACTGACGGTGATCCTCGGAGCGAACGGCTCTGGCAAGACCACACTGTTCAAAACCATCAGCGGACTGCTGCGAACTCGCTCGGGATCGATCGAGTACAACGGTCAGACGATCCGCCGGACACGTCCGAGCTCCATCGTCAAGCTCGGCATCGCACAGTGCCCCGAGGGGCGGCACCTGTTCGGAAAGATGTCGGTGGAGAAGAATCTGCGCTTGGGCACCTATCCGCACAGGAACCGGGCCCGCACCGAGGAGATCCTGAGCGACGTGCTCGATCTGTTTCCCATCCTGAAGGAGAAGGCAGCTCAACCGGCAGGCTCGCTCTCAGGTGGGCAGCAGCAGATGGTGTCGATCGGTCGCGCGCTGATGTCAGACCCGAGTCTGCTGATCTTGGACGAGCCCTCCATGGGTCTGGCTCCCCTGGTCGTCGAACAGGTGCTCGAGTCGATCGCGCAGATCAACAGGAACGGGATCGGCGTCCTGCTCAGCGAACAGAACGCAAAGGCCTCACTGTCTATCGCTCACCGCGGATATGTGCTGGCCGAAGGACGTGTGGTGCTCGCCGACGATGCCGACAAGCTGCTGGACAATCCCCAGGTTCAGGCAGCCTACTTGGGCCTGTGAACGTTCCCTGAGCGAAGAACCTGCACTACCGCGGCGAGTGGTGCCTCGGCCTGCCCCGTCGTGACGAGGCACCACTGACGCTCATTCGAAGCGTGACACGTCACCGGCCCCGACGCGTGCGACCTCCGGCTCCCGACCAGTGAAGTCGATGACGGAGGTGGGGACAGTGCCCGGCACTCCGGACTCGATGACGACGTCCACGTCGTGACCGATCTGATCGACGACATCATCAGCCTGGGTCAGCGGATCCTCGGCTCCGGGCAGCAGCAGGGTCGACGACAGAATGGGCTCGCCCATCGCCTCAACGAGCGCGAGAGCTGTCACATTCTGCGGGATCCGTGCACCGACCGAGTGTTTCTTGGCATGCATCATTCGACGCGGGACTTCCTTGGTCGCCTTCATGATGAATGTGTAGGGGCCGGGAGTCATCGACTTGATGACCCTGAAGTCGGAATTGTCGACGATGACGAACTGCCCCAGTTGTGCGAAGTCCCGGCACATCAGAGTGAAGTGATGTTTCGAGTCCAACTGCCTGATTCGCGTGATCCGCTCGATGCCCGCCTTGTTGTCCAGTGCGCAGCCCAGCGCATAGCACGAGTCTGTGGGGTAGGCGATCAGCCCACCGTCCCGCAGAGTCTGCGCGGCCTTCTCGATCATTCGGTTCTGTGGGTTCTCGGGATGGATATTCAGTAGTGTCGCCATACTTCATGCTAACCACTCACAGCACACGAGGCGAGAGGCGTGGCGTATTCAGTCGGACAATTCATCGCCCGCCTGCCTATTGCATCAATTCCTCGGCGACTCGTCCGAACTTGTCATCAGTGGCCCATCCGCAGTCGCCGACGACGTCTCTTCCTCTGCAGTCGTCTCCCCTGTTGCCG
>NZ_JAKDJU010000140.1 GCF_030453725.1 Brevibacterium picturae
CAGCCGTCGATTCCTGGACCGGAGTGCTCTGATCATCGACATCGGATGCGGGATGCTCGCGCGCTGCCGACCGCGGAGTCGGAACGTAGGACGGGCCGCCGAGTGCACCTCGCACATCTTCGTCCCCGGCGAGAGCACGGAGAATCGGATGCTGAGTCGGCAGGTAGTCCGTGGTGAACGGGGTCGCGATGTTAGCGAACGTCGAGACCACGAAACGGTGGTTGATCCGCAGCCCGGGCACCGACTGTGCGAGGTCGCGGAGCCGATCGAGTGCTGGTCCCGGGTCGAAGCCGTGCGGCCCGCCTGTGGCGTCGACCCATTCGTCGACAGGCACCTCGAGGTCGTAGACCTCAGCCAGGTGCTGGACCAAGGCCGGGTTGATCATGATCCCGTCGCCCAACACGACCTCGAAGTCCTCGACGCGGGAGCCACGGGGAACGAGCGTGACATGGCGCATCACGACGGGTGCGTTGAACTTGTACTTGGAGTCCTTCTCCGTCCACGAGGCGAAGCCGATCGCCAGGTGCGCTGTCTGGATTCCACGTTCGTTGCCGAGCTGTTCGGCCTTCGACCGGATCGACTTCGCTCGACGGCGGGCGTCAGCGAGGGCCTCATGATCACGGACCAGGCTGGAGAGTCGTGTGGCCCGACCGGCCAGAAGCTGGGCTAAACCAGACGGGTGCGCCCCGGAGAGATCGATGCTGCCATCACGCGAGTCCCGGAAATGAAGCATGGTGTCGCGACCGCCCAGGTGGGCAGCCTGCTGTTTCCACTCGGCGTAGACATCGTCGAGTTCCGGGAACTGATCGTCAACAACGGAATCTGGCACAATTCGACCCTAACGAGAAACTGCCCATAATAGGTGCTGGCACACCGTGAAACATCCAGGTTTCTTCTACGCTACACTGGGTGATCGTGGTTGAAGAAGGCCACATCGCCCCCGTAGCTCAGGGGATAGAGCACCGCTCTCCTAAAGCGGGTGTCGGCAGTTCGAATCTGCCCGGGGGCGCCACTGCACATACTCATCAGAGAGTTTTCGACAGCCCACTACTCGGTCGAATTCCCCATGGCAATGGCCGAGCCCTGAGGGCATCTTTGCTGGTCGGGCGCTGGTCATACCAACCATGGCCGCAGCCGGACACCACTCTAATGAGACAATCGCCCTTGCTGTCCCTATACTGTCCTGGTGGGAGCGAGTCAGGACAGTTGCCTGTGAACCTACGTTCGTGGAATCGACGGTCGAGGCCACGTGTCGCATCCCAGGAAGGAACCACAACATGCGGCAACTCCGCAGACGACTGCCCGTAGTCGGAACGACGATCGCACTGATCGCAGGGAGCACTCTCCTAGCGTCGCCGGCAACGGCTGCTCCCGAACTCGGACCCCAGCTCAGCACGTACGAGGGCGAACCAGACTTCACCGGAGTCACCACGAACCCTGAAACAGACAACCAGGGTGGTGTCGAAAACGCCACCATGTACGGCGCTTATATTCCATCTGCCGGTCCTCTCTCCGGCAAACGGGTCTGGTGCATCGACCGTGGCCTGACTCAGCCGATGGGCACTGGCTACGACGAAGGTGGCAAATCCTCTGTCGAGGCTCCCGAGCTGGCTTATATCCTCGCGAAATGGGACGAGCCTCGCAGCGACATGGCCGATCAGATGGCTCATGACATGGCTATCGGCGAGCACGTCCACAGCTCTGATGAAATCGACCACCGCGACATTCTCGATGATCGCAGCTTGGAAGAAGTCACCGATGGGATCGGGTGGAACGAGGACTCTAAGAACCTCAAAGACCTCGGCGCGGAGGCGTTCTACGATGAGGTGCTGCCCGAAGCCTATGACCTCTCGGCTCTCATGGGTGACGAGGCGGCAAAGTATGCCGGTGACGGCACGTACAAGGCCAAGGTAGCCATCGACGAGGACTCGTCAGCTGCGGTTGTCTCCCTGGTCAATTCCGAGGGAGTCAGTGTTCCCGGGTTCGACGGTGAGCTCACTGTCGACGGTGCCGAGGCCGAGACAACGACGATCACGTCCGGTGAGGAGCCGGTCAAGGTGCCGCTCGACTTCGCCGAGGAGGTTCCCGATGCTTCTGTGTCAGTGACGTTCTCAGGTCTGCCGACCGGTTCCGTGACCAAGTGGGACCCCAAGGACTTCGACGCCGATGACTATGATCGTGCGAACCTGCAGTCCGTCATCGAGGGCCAGGAGACCACCGCCGAGGCGTCGGATTCCTACCAAGGTCTCTACACCCCGCATGTATCTTCGCAGGTGTCGGTCGACGAGATCACCGAACTTCCCGCGAAGGTGACTGACAAGGTGCGACTCGAGAACTGCGCACCCGGTGAACCTGTCGAAGACACCAAGGTCGAGGCGTATGCCGAGGAAGGCAGGATCTCTCAGTCCGAGGACGCCCCCGGAGACGCGGAACTGGTTGAGACTTTCACCCCGGATGTCACCTGTGGTGACGACGGAACCGTCGAATTCGAGACCGACGCGCTCGAACTCGATGCTGACTTCGTCAAGCCCGGCGAGGAGAAGTCGGTGACGTTCGTGGCTTCGGCCCCTGCCGCGGGAGCGAACGAAGCCTGGTCCCATGACTACGGAGTTCCCTCGGAGACCGTGGGCATCACCATGCCCGAGGCCGATAAGCCCGATGACAACCCTGTTGTGGAGACCGGTGCGTATGTCGACTCGACCGACGGTGGAACAAATTGGAAGCTCCTCGGCGGTGTCGGACTGCTGGTCGTTGCCGGCGGCCTCATCATTGGGTCACTTCGCCTTCGTATGAAGAGGAACTGACCTCGAAGTCATGACTCGGTGGCGGTCACCGATCCGGTGGCCGCCACCGGCATATGAAAGGACACCATGACGGCACTCAGACTTCGTGACTGGTGGACCATCCCGGTCGCTGTTGTCATCATCGCACTCATCGGCACAGGTGCGTGGATGCTCACTCAGGGTCTCTCAGAGGAACAGAACACCGCTGGAAAAGGCCCTTCCGCAGAACAGAGCGCTGCTGCGGGCGAAGCCGATGTCCGCCTGGAAGAGCCCCCAAGCGAGGCCGAAGTCGAGGGCATGAAGATCGAAGCCCTCGACGGAGACTTCCGAGTCCCCTCGGTGGGTCTCGACACCGGGTTGGAAACCATGTCCGAAGTCAACGGTGCGATCAATCCCCCGGGGCTGCGCAACGGCTATGTAGTACGCAACCACGGCAGTCCTGACCACCCTGAGCGCGGCACCACATATGTCGCCATCCACTCCGTGCAGGGAGCCGACCTGCCAGGGAACAGTCTCATCGACGTCAAGGCCGGCGAGCCGACGGTCGAAGCAGGCGAATCGATCACCCTCCAGGACCACGACTACACCGTGACCGATGCCTACACTGTGCCGAAATCGGATATATCCGTTGATGATCGAGTGTGGGCCGATGAGCCCGGCCGACTAGTCATCCTCACGTGCTTGCAGCGCGCTTCAGGTCGCTCGGTGGACAACGTCATCATCGAAGCGATCGCGGACTAGCGGTCACACACCGCCCAGAGCCGGCTCCCTGACCGTCCAGGGTCGGCTCCCTGCCCCACCACCGATAGCGCAGCTGCCTAGCCGGGCTTGTGCAGTCTGTGGAGAAGGAGCTGAGCTTCTGGCCTCACAATCCCGGCTCAGGGGCCTCTGCGTCGTGACCGTGGCGGCGCCTGTTGTGGTCCCGAGTGACGCGCACGACCATGGTCGGGCACTGTGAGTACGGCAGCACCGACTGCGAGGTCGAACCGAGGAGCAGCCCGGCGAAGCCTCCACGACCACGGGAGCCGATGACCAGAACCTCGGCGGTGTCAGAGGCTCGAACGAGCACCTCGGCGGGCTGTCCGTCGAACAGTGTCCATGTGACATCGAGGTTCGGAAACTCGTCCTGCAGACGTTGCTTCGCCACGACGAGCTTGTCGGCGCCCTCATTGACCAGCCGTTCGAGGTCCGCGGTGCTCGGCAGCCACTCAGGTCCGATCACGGTGGTAGTGATGACGGCGACGATGTGCAGCGGCGATCCACGGCGCACGGCCAATCGTGCGGCCTTCCACAGCGCCGGGGACTCGGCCCCGAGGGAATCGACGCCGACGACGACTTTGCCGTCGAATCGCAGTCCCTCGATGGCCTCGACATTGGGGTCGGGCTCTTCGACGACGATGCCGTCCTGACGAATGGGCCGCGACGATGTGGGGTGCGCGGTCTTCTCCGCATCGGCCTGCCATGAGGCGGGAACGACGACGGTTGGGCAAGCGGAGTGGGCCGGCAAAGCACTGGAGACGGTGCCGAGCAGGCGACCGGCGAATCCGCCTCGACCGCGGGAGCCGACGACGGCCAGGCTTCCCGACTTCGATTCGTCGATGAGGACCCCGGCTGCGTCACCGATTTCGATGACGGCCTCCACGGGCGCACCAGCGGACTTCACCTCGGCGGCGGCTTCTTTGAGGGTGTTCGTCACCGCCGCACGGATCGATGTGTCATCGATCGGGACGTAGGAGACGTCGATCGCGGCCGCGGCGACGCTGGGAATGGTGTAGGCACCGACCAGACGGATCGGCTTGCCCAGAGATCTCGCTTCCTGGATCGCCCACGCCAGGGCGTTGCGGCTGGGAGGCGAACCGTCGATGCCGACGACGACAGCCTCGGGCTCCCCTTCAGGTGATGTTTCGGCGTCGTGGGTTCGGTCTTGCTCATTCATCGCAAGCTCCTCATCTTGAAGCGAACTTCTCTCGTCTCCACCCTAAATCAGAATCGATCGGAGGCCTGCACCGATGTCACATCGTTATCCGAAACGAGCCACCGCACGGACACCGCAGCTGCGATCAGCAGCGATGTCAGCTTCAGGCAGCTCTGGACAGCTCAAGAAACGGACGCCACTGCTCAACCGGCTTGTCGATCCCTCGCATCCAGAATTGGCCGATTCGCGGCTCCTGAGGATGGAAGCTGAGCTTCCATCCGATCTCGGCCAGTGTCCTGTTGCCCTTGCGGTTGTTGCATTCACGGCAGCACGCGACGAGATTCTCCCAGCTGTTCACTCCGCCGCGTGAGCGTGGAACGACATGGTCGACCGTGGCTGCCGCCTTTGCGCAATAGGCGCAGCGGTGGTTGTCGCGGCGCAGCACACCCCGCCTGGAGAGGGAGACTCGGCGATCATGTGGCGGCCTCACATAGCGCGTCAGCAGAATGACCGACGGCTGATCCAGGTTGAGGTGCTCGGATCTCACCGGTATGTCCTCTGCGGCCAGCACTGTCGCCTTTCCCGTCAATACCAGGACCACCGCCCTGGTGAAGGGAACGATCGACAGGGGTTCGTACCCGGCATTCAGCACGAGAGTCTTCATATCCCGCCCCTCATCTTCGTGTGAGTGTGGTCCTGGTCGATCGACACAGGCCCGGGGAACGCAAAAGGCGCTGTGCCGCAGCACAACGCCTTGAAAGAGGGGACAGACACAAGTATGTATTCCGCGCCAGAGACTGGAGCGGCTATTCGCACTATCCGACTGTGGCCCATCTGGTTTCCCATCACTTACGCCAACTCAATATTCTTAAGAATAACGCCGACACTCTCCTGTGACCGAATTCATATCGCTCGCGTCACGGATTCTTTCACCGCCGTTCACCTTTCAGCGCCGCACACGCCGTTTCACATCCACCTGCAGGCACCGCCACGTGCAGACACCGCCACCTGCAGGGCACCGCCGGCACCGCCTGCGATAGTCGACCCCTCAAGCATATGAGGGGCACCGCATCCTATCGGGGACGCAAAAACTCCCCGCCTGACTCGAGGACCGTCGAGTCGGGCAGGGAGTTACTGTGTGACGTGGATCAGAGAACGCGGATGAAGGTGACGTTGCCCATCCAGCTGTAGCTGCGCTTCGAGGTGCCTGAACCTGGGGAACCGGCATCGTACATCTGTCCGCCGCCGGCGTAGATGCCGACGTGGCCTGGGTGCCAGATGAGGTCACCGGGCTTGGCCTCCGACTGGGAGACAACCTGTCCGGCTGCTTTCTGGGCACCGGAGCTGCGAGGAAGGTTCACGCCCACCTTGCTGTAGACCCATGAGGTGTATCCGGAGCAGTCCCAGCCGCTCTGCGAGGTTCCACCGTAGACATATGGAGTGCCGACACCCTTAGCGGCCCAGCCGAGCACCTGCTCTGCCTTGGAGCCGTCGATCGAGCCGGCATCGCTGCCTTCGCCCTTATCCGACTTGCCCTTGTCACCGGACCCGGTTTCTGCGGGCTCGTCCGAGGTGTCTTCGGCGGTCTCAACGGGCTCTGGTTCGGGCTTCGGAGCAGCCTTGGCGGTGACGGTCTGGACGTCGGCACTGAAGGAGGAGTCCTGCTTCTTGTCCTTGTCCTGAGCTTCGTCGCCAGCAGTAACGGTCGCCGTCTGGTTCTTGTACTCAACCTGCGTCTGAGCTTCTGACTCGGCGGAGACCGCAGCTTTGTCGTCGGCTCCTTGTCCTGCTGCCGGAAGAACCGCTGCGGTGAGCAGACCACCGCTGGCAGCAACAACTGCTGCGCGACGCCCGAAGACGGCGGAGTTGGCATTCAGGACTTCAGTCAGTTCGGTCAATGGGGTCTTGACCTTGGCTTCTGCGGCGCGGCGGCCATGCTGCTTAATTGCCACGTTTTCCTCTCGTCACCTATTGGAGAAGTCCCAACCGCCACTTTCGGTCCTCAGAGATTTCACATCGAGCGTGGCGTTCGGCTCTCGGCGTGAAGTCGACACTTCCGTGAACGACCTCCACAACTGTAACCAATCAGTCACCGATTGTCACGTTTCTGTCACGAACCACGGGGGCAACCCTGGAGGTTTTCCATAAACCTGCAGGTCAGAGGCTTGAAATTGGGGATAATCTTCGTAACATTTGCTCGTTATACGACACGGCCCAGGGGGTGTTCTGCCACTCCCTGGGCCGTGCTCAACATCGTTGTGTAACAAATCGGAACTGACCGTGGTCATCGGCCGTGACTCGACTGCATGTCCGCCCGGCGACGCGGATTCCCTGTCCCGCTGCGCCGAGGTACGTCCCGTGCTTCAGCGGGCGAGGGATCACTTCCTGTAGGCGAAGACGTGGGAGGCTGTGTCCACGGGCAGATCGAGCACGTCCTGTGCGCCGGGAACCTGAACCGTGATGTACTCACCGTTGCGTGAGATCTCGACATCACTGTCGGGCAGCACCCCAGCGACCTGGAACTGCTGCAGCAGGTGGATATCGACCTGCAGTGGTTCTGCCAACCAGGCGATCCGCAGCTCCTTCGCCCCGTCGCGAGCGACCGCAGTCGCGAGATCGACGACGTCGGTGCCTGCAGTCGCACCTCCGCCGATCATGTCCAGGCCCGGGATGGGATTGCCGTACGGGCCCGACGCCGTCTCCGGAAGCAGCTTGACGAGCTTGCGTTCGACCTGCTCGCTCATCACATGCTCCCAACGGCATGCTTCGTCGTGGACGAGTTCCCACTCGAGCCCGACGACGTCGGCGAGGAGCCGCTCGGCCAGACGGTGCTTGCGCATCACCTCGGTGGCGATGCGGCGACCTTCCGGCGTCAGTTCCAAATGACGGTCGTTGCTCACGTGCAACAGACCGTCACGTTCCATTCGCGCCACGGTCTGTGAAACGGTGGGACCGGAGTGATCCAATCGTTCAGCGATCCGAGCACGCAACGGCACGATCGACTGCTCCTCAAGCTCGATGATCGATTTGAGGTACATCTCAGTTGTATCAATGAGGTCGTTCACTTCAGACCAGCCACTCCACTCTTCGTCTTCAGGCCCATTCGACCATTTCAGGCGTTCTCAGCGTCAATCCTATCCCGCGTTCAGGCAATCTCGTGAGTTCAACCGGCGTTGACGTCCACCGCCCAATTCTCTGGACGTCCGCCGCCCTGTCCCCGCACTGTTCTCGATGAGGGATTCCCA
>NZ_JAKDJU010000141.1 GCF_030453725.1 Brevibacterium picturae
GGCTCGTCGGTGTTTTCCGGGTCCGCCTCGGTGCTGTCCGGGTCCGCCTCGGCGGAGGCCGAGCCGCTGGGGGCCGAGGCCGTGCCGCTGGCAACTGTGCCGGCGGCGACCTGCTTGGCCTTGCTGATGCGCGAGTAGCCGCCGATGATGAAGATGACTCCCGCGATGAGCGTGGCGACACCGGTGAAGCCGAGGATCCACAGTGCGCCGAAGCCGTCGCCGAACATGAGGATCACGCCGAGCAGCACGTGACAGGCCGCCGCGATGAGGAAGTCCGAGGCCATCGGGTGGGACTTGAGCTGACGGTAGTTCCACAGCTCGATGAGTCCGTGCAGCAGCGCCCAGATGCTCATGGCTGCACGCAGCTCTGCCGGCTGTTCGGCGAGGAACAGGAACACGATCGCGGGGATCGTGATGACCGCCTGGCCGAAGACCGCAGTGCGCACATTCAGCGGCGAGCGCAGGGCCTGGTAGACGAGCGCGAGGGCGAAGAGCACCAGATAGCTGATGGACAGGATGTCGACGATGTCGACGCCCATGGACAGATGCTTGGGGCTGGTCGCATCGCGGGGCCAGAAGACCGTCGCGAACCCGAAGGCGACGCCGAGGATTCCGCGGACGACCATCGGAGCACCGAGTGCCTTCGATTCGGAGATGGCCTGGGGCAGAGCCTCGGGTCGTGGTTGCGTGGGCTCGGTGCGCGGTTCGTCGGTACTCATCACGACACCAGTTTAGGTCTCTCACCTGAGTCTGTCCGGTGTTGGGCCGGACACAAGCGAATCATGTCTTTACGTAATTACGTACTCTATGTATTATGAGGCCATGATCACACCCTCGCAGAGTGAATCCACGAGCACGCTCGAGTCCCGCCTGGCGGAGCTCGAGCGCAAGGTCGCCAGCCTGGAGAACGCCGCGGTCACGCTACCGGATTCGGCCGAAACCGATCCCAGCTCTGCCTCGGATCAGCCGATCAGCACTTCATCGAATCGATCGGCAGCTTCACCGAATCACCCTGCCCACCCGTCCGATGACGACACCTTCTGGGCGCTCAACGGGCTCATCGACCATGCGGGTGACGAAGGTGGCGTCGTCTACACCGGTCACACCACTCCCCCGGGCGCCGAGTCCCCTGTGTCCTGGCAGATGGGGCTGCCCTCGGCAGCACTCGAGGACCTCAATTTCGCCGAGGCGGCCGGTGCCCTGGCCGCACTGGGCCACCCCGTCCGGCTCGAGCTCCTGCAGGCGATCTATGAGGGCACGACCACCGTGGCACAGCTCGGCGACGACGACCGGTTCGGCACGACCGGCCAGATCTACCACCACATCCACGCGCTGGCCTCAGCCGGTTGGCTCGAGAACTCGCGACGCGGCCACTGGCGGGTTCCCGGCCAGAAGATCATCCCCCTGCTCACCCTGATCCTCATCGGCACCCACTAGATGTATTGACCCGTGAGGTCAGCGACCCCACTGACACTCGAACAGGACGGAATCATGGACTCCGACGACGCGTCCACCGACACCATCGATACGACCACTCCACCATCGCAATCGACGACAGCCTCACCTTCGCGAGGGGCCGCTGCGCTCGTCACCGCCGTGAGCATCGCGGCTCTGCTCCTGCTCATCACCCCGTTCCCACGCGGGTTCCAGGGCGAGATCACCGGCACTGCCGGGTTCGTCGAGGAGGTCGAGGGCACCCTCGGCAGCAAGCACTGGCATCACGTGGCGGCGGCGAAGATCGACGGTGATGAGGTCACCTGGGGCGGAGTCGGCGCGGACGAGAATTCCGAGTTCGAGATCGGGTCGATCACGAAGACCTTCACCGCCGCGCTCTTCGCCGATGCGATCGAACGTGGGGAGATCGAGGAGAACACCCGCCTCGGCGATGTATGGCCCGATCTCAGCGGCGATGTCGCCGAGGTGACGCTGGCCTCGATCGCAATGCAGCGTTCGGGTCTGCCTGCGCAGGAACCGGCCATCAGCTTCGGCGACGGCCTGGCGAGCTTCGCCTCGAGGTACATCCACACCGATCCGTATCGAGCGTCCGCGGCCGAACTCGTCGCCTCGCTGAAGGAGGTCGACGTGGGAGAGAAGGACCCGGAGTACTCGAACTTCGGATTCGCGGTCCTCGGCCAGGCTGTCGCTGCGGTCACTGGCTCCAGTTACGCTGACCTCGTCCGGGACCGGATCACCGAACCGTTGGGGATGACCAGCACATATGTTCCCGATTCGGCTGAGGGCCTCGTCCATGGCTACACGGCTTCAGGGCTTCCGGCCGCACCCTGGACCTTGGGCGGGGCGGCACCAGCCGGTGCCATCCGATCCACGGCGCACGACCTGAGCATCTGGCTGCGCGCGACGATGGACGGTTCGGCCCCTGGTGCTGAGGCGGCCGAGCCACGCGAAGACTTCGACGAATCGGACCGGATCGGTTGGGCCTGGTTCACGACGAAGAATCGCAGTCCGAATCTCACCTGGCACAACGGCGGCACCGGCGGCTACCGGTCGTTCCTCGGCTTCGATCCGGAATCGCGTCAGGGGATCATCGTCCTCGCCGACTCGGCCAATTCGGTCGATGACGCCGCCGATCTGATCTCGTCCGATGACATGTTGCCGCAGTCAGGGGCACATGTTTCGCAGACTCACGGGCCGCAGTCAGGAGACCGCTCATGAATCCCGAACTCTTCTCTCAGATCGCCAGCGCCTTCGTCGTCGCCTGGGGCGCCTTCACCGCCATTCGGGCATCTCGTGCGGCAACCCGCACTGAGCTCCTCGGCAGTCTCCTCCTCGCGTTCGCGATGTTGCTCCTCGTACGTCTCATCGCGGACTTCGGCGGCTGGACGCACTGGTTCATCTACGTCTGGCTGCTCTGTCTCGCCGGCTACGTCATCGGCGTGTATCGCAGCGCATCGGTGTGGCCGTCCCTGCCCTGGCGGGCGGCAGACGTGAAGACTCGTCGGTCCGAGACGACCAACCTCGGCGTCTCCAGCTTCCTGGCCCTCGCAGTCACAGGCGCCCTCGTGGTCCCCGGACTGCTGCTGGGCTGAGCATGCCTACTTCCCTGAGATCGTCAGCGTGCCATCCGAATCAGACACCGAATATTCCGCAAGCGGCTCGGTCGCGGGACCGGTGAGCACCTCACCGGTCGTCGTCGAGAACTGCGAGGAGTGGCACGGGCAGGTGATCTTGTCCTCGGTGACGGTGCGCACCTGGCAGCCCTGGTGCGTGCACACAGAGGAGAAGGCGTAGAACTCGCCCTCCTTCGGCTGGGTGACGACGTAGGTCTCGTCGACGACGGTGCCGGACCCGACGGGGACGTCGCCTGCCGGAACGTTGGCGTCGGCGCCTCCCGCCCCATCGGACTCGGGCTGTTCGTCCGACGAGCACGCCGAGGTCAGTGCCACCGAGGAACCGACGACCGCGACGGTTCCTGCCACGCTCGCTGATTTGATGATCGTGCGCCTATTCGTCTCCACAGTGCCCCTCGGTCTTCCCACCATTGCCCTGGTGCTCATCGGCGGCACGTCGACTTCTCGTCGGTGCGCTGCCTTTCGACTATCAGGGTTCCAGGGTAACGCGGCCCCCCGGTCATGAGGCACAGCTGGTTCGGCCGAGTCAGCACCGTCGACTAGGCTTGTGCGCATGACCTCGGCACCCACAACATCGTCGCTCGACGTCCTCCACGACGTCTTCGGCTATGAGGAGTTCCGGGGGCAGCAGCAGGCGGTCGTCGACCAGATCGTGGGCGGTGGCGATGCCGTCGTGCTGATGCCCACCGGCGGCGGCAAGTCCCTGTGCTACCAGATTCCGAGCTTGGTCAGGCCGGGTGCCGGTGTCGTGATCTCACCGTTGATCGCGCTCATGGCAGATCAGGTCGCGGCTCTGGAGAACCTCGGTGTGCGAGCGGCGTACCTCAACTCGACCCTTGATTTCGACGAGGCGCAGGATGTCGAGCGTGCGCTCCTGGCCGGTGAGATCGATCTGCTCTACCTTGCACCCGAGCGTCTCGTTCTGCCGCGAACGATGGCGCTGCTCGAACGAGCCCAGGTCGCCTTGTTCGCCATCGACGAAGCTCACTGCGTATCGCAGTGGGGCCATGACTTCCGCAGCGATTACCTCGGATTGGGAGTGTTGGCCGAGCGTTTCCCGGACGTTCCCCGCATCGCGCTCACCGCCACGGCCACGCCCGCCACCCACTCTGAACTCACCGAACGTCTCCACCTGGGCAACGCCGAGCATTTCGTGGCCAGCTTCGACCGGCCGAATATCACCTATCGGATTGAGCCGAAGCAGTCGGGCCGTGCTCAGCTCATCAACTTCATCACCACCGAACACTCCGGCGACTCGGGCATCGTCTACTGCCTGTCCCGCCGAGGTGTCGAACAGCTCGCCGACGCCCTCGTGGCCAGGGGAATCAATGCCCTGCCCTATCACGCCGGGCTCCCTGCCGAGGTGCGTGCCGAGCACCAGGCACGGTTCCTTCGCGAGGACGGACTCGTCATGGTCGCAACGATCGCCTTCGGCATGGGCATCGACAAACCCGATGTCCGCTTCGTCGCACACCTCGATCTGCCGCGGTCCGTCGAAGGCTACTATCAGGAGACCGGCCGTGCCGGACGTGATGGGCTGCCGGCGGATGCGTGGATGGTCTACGGCCTCGGCGATGTGGTCTCCCAACGCCGCCTCATCGAATCCGGGGACGGCGATCGGGCCTATCAGCGACGTGCGATGAGCCACCTGGACTCGATGCTTGCCCTGTGCGAGACCGTCGACTGCCGGCGCGTGCAGCTGCTGCGCTACTTCGACGAGGAATCCGAACCCTGCGGCAACTGCGACACATGCATCACGCCCCCGGTGACCTGGGATGCGACCGTGGCCGTGCAGAAGCTGCTGTCGGCCGTGATCCGCCTCGATCGGGAACGCGGGCAGAGGTTCGGCTCGGGACAGGTCATCGACGTGCTGCGCGGCAATGACAACGAGCGCTCGCGTACGGCCAATCATCAGGAACTCAGCGTCTGGGGCATCGGCGACGACCTCAGCGAGACCGAGTGGAAGACCGTGGTCCGTCAGGTCCTCGCCCGCGGGCTGCTCGAATCCCATGGCGACTACGGCGTCCTCATCGTCGGTGAGGCCGCCGGGCCGGTCCTGCGCAGTGAGGTCGAGATCTCGCTGCGCGTGGATCCCAAGAAGTCCGGATCCAAAAAGGCAGCGGCCAAGCGCCGAGGCGGCCCCGAGGTCGAACTCGGGACCGCGGACACAGCCCTGTTCGAGGCCCTGCGCTCCTGGCGTGCCGATCAGGCGAAGGAGCAGGGAGTCCCTGCCTACGTGGTGTTCCCCGACGCCACCTTGTACGGAATCGTCGAAGCCAAACCAAGCACCATCAATGAGCTCGGCCAGGTCAGCGGCGTGGGACTGAAGAAGCTCGACCGCTATGGCCCCGGTGTCCTCGAGGTCCTCGAGTCCAGCACCGCGTGACTTCCGGTGCAGCACCGGCTGCCCTCGAGACTAGTACTGGCTGACCCACTTACTCGCGACGGTCAGTTCGTCTTCGTCACGGTCAGTTCGTCTTCGTCACGGTCACGTCGATGGGCGTCGGGTTCGTGAAGATGTCGAAGACGGGGCAGTGGGCATCGACGGTTGTCTGCAGCTCCTGGTAGGCCTCATCACTGTCGGGTCCCGTGATCTCTACGTTGACGCGGACTGCGGAGAGTCCGGGTCGCACGGTCTCGTCAGCACCGAAGAGTCCCTGCACATCGAGGTCGCCCTCTGCGCTGACGTCGAGGCTTTCGATGGTCAGTCCCAGGTTGTGTGCATAGAGCCGGTAGACGACGATCTGGCAGGAGATGAGAGCGCCGAGTGCGTACTCGACGGGGTTCGGTGCCGCATCGTCACCGGCCAGAGGCGTCGGCTCGTCCACGGTGAAGGTGTGCTTTCCGGCAGTGATGACCGAAGAGACCGAACCCTGGGCACTGCCCTTCGCGGAGAAGACCAGCTGTGCGTTCTTCGCCGAGGCTGCGATCCGTTCATTCCAGGCCTGGCCCGCCGAGGCGAGGCGTTCAGCACGGTCTTCGGCGCTGATCGCGATGGTTGAGCCGGTGTTGGCGGTGGTGTCCGTGGTGGTGTCAGCTGTGGCGGTCATGGGCCCCTCTCCTTGATGTGGACGATCTTCGTTTGAGTGATTCCCAGACTAGGAACACCGGCCTCAGACTAGGAACACAGGCCTCCCGGGCGAGGGCAGACCGTCAGATTCCGACGCAGACCGTCACACGCACGAAATACGCGGACATATTTCGACGCGACCCGATCAGCCACCCACTGAGGCGACCCCTCATCGAAACATCGATCTGTCTCCCACCGGAGAAACGAAACTCATCCTTCTGGACGACAGCATCGCTGATCAAGGACTCATAGAGTCGAGACATGAGCGAATCCCCACAGCACAGTCGACTCTCGACGACGACGCTGCTCGTCTCGGCAGGCACCGTCCTTGGAATCGGTGCTCTCGTCTTCGGGTCTGCCGTCGTCATCGGCCTCACCGTCCCCGGAGTTCGGGCACATCTCAACACCCTCATCATCGCTGTGCTGCTCGTCCAGAGTGCGGGGACCCTGATTGCGCTGACGTTCATTCTGCGCCGGCGCGGACACCGCATATCGGCCATCGGCTTCTCCCGCCCGTCCCTACGTCTCCTTCATCTGCTGTGGCAGATTCCCGTGGCTGTGATCGTGGTGCTCGCAACGCAGGCCCTCGTCTTCGCAGTCACCGGCTCGGAACCTGTCAGCGGCTCATCGACCGATTCGCTCGCGGGCAGCGCCGGCGCCGTAGGTGCGATCGTGATGTTCGCCGCCGTCGCGATCATCACACCAGTCTGGGAGGAGCTGTTCTTCCGCGGCGTGATCTATGGATACGTTCGTGGCCGCCTCGGCGCAGCGTGGGCGGTCGCGGTCAGCGCCGTCCTCTTTGCGCTGTGCCACGGAGTGCCGATTCTTCTGCCCTATATGCTTGCGCTCGGCCTCTGCCTCGCACTGCTGCGGGTCTTCCACGGCAATCTGTGGGGGCCGCTGGGTCTGCACTTAGCGATCAACTCGACTGCCTCTCTCGTCCTCCTGCAAGCCGTCTTCGCCTGAGGTGTTTCCTGCTGAGCACCTCACCTCACCTCATGGGCGGTGATGCCCGAATACGAGGCTGGTCTGGGTGTGGGCGATCATCGGATCCGAGAGATGTTCGTCGATGAAGGCATTGAGTCCCGTCGGATGTGCGGTGGCGATATGCACGAGCAGATCGCGCTCTCCCGAGACCTGAAAGACGTCGAGGGTCTCAGGGGCCCGGAGCAGTCCCGCGATGACATTGGTCATCTTCGACCTCCCAACCGGCGACATCCGTACAGCGATCATGCCGAACACGTGCAGGCCGAGCGCTTCGAAATCGATGTCGGCATGAAACCCCTTGATGATGCCGCGCGACCTCAGAGCACTGACTCTCCCAGAACATGTGGACGGGGCAAGCCCCACCCGGCCGGCGAGATCCTTGTTGGAGATCCGGGCATCGGAACCGAGCTCGCGCAGGATCGCCAGGTCCACCTCGGCGAGGTGAGCATTGTTCGATTCAGCACGATGATCGACGATCAGTTCCGAATTCACCACAGAAATCTCTCCCAACTTTCGTGATCTGTACGGATTGATCCGATGATATCCGTGATCTGGGTAATCTGTAAGGTGATCCGTCGCTGCTGGCGACTCCGCACTCCGGCGACTCCGCACTCCGGCGACGCCGCATTCCGGCGACGCCGCCCACCGACCTGAACCGCCCCAACCAACCCGATGAAGGTGAGCCATG
>NZ_JAKDJU010000142.1 GCF_030453725.1 Brevibacterium picturae
AATTCGCATACGAATGTGCGCATTCCGACGGAATCAATGGTAGATTGTGTTGAGATCCAAATCACGGAGGTGAAGAATGGCCCACTTGCTGCCGAGCGGAAGCAGTCACCGCCTGGGCAACCTCGACGACAAATCGAAAGCGATCATCGTCGAGCTGCAGCACGATGGACGCAAGTCCTATTCCGCCATCGGCAAGTCCGTCGGGCTGTCCGAAGCGGCCGTCCGTCAACGGGTCTCCAGACTCATCGATTCCGGCGTGATGGAAATCGTCGCCGTGACCGATCCCTTGAGTCTCGGCTTCGCCCGACAGGCCATGGTGGGAGTCAAGGTTCGGGGCGATATCTCCAAGGTCGCCGACAGACTGCACGGCTACGACGAGATCGACTATCTCGTCGTGACCGCAGGGTCGTTCGACCTCTTAGTCGAGATCGTCTGCGAATCGGATCGACACCTGATCGAATTCGTCAACGAAGAGCTGCGCTCGATCGACGCGATCGTGGACACGGAGCTATTCATGTACCTCTCACTCGAGAAGCAAAAATACAATTGGGGGACGCGATGACAAAGAATGTCACCAGAGCTGGCACCGACTATCAGGATGCCATCCGCAACAACGTGTGGATGCACATGGCTCCGCACCAGTCACTGTTCAACGGTGGTGAAGCACCGATCATCACCGGTGGCGAAGGCCACCACATCTTCGACGACAAGGGCAATAAGTACCTTGACGGGCTGGCCGGGCTGTTCACGGTCCAGGTCGGTCACGGTCGCGAGGAGATCGCGAAGGCGATGTACGACCAAGCGCTGAAGCTGCCCTTCATGCCGCTGTGGTCCTTCGCTCACCCGCAGGCGATCGAGGTCTCCGAGCGCCTGGCAAGCTTCGCTCCAAGTGATCTCAACCGTGTCTTCCTCACCTCAGGTGGCGGCGACTCTGTCGAGTCGGCGATGAAGCTGGCCAAGAACTACTTCAAGGTCACGGGCAAGCCCGGCAAGCACAAGATCATCTCACGTGCCACGGCCTACCACGGCACCCCGCACGGTGCACTGTCAGTGACCTCACTGCCGGACCTGCGCGAGCAGTTCGCCCCCCTGGTCCCCGGTGCGATCAAGGTGCCGAATACGAACTTCTACCGTTCGCCGGAGCCCTACGCCCACGATGAGAAGGCCTTCGGCCGTTGGGCGGCCGACCGCATCGCCGAGGCCATCGAATTCGAGGGTGCTGATTCGGTTGCGGCTGTCTTCGTCGAGCCCGTGCAGAACTCCGGCGGCTGCTTCCCGCCGCCCCCCGGATATTTCGAACGCGTCCGCGAGATCTGCAACGAGTACGACGTGCTCATGGTCTCCGACGAGACCATCTGCGCCTATGGCCGCATCGGCGACATGTTCGCCTGCAACGATTTCGGCTACGTCCCCGACATCATCACCAGCGCCAAGGGCATCACCTCCGGTTATGCTCCGCTCGGTGCGATGATCGCCTCGGATCGTCTGTTCGAGCCCTTCGGTCCCGGTGGCGATGAGACGTTCTACCACGGCTACACCTTCGGCGGTCACCCCGTCTCCTGTGCCGCGGCGATGGCGAACTTCGACGTGTTCGAGAAGGAGAAGCTCAACGACCACGTCCACGAGAACGCTGCCGCGTTCAAGTTCACGCTCGAGAAGCTCAAAGACCTGCCGATCGTCGGTGACGTTCGCGGTGAGGGCTTCTTCTACGGCATCGAACTCGTCAAGGATCGCGACACCAAGGAGTCCTTCACCGAGGAGGAGTCCGAGCGCATCCTCAAGAACTTCGTGTCCGCGAAGATGTACGAGAACGGCCTGTACTGCCGCGCCGATGACCGCGGAGATCCAGTCATTCAGCTCTCGCCTCCCCTGACCGTCGGTCAGAATGAGTTCGACGAGATGGAACAGATCATCCGCGGCGTCCTCTCGGAGGCTTGGACGAAGCTCTGATCGCAGCCTGAGGCCCAGACACTGGCGGCCCGGTCACACGAAGCGGCCCCGATTACTCATCCGAGGAATCGGGGCCGCTTCGCTTCCAGCACAGGGTCGCTGGCACATGGGCCGTTTCGCGTACGCCCGTTGCACTTGATGCGACGCCGACCAGGCTGAAACTGCGTGTTTGCTGCCCGGAAGAAGTCGCTTTCCCAGCGTCCTATTCAAGGCGCCCGAACTTTCTCCCGCTTGTCTCGGCCGACGGCGGCGCGGCTCCCCACGGAACAGCCCTGCTGCTAGTCGCGGCGGCGCAGCTCCCGGCGAGTCAGTGGCTGATCCGTGTGATCCGCTTCGGTAGTCATAGGAACGCCATTGCGCGCAGACACAGCAGTATTCTCCAGCACGCCGCTGGTCGGTCTTGTCGTGGCTGCCCGGCTCGAGGCGGACTCCCGCTTCACAGTGGCAACTCCCTCATCGGCCTGGTCATCGCCTGCCGCGGCGCCGCCACGTGAGTCGCGCGCAGGACCAGGACGCAGACCCGACCTGACGACGAGGACACCCAATCCGGTGGTGACGGGTATTGCAATGACGAGGCCGATCGAGCACACGAGGATGCTCACGACCTCGACCGACATCTCTCCCCGCGTGAGGGTCTCGAAGAACGACTGATCATAGGCGGAGACGATGATGAGCGTGAGCAGGGCAGAACCCACGTAGGCGAACGTGATGGTGTACACCGTCGAGGCGATGTGGTCGCGACCGATGCGCATGGCTCGAGCGAAGAGCTGCCCGGCCTTCAGATCCGGGGCCACCGTCGCCAGCTCCCACACCGCCGAAGCTTGCGTGATGGTGACGTCGTTGAGCACGCCGAGGCCGGTGACGAGAATCGCGCAGACGATGAGGTCTGCCATCGACACGTCCGCGGTGTCGGCAAGGAGGAAGGCGTCCTCGGTGTAGGCAACGCCGAGATTCGCCCAAGAGGTCATCCAGAACCCGAGCACGCCTGTGATGATGATGCCGAGCACGGTCCCGAAGAGGGCCGTGGTCGTCCGCGTGGAGACTCCATGGGCCAGGTAGAGGGCGATGAGCATGATCGCACTCGCCGCGACCATGGCCACGAGGATCGGCGGCTTGGAGTCGAGAATCGCCGGCAGCATGAACACGATCAGTACGACACCGGCGAACCCGAGGCCGGCCAGGGCCCGCAGACCGCGAAAGCCCGCGACGAGGAGCACGATGAGTCCGTAGAAGATCGCCAGCCCGAGAATAGGCACGTTCCGGTCGTAGTCGATGAACACATAGTCCGAGCCGATGGCCGCACGATCCGGAGAGTCAGTGAAGTCGAGTACCTTGAGCGTGTCCCCGACGGTGATTCCGGATTTGATCGCGTCAGGAGTCACATAGAGATTTCCCTCTTGTCCTTCCACTTCGGCCGTGAATGTCATGCAGTCGACTGCGAGCATCGGATCCGCCTCCCCACTGGACTCGCAGTTCGAGGCGTCCACGGCGATGACCCTCGCCTCGGCGTTGGCGACGCCCTCGGCAGAGTTCGTCGTCGGGCCTCCACCTGGCAGTTCCTGTTGTGCCGCGTCCGGCCACAGTAGGAACAGTCCCCCGACCGTGAGGAGGACGAGCGGAATAAGACACACGATCATGATCAGCCGGACCCTCGGCGAGGCCGTGGGCTCCCGCTGGAGGGGCATATGCATGTCGGACCTTCGTGTTGATGGTTCGGACTGGTTGAGAGTATCTGCACTCGTGGCGCGTGGGCGTCATCGTGCTCGCTGCGTGTGCCGAGAAGAAGCGGTGACGAATCATAGGGGCCCAGTTGGCCGCTGTTCCAGCCGGCCGATGTTCAGGCCCGGCCGATGTTCAGGCCCGGCCGATGTTCCGACCGACCGGGCCCGATACTCAGGCGCCGCTGAGATGCTCAGGCGCCCCTGAAAGACTCAGACGCCGAGGTGCTCGGCCAGGTAGTTCTCGACCTGATCGAGGGCCACGCGCTCCTGGCTCATGTCGTCGCGCTTGCGGATGGTGACCGCATTGTCGTCGAGCGAGTCGAAGTCGAAGGTGATGCACAGTGGGGTGCCGATCTCGTCCTGGCGACGGTAGCGCCGGCCGATCGCACCGGCATCATCGAAGTCGATGTTCCAGCGCTTGCGCAGGCGAGCCGCGAGCTCCTTGGCCTGTGGGGACAGCTTCTCGTTCCGGCTCAAAGGCAGCACTGCTGCCTTGATCGGAGCCAAGCGCGGGTCGAGCCTGAGCACGATGCGCTTATCGGTCCCGCCCTTGGTGTTCGGAGCCTCGTCCTCGGTGTATGCGTCGATGAGGAAGGCCATCATCGAACGGGTCAGGCCGAAGGAGGGTTCGATCACGTAAGGGGTGAAACGCTCACCGCTGGCCTGGTCGAAGTACTGCAGCTTCGCGCCCGAAGCCTCGGTGTGGGTGCCGAGGTCGTAGTCGGTGCGGTTGGCGACGCCCATCAGCTCGCCCCACTCGGACCCCTGGAAGCCGAAGCGGTACTCGATGTCGATGGTTCCCGAGGAGTAGTGGGCCCGGTCGTCCTCAGGTACGTCGAGGCGCTGGACGTTGTCTTCGGAGATGCCGAGGTCGAGGAACCAGTTCCAGCAGGCCTCGACCCATTCGCGGTAGAAGCCGTCGGCCTCCTCGGGGCGGACGAAGTACTCGATCTCCATCTGCTCGAACTCGCGGGTGCGGAAGATGAAGTTGCCCGGGGTGATCTCGTTGCGGAAGGCCTTGCCGATCTGGCCGATGCCGAAGGGCGGCTTCTTCCGTGCTGCGGTGACGACGTTGTTGAAGTTGACGAAGATGCCCTGTGCGGTCTCCGGGCGCAGATAGTTCAGTCCCGCCTCGGAGTCGACAGGCCCGAGGAAGGTCTTGACCAGCCCGGAGAATTCCTGGGGCTCGGTCCACTGTCCCCGCGTTCCGCAGTCGGGGCAGACGACGTCGGCCATGCCGTTCTCGGGTGCCTTGGAGTGCTTGGCCTCATAGGCTTCGACGAGGTGGTCTTCACGGTGGCGCTTGTGGCAGTTGAGGCATTCGACGAGAGGGTCGACGAAGGTCTCGACGTGGCCGGAGGCCTCCCACACGCGCTTGGGCAGGATGATCGAGGAGTCGAGTCCGACGACGTCCTCGCGACCGCGGACGAAGGTCTGCCACCATTGGGCCTTGATGTTGTCTTTGAGCTCGACGCCCAAAGGACCGTAGTCCCAGGCCGAACGGGAACCGCCATAGATCTCTCCGGCTTGGAAGACGAATCCTCTGCGTTTGGCCAGGGCGATGACGGCATCCAACTTGGACTGTGCCACGTTTATTCTCCTTGAGGTAGTTCGCCGACGGCCGGCTGCCGTGGCTCGCAGGTACAGCCTATCTGTTCGACCCTGGCCCGCCGCCGTCGACTCGAGGGCGACGGAACTCACACTGCCCCTGAGGGCTATCAGTCACCCCGGCAGGCGTCGGGCATGTAAACTTGAGGCACACCCAAACCTTTCTCCGTACTGACGGTTTTCAAGTCTGTCCAAGCAAGCCTTGGATCTCATACGGTTTCGGCCCGGATTGCTCACGATGATTGCACAAGTGGCCGCAGGGTAGATCGCCACTACAGTCATCTGCGATCAAGTGTGTGCCGACGTGAGAGAGAAAACTCATGACAGATGTGTCCTCAACCGACGAACCGACAACACCGAAGTTCTCCGAGCTGGGTCTCCACCCGCTCGTCCTCCAGGCAGTCGAGGCCCAGGGCTATGAGACCCCGACTCCGATCCAGGCTGAAACGATCCCCGCACTGGTCGAAGGCCGCGACGTCATCGGCCTGGCCCAGACCGGCACCGGCAAGACCGCCGCTTTCGCTCTTCCAGCACTGTCCGACCTCGCCGAGGCGGGCCGCGCCAACGACGGCCCCTTCGCTCTGGTCCTGACCCCCACCCGCGAGCTTGCGATCCAGGTCGCCGAGGCGTTCACCTCGTATGCGACCAACCTCGACGACTTCTCCGTCCTCCCGATCTACGGCGGCCAGGCCTACGGCCCACAGCTATCGGGCCTCAAGCGCGGAGCTCAGGTCGTCGTGGGAACGCCCGGTCGTGTCATCGACCACCTCAAAAAGGGATCTCTCAAGCTCGGCAGCCTCCGTCACCTCATCCTCGACGAGGCCGACGAGATGCTCAAGATGGGCTTCGCCGAAGACATCGAAGAGATCTTCAGCCAGTCCGGAGACTCGCGTCAGGTGGCCCTGTTCTCCGCCACGATGCCGACATCGATCCACCGCCTGACCGGCAAATACCTCAACAACCCCAAAGAGGTGCGGGTCGCGTCGAAGTCGCAGACCGGATCGAACATCCGTCAGCGCTACCACATGGTCCAGCACTCGCATAAGCTCGACGCTCTGACCCGCATCCTCGAGGTCGAGGAGTACGAGGGCATCATCATGTTCGTCCGCACCAAGCAGGCCACGGAGGAGCTCGCTGAGAAGCTGCGTGCCCGCGGCTTCAAGGCGTCGGCGATCAACGGTGACATTCCACAGCAGGCTCGTGAGCGCACGATCGATATGCTGCGCAGCGGCAAGGTCGACATCCTCGTCGCCACCGATGTCGCGGCTCGTGGTCTCGACGTCGAGCGCATCACCCTCGTCGTCAACTTCGACATCCCGCATGACACCGAATCCTACGTCCACCGCATCGGCCGCACCGGCCGCGCAGGGCGTTCAGGCGAGGCGATCCTCTTCGTCACCCCGCGTGAGCAGCGTCTGCTCGGCTCCATCGAGCGCGCGACGAAGCAGAAGGTCGAACCGCTGTCGATGCCCAGCGTCGAACAGCTGACCAACACCCGTGTGGAGAAGTTCACCAAGCGCATCGACGATGTGCTGGCCACGACCGAGCTGACCGAGCTCGCGACCGTCATCGAACAGTACGAGCTCTCCCGCAATGTTCCGGCGACGGACATCGCAGCCGCTCTGGCGTCGATGGTCCTCGAGTCGAACTCCCTCAAGGCCGACCCCATGCCCGAGCCCAGCCGTGGCAAGCCCGGACGCGACCGTGATGGCGGTCGCGACGGCAAGCCCGGACGTGAACGTTCGTCCCGTCCGCGTGACGAGAACATGACCACCTACCGTCTGGCCGTCGGCCGCAACGAACGCCTGCAGCCGGGTGCCGTTGTCGGCGCCATCGCCAACGAAGGCGGCCTCACTTCGAAGGAGATCGGCCACATCGACATCCGGTCGAACCATACCCTGGTCGATCTGCCCAAGGATCTCGATTCCT
The DNA here is from genome assembly GCF_030453725.1 of Brevibacterium picturae. Lineage (GTDB taxonomy): Bacteria > Actinomycetota > Actinomycetes > Actinomycetales > Brevibacteriaceae > Brevibacterium > Brevibacterium sandarakinum_A. The sequence continues at coordinate 7,209 of NZ_JAKDJU010000142.1, forward strand.
CGGTCATGCGCAAGCTCTCCAATACCCAGATCCAGGGTCGCCCGATCGACATCCGTCCGGACTCGGGTCGTCCGGCTCGCCCATTCAAGAAGCGCAACTTCGACAAGCAGCCCGGCGACAGCCGCAACTTCCGCAATGATCGTCGCGGAGGCGCCAAGAAGTTCAGCTGATGACGACTTCGGCGGCGAACGCTCAAGTGACCGCTGCTGAGGTGCTGAGCCGCTGAGCAGACTTCGGCACCGAGCTCACAGAGAAGCAGAGGTCCCCCAACGTTTTCGTTGCGGGCCCTAGACAGATAACGGGCGGGTGGTGTTAGGTGTTTAATAACACGAGTGATCCACCGCACCCCCCA
>NZ_JAKDJU010000143.1 GCF_030453725.1 Brevibacterium picturae
GCGACCGAGCTATACCAGCGAATCCCGCCATGCCTTGTGCAGCTGGGCGAACTTGCCCGCCCCGGAGATCAGCTCATCGGGAGTGCCGTCCTCGATGATCCGTCCGGAGTCCATGACGAGGACACGATCGGCGATCTCCACGGTCGAGAGTCGGTGGGCGATGATGATCGCGGTGCGTCCCTCGAGGACTGTCGCCAACGCCTTCTGGACGAGGCGCTCGGACGGAATGTCGAGGTGCGCGGTCGCCTCGTCGAGGACGACGATGTCCGGGTTCGCCAGGAACACGCGCGCGAATGACACGAGCTGACGCTGTCCCGAACTCAGGCGACCGCCGCGCTTCTTCACATCCGTGTCGTACCCGTCCGGCAGATTGCGGATATAGGGGTCCAGCCCGACGGCAGTGGCAGCGGCGAGAACGTCGTCATCGTCGGCATCGGGATTGCCGATCCGGATGTTGTCGGCGATCGTGCCCGCGAACAGGAACGACTCCTGGGTGACCATGACGACGCTCGAACGCAGCTGGGCATCGTCGAGGTCACGCAGGTCCACCTCGTCGATGGTGACGCGCCCCTCGGAAGGATCATAGAACCGGGTGACGAGCTTGGCCAGAGTTGACTTCCCTGCCCCCGTGGCACCGACGAGTGCGACGATCTCGCCGGCCGGGATGCGCAGGTCGAAACGGGGGAGGACATCGGGACCGTCCCCATAGGAGAAGCGGACATGGTTGAGGTCGATCGAGCGCCCGTTCGCCGTCGAGGAGTTCGCCGACTGTCCCGCGGAGTTCGTCGAGGCGTCTTGTGCCGCGGTGTCCTTCGCCGAGGCGGTGCCCGAGCTCCGGTGCGCACTGTGTGCGGGCAGGGACTTCGGCCGGGCCGGCTCCACCACCTCGGGGTCGGTGTCGAGGACGGCCGCCATCTTCTCCAGAGCCGCCGAGGCGGACTGGTAGAGGTTGAATGCCTGCACGAGCTCATCGAGTGGACCGTAGAACCGGCGCAAGTAGAGGATGAACGCGGCGAGCACGCCGATCTGAGTCCAATCCTCGATGACCAGCCACGCGCCGACGATGATGATGACCGTCTGCGTGACATTGCCGACCAGCCGGGTCCAACCCGCGAACCAGGCGACCCCGCGCAGGGCATCGGTGTTGGCATCGCGGTACAGTGTGTCCTCGTCCTTGAGCGTGCCGCGGCGATCCGGTTGCCTGCGGTAGGCCTGGACCGCGCGGATGCCGCCCATGGTCTCGACGAAGTGGACGATGACCTTGGCGATCGAGGTCCGAGTCCGGCGGTAGGCGTTGCGCTGTGATGTGTGTGCGGACTTCGTGATGAAGAACAGCGGAATGAAGCCGAGGAAGACCACGAGGGCCAGGGGCACATCGAGGACGATGAGGGTCACAGCGATGAACGTCATCTCGAACAGTGCCAGCGCCGTGTCGAAGAGCGAGTAGGTGAGGAACTGCTGCACCGACTCCATGTCCGAGGTCTGCCGAGACACCAGCCTGCCCGAGGTCGACCGCTCGTGATAGCCCAGGTCGAGGCGCTGGATGTGAGTGAACAGGCGCGACCGGAGCCGGTACACGACCTTCTGCGCGGTGATGCCGACCAGCCTCGTGGATGCGAATGCGAGCACCGCCGAGGCGATGGTTGAGCCGACGAAGGCCGCCACCGCACGAATCAGCGGGCCCGGATCGCCGTCGACTGCCTTCGGAACACCATTGTCGAGCGCATCGGCGATGAACACCGGGCCGATGACGAGGAACAGTGCAGTGAGCACGACGATGACGAGCAGGAAGATCGCCATTGCCAGATGCGGGCGGACCAGCGAGAGCAGCAGCGCACGGGCCTTCTTGGCGATGTCCGGTGGAAGCTGCTCGACCTCGTCCTCATCGATGCGGGGAGTGCTCACTGCGTGCCTCCTTCCGTCGTGGACTTGCCGATGGTGTGTCCGGCAGTCCCAGCCGTCACAGCCGCCGCACCCATGAGCTCACGGTAGAGCGGAGAGGACTCCAGCAGCTCATCATGGGTGCCCAGCGCGACGACCCGTCCCTCGTCGAGGACGGCAACGGCATCGGCCAGCGCCGAGGTGGACGGACGATGGGCGATGATCAGCGTCGTCGAATCGGGCAGGATCTCCCGCAGCGCCCGTTGGACCCGGTCCTCGGTGTCGACGTCGACGGCTGAGAGCGGATCGTCGAGGACCAGGATGCGGGGTTGGCCGATCACCGCACGTGCCAAGGCCAGGCGCTGTCGCTGCCCACCGGACAGGGACAGCCCCTGTTCGCCGACCTGCGTGTCGAGTCCCTCCGGCAGCCGCTCGACGAAGTCCTTCGCGGCCGTGATCTCCAGGGCCTGCCAGATCGCGTCATCGTCGACCCCGGGCGCACCCATGCTCACGTTCTCGGCCACCGAGGTGGAGAACAGGATCGGGTCCTCGAAGGACACGGACACCAGGTTGCGCACCTCGTTGACGGGCAGGTCGCGAATGTCGGTGCCGTCGACGCGCACGGATCCGCCGGTGACGTCCTGGAGCCTGGGAACGAGCGAGGCCAGAGTCGTCTTGCCGGATCCGGTGGCGCCGACGATGGCCAGGGTCTGGCCCGGGTCCACGTGCAGATTGAGGTTCTGCAAGGTCTCACGGTCGGTGTCGGCGAAGTGGAAGTCGACATCCTCGAAGTCCAGCTCGCCCTTGTAGCGGCCCACATCGGGGGCATCGGCGATCCGACCGTCGGTGTCGGTGATGTCATGCCTGATGTCGATGACCTCCCAGTACCTGGCCGCAGCGGTCAGGGCCATGAGGGCATCTGCGAGGAGGAAGCCGAGCATCTCGATCGGCATCCGCATCACCATCGAGATGGTCACTGCCGCGACCACGGTGCCGATCGTCGTCCAGCCCTGTACGACGCCCCAGGTGCCGACCGCCACGATGGCGGCCTGGGCGAGGGTGGGCAGGAGGATGAGCACACTCCAGAACCAGGAGTCGAGCTTGGCCTTGCGCACTTCGATGCCCTGGAACTTCCGAGACAGGCGGGAGAAGCGGTGCGCGGCCCACGGCGAGCGGCCGAAGGATTTGAGGATCCGGATCCCCTGGATCGATTCCTCGACCTCGGTGGTGATCTCACCGACCGTGTCCTGAGACCGACGCGAGGCCTCCCGGTACCTCTTCTCGAAGACCGTGACCGTCGCAATCGTGGGCACGGCCATGATCAGCATGATCAGACCGAAGACCGGCTGGAGGAACGTGAGGATGATGGTGCCGATGATGATGATCAGCGGGGTGGTCACGAGGAACGGGATCCCGAAGGCGAAGAACCGTCGCAGCTGGGACAGATCGTTGATCGCGCGCGAGAGCAGCTGCCCGGACTCCCAGGAATCGTGGATGGCCACCGAGGTGTACTGGAGCCGGTCGAAGAGTCGTGAGCGCCAGGTGATCTCCCACTGCGCGACGACCGGGGCGACGAGAAGTCTGCGACCCCACAGGGCAACCGCCTCGGCGATGCCGATGATGAGGACCCCGAGCACGGGCAGCCACAGACCGGAGAGATCCCGGTGGGCGATGGGGCCGTCGATGATGTGACCGGTGATCAGGGGGATGACCAGTTGGATGCCGTTGGCCAGCAGAGTCAGCGCGAGTACGGCGATGTACACGCCGATGCGAGAACGCAGATCGGGCCAGAAACGTAAGAGGGGACGCACCCTTGAGAGCCTAGTCGGGGCGCGTGTCGGAGTCCATGGTTCCCACAATCGAGCTTTTCCTTCTTCCCTCGGCGCCGGCTCTGGGGCAGGTACTGGGCACGGTCTCTGGGCAGACTCCGGCGCTGCCGACCGATCTCATCCCTCAACCCATGAGTATCCCAAATTTCGAGACGATCGATTGCGACGTTTGACACGCAGATTGCCCGCGGTGAACTATTGAGCCATGACTCACCTTCTTGTCGTCGTTATTACCCAGCGCGCGGATCTTCCGTAGCCTGTCAACACGACACGTTCCGCGCGCCCCTACCGAAACCGGAGGGGCTTTTTTCATGCGGAGACAAGTTGGATCACTAGGAAGGATACGAAACGATGGCAGCCACGCCCTCGGCCCAGTCAGCGGGAACTGGCACTGCGCCCAGCCCAGCCCCGGTGACCGCGACCCCGTCAAGCATTCGACGCAACTCGACCCCTGAGGTCCTCACCGGAGCACAGGCGATCGTCCGCAGCCTCGAGCTCCTCGAGGTCGAGACGGTCTTCGGCCTTCCCGGCGGCACCATCCTTCCGACATATGACCCGCTGTTCGAGACGGACAAGATCCGTCACATCCTCGTTCGTCACGAACAGGGTGCCGGGCACGCGGCCGAAGGCTATGCGGCTGCCTCGGGCAAGCTGGGCGTGTGCATCGCGACCTCGGGTCCGGGTGCGACGAACCTCATCACGGCGCTCGCCGACGCCCACATGGATTCCGTCCCGATGCTGGCCATCACCGGGCAGCAGAGCTCGAAGCTGTTGGGCACCGATGCCTTCCAGGAAGCCGACATCGTGGGGATGACGATGCCGGTGACCAAGCACAGCTTCCTCATCACCAAGGCCGAGGACATTCCCTCCGCGATCCTCAACGCCCATCACATCGCGACCACCGGACGGCCCGGACCAGTCCTCGTCGACGTCACCAAGGACGCCCAGACGGGCACCGCTCCCTTCGTCTGGCCCGAGGAGCCGGCGATGCCCGGCTATCGTCCGATCCTCAAGCCGCATGCCAAGCAGATTCGGGAGGCCGCCCGGCTCATCTCGGAGGCTCAGCGTCCCGTGTTCTACATCGGCGGCGGCGTCATTCGCTCACAAGCGGACAAGGAACTGCTCAAGCTCGCCGAGGCGACCAACATTCCCGTGGCCACGACGCTGATGGCCAGGGGAGCGTTCCCCGATTCGCACCAGCTCCACCTCGGAATGCCCGGTATGCACGGCAGCGTGCCCGCCGTGACGGCCTTCCAGAAAGCTGACCTGCTCATCACCATCGGCGCCAGGTTCGATGACCGAGTCACCGGCAATCTCGATTCCTTCGCGCCCAATGCGCAGGTCATCCACGCTGATATCGACCCGGCGGAGATCGGGAAGAACCGTGAGGTCGACGTCGCCATCGTCGGCGACGCACGCGAGGTCCTCGCGGAGATGCTCACGGAGCTGCGCGGCAAGTTCCCCAAGGCTCTCGAGCGTCAGCGTGAACCCTGGTGGCGCTTCCTCAACCGTCTCAAGACGACCTACCCGCTGGGCTACGACCAGCATGGTGAACTCTGCGATCCGCAGTATGTGATCTCGCGGGTCTCGGCGCTGAGCGGGCCCGAGGCCGTCTATACGGCGGGTGTCGGCCAGCACCAGATGTGGGCCGCTCAGTTCGTCGAGTTCGAACGCCCCAAATCGTGGCTGAACTCCGGTGGTCTCGGGACAATGGGCTATTCGGTGCCTGCCGCCATGGGCGCGAAGGTCGCCGAACCGGACCGTGTGGTGTGGGCCATCGACGGTGACGGCTGCTTCCAGATGACGAACCAGGAGCTCGCGACCTGCGCACTCAACGACATCCCGATCAAGGTTGCGATCATCAACAACTCGTCGTTGGGTATGGTCCGCCAGTGGCAGACCCTGTTCTATGACGGCCGGTATTCCAACACCGATCTCAACACCGGTCATGAGACGATCCGGATCCCCGACTTCGTCAAGCTCGCCGAGGCGTACGGCTGCCTGGCCCTCCGTGTGGACAGCAACGACGACGTCGACGCCGCGATCAAGACCGCGCTCGAGACCAACGACCGTCCCGTCGTCCTCGACTTCACGGTCCCACCGGACGCCATGGTGTGGCCGATGGTCGCCGCTGGAGTCTCCAACGATGAGATCGAATACGCACGCGGCATTCGCCCGGAGTTCGACGGCGAGGGTGACGAGCAGGCCGAGAGCCAGATCGCGGAAGCCGGTACGGAAGAAGACGGCACGGTTCGCTCCGTGGCTCAGATCGAAGGAGGCCTGGAATGAACAACCGGCACACACTCTCAGTCCTGGTCGAAAACAAGCCGGGCGTACTGGCGCGTTTCACCGGCCTCATCGCCCGGCGCGGCTTCAACATCCACAGCCTCGCCGTCGGCGTGACCGAACACGATGAGCTCTCGCGCATCACCGTCGTCGTCGACGTCAAGGACGTGCCGCTGGAACAGGTGACCAAGCAGCTCAACAAGCTCGTCAACGTCATCAAGATCGTCGAGCTCGAGCCGGCCACATCGGTGCGTCGAGCCCATATCATCTACAAGGTCAAAGCCAATTCCACGACCCGTCCCCAGGTCGCGGCGGCGGTGGAGATGTTCCGCGCCAAGATCGTCGACGTGGGCCCCGATTCCGTGAGCGTCGAATCCACCGGTGAGCTGGGCAAGGTCGAGGCCCTGCGCGAAGTCCTGGAGCCCTTTGGGATCAAGGAGATCGTCCAGTCGGGCACCGTGGCCATCGGCCGCGGGTCGAAGTCGATCACCGACCGCGCCCTGCGCAGCTGATCCAGTGACACTGCGCAGCTGGATCCCGCGCAGCTGACGTTTTAACGTTCCACTTCGTGGAACGTCGACCATCTCAATAAATGAACCGCAGTACCGAACTGTGAAACAATGGGGAGTACCCCACACCTGACGAAGGAGCAAGAGAACTATGGCAGCAGAACGCTATTACGACGACAATGCAGATCTGTCCGTCATCCAGGGCAAGAAGGTTGCCGTCATCGGCTACGGCAGCCAGGGTCACGCACACTCGCTGAGCCTGCGCGACTCCGGTGTCGAGGTCCGCATCGGTCTCAAGGAAGGCTCCGCCAGCCGCGACAAGGCCGCTGCCGAAGGCCTCGAAGTCGGCACCCCCGCCGAGGTCTCCGAATGGGCCGACCTCGTCGTGATCCTCGCTCCTGACCAGGTCCAGGCCGACATCTACAACTCGGAGATCGCACCGAACCTGACCCCAGGCAATGCTCTGCTCTTCGCTCACGGTTTCAACATCCGCTTCGACTACATCCAGCCGCCCGAGGGCGTCGACGTCATCATGGTCGCCCCCAAGGGTCCCGGCCACGTTGTGCGTCGCGAGTACGTCGACGGCCGTGGCGTGCCTGTCCTCGTGGCTGTCGAGGCCGACGCCTCCGGCAAGGCCTGGGACCTCGTGCTCTCCTATGCCAAGGGCATCGGCGGCCTGCGTGCCGGCGGCATCAAGACCACCTTCACCGAGGAGACCGAATCGGATCTCTTCGGCGAGCAGACCGTCCTCTGCGGTGGCACCTCCCACCTCGTGCAGTACGGCTTCGAGGTCCTCACCGAGGCCGGCTACCAGCCCGAGATCGCCTACTTCGAGGTTCTCCACGAGCTCAAGCTCATCGTCGACCTCATGGTCGAGGGCGGAATCGCCAAGCAGCGCTGGTCGATCTCCGACACCGCTGAGTACGGCGACTACGTCTCCGGGCCGCGCGTCATCACCCCGGACGTGAAGAAGAACATGGAAGCCGTCCTCGCGGACATCCAGAACGGCAAGTTCGCCGAGCGCTTCATGAACGACCAGAAGAACGGTGC
>NZ_JAKDJU010000144.1 GCF_030453725.1 Brevibacterium picturae
GCCCGGAGGAGATTGCGCGGACCGTTCTTGAGTGGGTTCGGGAACACGTCGGGGAGTAGCTGTTTGCTGGGGCGGCCGTTCAAGCGGCAGGCAATCCAGGTGCTTGGTGGTAAGAGCGCAGTAGTTACGTCGCCAACCAGGATTGTGCCTACGCGAGTGGCGACTATGTGAAGTCCGGAAATGAAATTGGGAATTTCCCAATTTCCGGTCTAGAATTGGACTATGAGTTCTATAGGAGACAGAGTCATTGCAGTCATGCGGAAACGTGGCATGGCTCAAAAGACGCTGGCCGAACATACTCAGATGACACCCGACGCGATGTCGCGAGCGCTTCGTGGGCAGAGAGGTTTTGCCGCAGTCGAGCTTGCAGACATTGCGCGGGCTCTCGATGAAGATGTGTATTACCTGATCACGGGCGAGCTCGATCCGGCTCGGCTTAACTTTGCTGCTCGGCATAGATTCGACCATGAGACAAAAACACGCTCAGTCGACGGTCTTGAAGAAGATAGAGACGTCCTGATTAAGATTCAGACTGCCTTCAACCTGGCCGGGGAGCTTAGCGCAACTTCGAAATTGCCTGCGGATCCAGCGAAGTTCCGGGAGATTCTCGGTCCAGGATTCGTCGAACGATTTGCAGATAAGCTCGAAGTGCTCGGCGTGGATGTTGTCGTTCTATCGGAGCTGACTACTGCCTACTCTTTCACCGTCACAGGCCGAAAGGTCATTGCCGTCAATGGTTCAGGCAATTGGTTCAATGAGAATTGGTCGATCGCCCACGAGCTTGCACATCATGCTCTTGGTCATGAAGACGTTCGCCCTTGTAGCGATAAAGTCGATGTGTTTGAAGCGAAGGCTAATAACTTTGCCGCTCAATTGCTCCTCCCAGAAGAGTCAATGCGCGCATTCGATTGGCAGTCGACACTGTGCAACGACTTAGCTGACTTTCTATGGGAGTCGGGAGTGTCAACGGGGACGGTGAAAGCTCGGTTGAACAAGCTTGGCATCGTTCCATCGCATGAGATTTCGGCAGCGCTCGAACTCAAGACTCAGGGCGTCCTGCGGAAATACTGGAGCAAGAGTCGACACGTACAGGGCCCGGACAAAATCACTGACCGAATGGCTCGCGCGAGTGCGCGCTGCTTTCCCACATGGTTGCGATCTGCTCACCTGCAGCGGATCGAATCCGGCAAGCTGAACAAGAGCTATCTTGCTTGGATGCTTGGTACTGATGAGGCGGAACTCGAGGTTCCCGACCCAGCTCCTATGACTCCCATTGAGGGCGATGAGTTGCTATCGCTTCTTAGATAAGGCTGCTGGATGTGGATTCAAAACCCCTGTTCTTCTTCCATGACACCAACGTCCTCATCAACTTTAGTCTTTGCGATGAGATGGACTGTCTGAAGGAAATCCTGCAGGGTAAAGGCACCTGGACAGCAACTGTCCAGCGTGAGTGCGATGGTCGTGGACCGTCGAATTATGGGATATCGGGCCTTGGCTACGCGGCTGAGCTTGTGCTCGGCGAACCGGTCTTTCCCAGCGACGACGAGCATGTTCAAATTCGCCGACTGCGGTGGGAGATGGCATTTGCAGAGGCGCTCGACGTAGATCTCGCTGAACAGAATATGAAGAATGGCGACGACAAGCACTTAGGCGAGGCTGAAACAATCACCATTATCCAGCGTCGCATGCTCAAGGCGATATTTGTAACAGATGACTTCAGGGCCAGACCGTTTGCGGAGGGAATCAAGTGTATTGACACTTGGTCATTGGTGAGTGTCGGTCTGAGGCTCGAAATTTTGAATGAGGAGCGGGTTCGTGCGATGCGTGAGCGGCTCATGAGTCTCAATAGGATCTCCCGTAATCACCGCAGAGAGATCTTCGACGCGGTGAAATTTGAAGAATGGATTGCGGGATAGATCTACGGCCCGTAGCTCTTCAATGGGAAGATGATTCACAAGACATAAATACCAGGCGCCGTCCCTTGGGCTCGCCGGAAATGGCAAGTGAGTTGAGACTGGTCATGGACGCCGACCGATGCGGCCGCCTCGGCGACGTTGAACGGTGGAGAGATGAGCAAGATGCGTGCGGTAGTCCAGAACGAATTCGGCGGGCCTGAAGTCCTCACCCTGATCCACGACGCACCGATCTCTGAACCCATTCCCACCGAGGTTCAGGTGCGCGTCAGCCATGTGGGAGTCAACCCGGTCGACGGAAAGACTCGTGGCGGAGCATCCGTGGCAAAGCTCATGGGCGCTTTCCCCATCACCGTCGGATGGGATATTGCCGGTGAGGTCTCCGCCCTGGGCAATGGGGTGAATCGCTTCGCACTAGGTGATCGCGTCTTCGGGATGCCCCGTTTTCCCTACCCGGCCAACGGGTATGCCGAATTTGTGACCTCACCGTCTCGCCACCTCGTGCGCATTCCCGATTCTCTGGATTTCGCGACTGCTGCGTCGATCCCTCTGCCTGCCACGACGGCGTACCAGATCGTGCACGAAGCCGCGGATGTGCGCAGCGGACAGACGGTACTCGTCCTCGGCGGTGGCGGCACCGTCGGCACCTATGTCGTGCAGATGGCGAAGAAGCTGGGCGCGACTGTCATCGGTCACGCAACGGGAGAGAAGCTGAAACATCTCGAGTCTCTCGGTGTGGACCGGGCGATCGACTATGCGAGTGAGGAATTCGACGACCCCAACCTCGGTGCCGGAGGAATCAGTGATGTCGACGTCGTCATCGACCTCATCGGTGGGGAGTTCGCCCTTCGCGCAGTTCCACTGACCAAACCGGACGGGATCGTCGTCGGAGTACCCTCGGGGCAGCAACAGGGCCTCGACGCGGCTGCCGCACAGGCGGGCGTCCGCTGGACGAACGTCATCGTCGAACCGGATCATGTCGCGCTCGAATACGTGGCTGAGCTCATCGAAAACGGGGAGCTTCAAGTGCCAGCTCCGGCCACGGCCCCGCTCGAGGACGTTGTGGAGGTTCACCGGCAGATGGACTACGGCCAGCTGCCTAAGACAGTGCTGACGATATGACCGATTGACGGTCACACCTCCGCGGTTCGCTCGTGCCGTGCCACACTGATCTCATGACGGACGTGAATGCGATGTCTTCGACGGAGAAGATCGAACGCGGTGCCACCGCCGTGCACAAGGTGGGTCTGCAAGGGGCGGCGATCGATGCGCTGCCGGCAGAGGCAGTTCCTGCGACTCGGGCAGAGGCCTACGCGATACAGACCCGCTATGCCGAGTTGGAAGGGCAACCAACCCGCGGGTGGAAGATCGCGGCGACGAGTGAGGCCGGGCAACGGCACATCAATGTCGAGGGCCCGCTGGGTGGTCGCGTGCTCGCGGACCGCATCCAAGGCGACGGGGAGGCTGTGTCGCTGAGCGGTAACTCGATGTGTCTGGCCGAGCCGGAGTTCGTGTTCGTCCTCGGCACCGCGCTGCCTCCGCGCACAAGCAATTACACCCTCGACGAGGTGATGGAGGCGGTGGCTGCGCTGCACTTCGGCATCGAACTGCCAAGTTCCCGCTTCACCGATGTCACCACGGCCGGTGCACTGCAGATGATCGCCGACAACGCCTGCGGCCACCGATTCGTGCTGGGGCCGGCGGCGAAGGAGACCTGGTCCTCGCGCGATCTGGCCGAGGTGCCGATGACCGCCGAAGTCGACTGCCCATCAGGGTCCCGAACCATTGAGGGCGTAGGCAGAAACGTTCTCGGTGACCCAGCCGCAGCACTGACCTGGCTGGTCAATGAACTCTCCGCCGTCGACATCGGTCTGGCAGCAGGGGACTTCATCACCACAGGTACATGCAGTGAGCCCATCCCAGTTGAACCGGGCGATTCTTTGTCTGCGAGGTTCGATGGTCTGGGCGTTGTCACCGGCACTTTCGTAGTCTGAGCTGGGGCGTCGTAGAGCCTCAGGCCGCGAAGACGCCCGGTGTTGTTCCCAACGTCCGGCGGAAGTGCCGGGTGAGATGGGATTGGTCGTGGAAGCCGGACTGGGCGGCCGCCTCGGCGGGGGAGTGCCCGGACAGGAGAAGCCTGCGGGCGCGGTCCACGCGACGGCCGATGACGTACTGGTGCGGGGCATTCCCGTAGGTCTGGGTGAACACCCGGACCAGGTGACTGCGGTGGGCACCTAAGTCAGCGGCCGCCTCGGCGATGGTGAAGGTCTCCTCCAAACGATCATCAAGCAGGTGACGCAGACGACGGGCCAGAGGCGTGTCAGAAGCAGTGTCGACCGGTGACTTCAGATGCGGCTGTACGAGGTCACGCAGCGCGAGAACTCCGCACTCGGCGGAGAGGACATCGGCCGGGTCATTCAATGCGGCATGGATCTGGTCGACGGTCGAGGTGACGCTCGGGTCGAAGAGCGTGGGTGTCTCCGCTGCGGCCTCGATGGCGCCCAGGGGCAGCCATTCGGGTTCGAGGTAGAGCACGCGTTTGCGAAACGGAACATCAGGAGTCGCCGAGCGGCCATCGTGGGGCACCTGCGGCGGCAGCAGCGTCACCGTCGAGTTCGACGTCTGGTGCTCGTGGCGATCCAGGTCGTAGGTCACGGTTCCCTGATCGACAAGCAGGACGGTCCATGAATCATGAGTGTGGGAGGGGTAGGCATGATGCTCGAACTGTGCGTGGAGCACCTCCTGCACCAGGGGCACATTCGGGTGCCACGCGTGGATCACATCAGCCATGTCACAAACGTACAAGACCCACCTGTGGAATTGAACAAGAGTGGGGGCATGCACGAAAACACGAACACAGCAGAGACAGCCGCAGGCACCACCGATACGGTCAGTTCCGCCAGCGCCGAGGTGGTGCGCTTCGACACGAAGGTCGTCGTGGTCCTCCGCGATGACCTGCTGCCCTGGCAGGAACTCAACGTCACCGCGTTCCTCATGTCCGGCATCGCGACCAGCGAACCGGACCTGGTGGGGGAGAACTACCGAGACGCCGACGGCAACGACTACCTTCCGATGCTGCGCCAGCCAGTCCTCGTCATGACCGCCGGCGCCGAGGTGCTGGCCAAGGCTCGAACGAAGGCGCTGGGTCGGGGAATATCGACGGCTGTGTACACGCAGGAACTGTTCTCGACCGGCCACGATGCCGCCAACCGTGAGGCCGTGGCTGCGGTCGCGGCCGAGGACCTCAACTTAGTCGGCATTGCTCTGCGCGGGCCGAAGAATGCGGTGGATCGGTTGGTGAAAGGCGCGCGGATGCATGGGTGAGGCGGGGTTGCTCTTCTCTTTGCAGGATCACGCGCGGTAGACTAAATGAAGCAATCGAAATTACTTGCGATTGATGCATAAAAGGAGAGGTCCATGTCCGCAACAGAATTCCTCGCATCGTCGACCTACAGTGCTAGCGATACTCGGCAAGTCGGCCGCGTCTACGACATGCTCACTGCCGAAGAAGCGCACAACCCTATCCCGCGCTATTATCTCGTCGGGGCAGAAGATGACAACACGGTTGAGCTTCCCTCCGAGGTCTACCAGGTCTTGCGCAGTGTTGTGGAGGCGATGCAGAAGGGCTTGTCAGTGACAATCTCGCCCACCTCGCAGATGTTGACGACTCAGCAGGCCGCCGACCTATTGGGGATCAGCCGACCGACGCTGATTAAGGCGCTCGACGGCGAAAAACTTCCTTACACGCGCTCGGGTTCGCACCGCCGTATCGCTCTCACAGATGTTTTGGACTATCGCGAGGAGCGCCGTCGAAAACAATACGCTGCCATCGATGCGCTGTCCGTCGACGTCGACGAGACGGCGGATATCGACCAGACCTTGGCTGAACTTCGGGAAGCGCGTAAGGCAGTGGCTGCGAAGCGTCGATCAGCAGGGTGATCTGACATAGGATCAATCCATGTTTGCCGCGGTGCTCGACACGAGCGTGCTCTGGCCTAGCCTGCAGCGCGATTTCCTGCTGTCGCTTGCGGTTGAGGGTGCTTACCGACCCATGTGGAGCACAGTTATCCTCGACGAACTTGCCCATCATGAGGCTAAGAAGTTGGTCAGCCGGGGATCGGCGGTAGACGACGCTGAACTAGCTGCGCAAAGATTGATCGGTCAAATGTCGCAGTCGTTCGACGACGCGCTTATTCTTGGCTGGGAACCGCTGGAGGGCACATACGGTTTGCCAGACCCCGATGACGAGCACGTTGTAGCCGCAGCAGAAATGGGCAGTGCCGAAGTCATCGTCACCGAGAACCTCAAAGATTTTCCAACTGCCAAACTGCCGGCACTCATCCGCGCAGTCCCTGCGAGGGAATTTGCCTACGACACCGTGCGACAGCACCTGACGCAGGGGAGCCTGGCCGTGATTGCTCTATGCGAGCGTAGCGGACGGCAGGGCCCAAAACTCTCGGTGTCAGATCTGCTGACAATCCTCGACGAGCGGTACAAAATGACGGCAACGGCAGAGTTGCTGTCCATGGCACCAGGGTTGCGGGACATTCTGCATTGAGAGAACTTCGGCTGAGTGGACGCTGGTGTCGCTGTCCAGGTAGGTGCTCCTTGTCGGGGTGTCCCTGCGGGGACCGCGGTACGCCGTGATTCGGGTGACCATGGGTGCACGCATGCACGAGTGAGAGAGCGAGCGGACTTCAGCGTCTCTAGCCTCGATCCGTTGAGTTGCTCTGCCGAGCTTCGGAGGCCAGGATGTGTGCATGGACGAGTCTCGAAGTGACCGCAGCGGCCAGCTGGCCGGATGCCGGGTGGTTCTGACGGCGCAGCGGAAGGCCGAACAATTTGCTTCAGCCCTCGAACGTCACGATGCGACCATCGTGCACGCACCCACACTGTCGGTCATCCCGAACATCGATGACCCCGAGCTCGTCGCACGCACGCGTGCCCTCATCGACACCCAACCCGACGTCATTGTGGTCACGACCGGTGTCGGTTTCACCGGTTGGGGCAATGTGGCCGAGGAAGCCGGCCTCTTCGAGCAGTGGCACGCGATGCTCGCCAGTGCCCGAATCATCGCCCGTGGACCCAAGGCACGCGGTGCGATCCAGGCCGCCGGGCTGGAAACCGCCTGGGTCGCCGAATCCGAAACCAACTCCGAGATCAGACAGGCACTGCTTGACGAGGGAGTGAACGGCGTCCGGATCGCTGTCCAGCATCACGGGGCAGGCGACGACGGTTTGGATGAGACCTTCTCCGCTGCAGGCGCCGATGTCTGCTCGCTCGTGATCTATCGGTGGGGTCCGGCACCCGATCCGGACGCTGTGGTCGAGGCTGTCCACCTCGTCGCGAGTCGCCAGTGCGATGCTGTGGCATTCACCTCGGCGCCGGGCGCCACCGCGTTTCTCGAGGTCGCACGTGACGAAAGCGTGCTGCCGCGGGTCATCGACGCGTTCAACGATGAGCCCGGCGTGCTCGCTGCGGCGGTCGGCAACGTCACTGCGGCACCGCTGTGGGACCACGGAATCAGAACCGTGATCCCCGACAGGTTCCGCCTGGGTGCGCTCGTGCGAACGCTGGTCACCGAACTCACCGACGCACGGCGTGCTGAGACAGACGATCGCAGATGAGGTGCGCGCC
>NZ_JAKDJU010000145.1 GCF_030453725.1 Brevibacterium picturae
CTCATGACGAGTCGCTCATGATCAGCTCACGGTACATCCGGGTCGCCTCGACGGGGGCCGAGTCGGCAACGATGCGTCCGGAATCGACGACGAGGGCACGCTCGGCCAAGCCGGCGAAGTCGAGGTCGTGGGTGGAGAAGATCACGCGCACCCTTCGGCGGGCGACCAGGTCGTCGAGGAGCCTCCGCAGCTTCTCCTTGTTGCGCAGGTCAAGCAGCGTCGTCGGTTCGTCGAGGACGAGGATCTGCGGGTCCACGGCGAGCACTGCCGCCAGGGCCACGAGCTGGCGCTGGCCGCCGGAGAGCTCGTAGACGCTGCGCTCGGCCAGATCGGCGATGCCCAGTTCCTCGAGCACGGCGAAGGCTGCCGCGCGGCGCTCGGCCTTGGGCACGCGCTTGCGCAGTGAGAGTTCGATGTCTTCGAGCGGAGTCGGCATCACCAGCTGCGCCGCAGGATCGGTGAAGACGAAGCCCACCCGCGATCGCACCTGCTTCGCCTGCTCGAGCGGGTCGAGACCGTCGATGAGCACTCGGCCGGCGTCGGCGGTCACCAGCCCGTTGAACAATTGCAGCAGCGTCGACTTCCCCGAACCGTTGGCGCCGATGATCGCGATCCTCGGCTCGTCCAGGGTGAGGTTCACATTCGTGAGGATCGGACGGTAGACATCGCCTGCCGGGCTGTCATCGAGGACGCCGACCGAGACGTCGGTGAAGCTGATCTCCTGCGCAGCTGTGCCGGTGTCGGCAGGGCTCGCGTCATCCCGCTGCCCCGCAGGCTCGACTGGTCGCGCCGAGCCGAAATCCGCATCCGCCTTTCGTCCAAAGATCACTGCGCCGCAGTGCCTTCGGAATCAGCGTCCTGGGATTGAGCTCCCGCGGACTGTGCACCCCCGGACTGTGCGGTCGGTGCCATCGTCGGGACACCTCGGCGGCGGAGGACATCGGGGAAGGCCCGATGGATGAGAATCGCGACGGACACGGCGAGGATGTTCTTGATGATGTCGCCTGGCCAGTAGACGAGGTCGGCGACGGCGGCCACACCCAGGGGCAGGTCGGCGTTGATCGACATCCCGAGGATGCCCAGCGGGTGGTTGAGCAGCAGACTCGAGCCCAGGGCACCGACGAACAGGGCGATCCACAGCTTCGAACCGCGGAAGCGGCGAATGGCCCAGCGGGCGACGAAGCCGGTGGCCAGGGCGTAGAGCGTGAACGAGGTGATGTAGCCGGCGCTGGGTCCGGCGAGCACGCCGATGCCGCCGCTCATGCCGGAGAAGATCGGCAGGCCCAGCAGACCGAGGACGACGTAGAGCAGGACGGCAGCCCCGCCGCGCCACGGGCCCAGCACCAGGCCGCAGAGTGCGATGGCGAAGGTCTGCAGCGTGATCGGCACACCAGCCGGGCCCACGGGGATCGGCGGCATGATTGCGAACGCCGCCAGCAGAGCGGCGAAGACCGCGATCAGTGCGATGTCGCCGGCTTGGCCGACTGAGTTTCTCCGACCGACCTTCGCCGAGGTGGTGCTGGCGGTGTGCGCGTGTGACATGGGTTCTCCGATGGTTGGGTGCACCCGAGACTCACTCGGGCATACCCAACCCTAACTGAACACTGTTCAGGAGTTGTGGTCGGGGAACAGAATCATTCCCATTCGATGGTGCCCGGAGGCTTGGAGGTGACGTCGAGGACGACCCTGTTGATGTCGTCGACCTCGTTCGTGATGCGGTTCGAGATGACCGAGAGGACGTCGTAGGGAACGCGAGTCCAGTCGGCAGTCATCGCGTCTTCGCTGGAGACCGGGCGCAGCACGACCGGGTGGCCATAGGTACGTCCGTCGCCCTGGACTCCCACGGAGCGGACGTCGGCCAGGAGGACGACCGGGCACTGCCAGATCTCTGAATCGAGGCCGGCCTTCGTCAGCTCTTCACGGGCGATGGCGTCGGCCCTGCGCAGGATCGACAGGCGGTCCTCCGTGACTTCGCCGATGATGCGAATTCCCAGTCCGGGGCCGGGGAAGGGCTGGCGGGAGACGATGGCGTCCGGAACTCCGAGTTCACGGCCGATGGCGCGGACCTCGTCCTTGAACAGAGCGCGCAGGGGCTCGATGAGATCGAAGGTGATGTCATCGGGCAGACCGCCCACATTGTGGTGGCTCTTGATGTTCGCGGTTCCGGATCCGCCACCGGATTCGACGACGTCGGGGTAGAGGGTGCCCTGGACGAGGAATCCGATCTCGGCGCCCTCGTCCTTGGCCTCGAGCACGAGATCGGCCGCGGCGGCTTCGAAGGTGCGGATGAATTCGCGGCCGATGATCTTGCGCTTGAGCTCAGGGTCGGCGACGCCGGAGAGTTCGGACAGGAAGCGCTCACGCGCGTCGATGGTGACCAATCGGACGCCGATCGAGTTGACGTAGTCGGTCTCGACCTGTTCGCGTTCGTTCTCACGCAGAAGACCGTGATCGACGAACACGCAGGTGAGCTGGTCGCCGATGGCCTTGTGGACCAGGGCTGCGGCCACCGAGGAGTCGACGCCCCCGGACAGGGCGCAGATGACGTTCTTCGATCCGACGCGCTCGCGAATCAGATCGACCTGTTCGTCGATGACCGAGGCGTTGGTCCAGTCGGCGGTGAGTCCTGCGACGTTGAAGAGGAAGTTCTCGAGGATCTGCTGCCCGTGCTCGGAGTGGAGAACTTCGGGGTGCCACTGCACTCCGGCGAACCTGCGTGCCGCGCATTCGAAGGCGGCGACGGGTGTGTCGGGGGTCGATGCGAGCACATCAAAGTCAGCGGGCGCCTCGGCGACGGAGTCTCCGTGGGACATCCACACCTTGTAGCTGTTCGGGGTCTGCGCCAGCAGTGCACCGGTGCTTGCCACGGTGACCGGGGTCGAGCCGTACTCGCGCTTGTCGGTCTTGGCCACACGGCCGCCGAGGGTCGTGGACATGAGCTGGAAACCGTAGCAGATGCCCATGGTGGGCACGCCCAGGTCGAAGACGGCTGTGTCGAATCCGGGGGCACCCTCATCGTTGACGCTCGAGGGTCCGCCGGAGAGCACGATGGCGACTGGATTCTTGGCCGCGAACTCCGCAGCCGGGGCGTCATGGGCGATGATCTCGGAATACAGTCCGGCCTCGCGGATCCGTCGGGCGATCAGCTGCGCGTACTGCGCACCGAAATCGACCACGAGGACAGGAGGCACCTGTGTGCTCTGGGTTTGCGTCATAGTCCAAGTCTAAACACCGGTGACCCAGCCCCCAACCTCAGGTGGTGCTCAGCCCTTCAGGTGTGGCTCAACTCTTGGGGGCGACTACGACGGCCGCCTCCAGCTCCGCTTCGACCTGGCGGTGGATGCGGCGTTCGAGGATGAACGACATCACCGGGACCACACCGGCCAGGGCCAGCACGATGTAGCGGCCCAGCGTCCAGCGCATCTGCTGGTTGAGCCAGAAGCAGCCGATGAGGTAGACGACGTAGCACCATCCATGGCAGATCGCGATCGCGGCCGCCAGGTTGAATCCTCCGAAGTTCAGGGCCGTCGAGGGGTCGGCGGCGATGAGGTATTTGTAGATCATCTCGACGGTGAGGATGAGAAGCATCGTTCCGGTGATGATGGCCATCACGCGATAGAACTTGCACGCATTGCCAGCCGAGGTGAAGCGTTTGACGCTCCACACATTGCTGTCGTCGAAGTCGGGGCGGGAATCCAGGGACTCGGGTTCTTCGCTCACGCTCAGTTTCCTCCGGTCGGGGTGGTATTGGTCGAATCGGCGTCGTCGGCTGACCGGCCACGACGGCTGCGAGGCTTCTTCGCTCCATGCCTGTGGGCAGGAAGTCCGGTCAGTCCCGACATCACCTCGGGGTCGATCGAGGACCGTCCCGCAGACTTGACGACAACATACTCGACCGGGCTTGCGGGATCCTGAGTATCGGAGTCGCTGCCGAGGCGGCGGCGCATGAAGTCATCGCGCAGCAGCTGCCACCACATGTACAGGGCCATGCCGGCGAAGATCAGCCATTCGATCGCGTAGCCCGCGGACTGCAGATCGAATCCGCCCTCCTCCCGCGTCGTCGTCGGGGGCACGTACGCCAGTCCGTCCGTCGCGATGGAGGCGGCCGCACCGCTTGCCGATTCGGGGATGAGGAAGCCCGAATAGGTCAGCAGATCGGGGAACAGGTTGATCAGCTGTGAGGTCGAGACGGTGCGCACCTGGCCCTCAGGAAGTGAGTTGCCGGGCTTCGGGCCCTCGACGGGACCGATCTGCGCCTTCATCTCGACCGGGCCTTGGGCGGCGCGGGATTCCATGGCGGTCTGCTCATCGGTGGTGAAGCCGCGCAGCACCGGAATCGCGATGGTCTTGTCCGCGGCATCGGCACCGGCCGAAGCACCGAGGCGGGCGCCATCGGGCGCGAACATCGTCACGACCCAATAGCCTTTGTCCCCGTCCAGGACGCGTCCGGGGACGACGACCTGATTGTCCGGAAGCCAGTGCCCGGACAGGCTCACCCGCTGGTCGGCGAGGATGCCGGGCATCGGGGCTTGGGCTTCCATGACCTCGTTGAACGGTTCGATCTCCTCGACGTCGGCCGCGTCGACAGCATCATTCTTGTGCTGAGCGCGGTCGATCTGCCATGCGGACAGACCGACGAAGCACGTGACGAGGACGAGAACGAGAAGCAGGGACCCCAACCATTTGGGCGTCAGCGCCAGCCGGAACAGATCAAACCACCGATCCGGGCTGATAGGGCGAGACGGTGACGTCGACGCGCTGGAATTCCTTCAGATCGACATAGCCGGTGGTCGCGAGCGCACGACGCAGGGCACCGGCCAAATTGAGTTCGCCGATCGCGGTCCGTCCGGGACCGAACAGAACCTGCTCGAGGCTGCCCACGGTTCCCAGCTCCACACGGTGCCCGCGGGGAAGCTCGGGGTGGTGCGCCTCGGCGCCCCAGTGCATCCCGCGGCCGGGAGCCTCGGTAGAACGCGCCAGAGCGGTGCCGAGCATGACGGCATCGGCACCGACGCCGAAGGCCTTGACGATGTCGCCGCTGGTGCCCAGTCCGCCATCGGCGATGACGTGGACGTAGCGGCCACCGGATTCGTCCATGTAGTCGCGCCGGGCGGCGTGGACGTCGGCGAGCGCGGTGGCCATCGGAGCGTGGAGACCCAGGGTCCGGCGGGTCGTTGCCGCGGCTCCCCCGCCGAAGCCGACGAGGACACCGGCGGCACCGGTGCGCATGAGGTGCAGGGCCGCGGTGTACGTCGCGGCACCGCCGACGATGACGGGAACGTCGAGTTCATAGATGAACTGCTTGAGGTTGAGCGGCTCTGCATGCGAGGACACATGTTCGGCGGAGACGGTGGTGCCGCGGATGACGAAGATGTCGACTCCGGCATCGACGACCGTCTTGTAGAACTGCTGGGTCCGCTGCGGAGTCAGGGCACCGGCAACGGTGACCCCTGCTTCGCGGATCTGTTCGAGCCTGGCCGTGATGAGTTCGGCCTGGATCGGTGCGGAGTAGAGCTCCTGCATCCGCGCCGTCGCCATCTCCGCAGGCAGCTGGGCGATCTCTGCCAGCAGCGGAGCGGGATCGTCGTAGCGGGTCCACAGACCCTCGAGGTCGAGCACACCCAAGCCGCCGTGCTTGCCCAGAGCGATCACGGTCTCCGGTGACATGGCCGAGTCCATGGGGGCGCCGATGAAGGGGAGGCCGAACTGATAGGCGTCGATCTGCCAGTCCAGCGATACGTCTTCGGGATCTCTGGTGCGCCGAGCAGGGATGACGGCGATGTCGTCGAGGGAATAACCGCGACGACCGCGCTTGCCTTTGCCGATTTCGATTTCAGAACTCACCCGGACAGCCTATCCCACCGCCCTGACGTCGGGGACTCAGCCCACTATGAGGAACTGTGCGTCTCCCCTGGCAGAAAGGGCCCTCAACGGGCCAGATAGTCGGCCACGACCGCCTCGGCGGCGGAGACGAAGGAGCGCACGTGCGGCAGATGCGCCTCGCGCTCACGCACATGCATGACGATTCGGCGCACGGGCGTGGGGTCGCTGAGGCCGACGGCTCTCAGTCCCTGTCGCAGCTGCGCCGATGACAGACGCGGCAGGACCGTGATCGCGAGATTCGAGGCGACCAGGGCCAGCGCGGCGAATTCGTCTTCCGAGGCGGCGAAGGTTCGCGGTTCGAATCCGGCGGCGGCACAGGCGAGGTCGACGACTTTGCTCGTCGGCCCCGCCCACAGGTCGTAGTCGACCCAGCGCTGGTCCTCGAGGTCCTTGAACGGCACGGACTTCAGACTCGCGAACCGGTGCCTGTCCGAGACCACGACTCGGTAGTCGTCATCGAAGAGGACCGTGCGCGTCATCCCGGGCAGGTGAACCTCGTCTTCCTGCGGGACCTCGCTGCGGATCTCGATCGTGCAATGGCTGCGGCGAACCTTCGCGGGCTCATTGAGCTGAATGTCAAAGCGCATATCCGGATGTTCGGCCGCGACCGATTCGATGATCCCCGGCAGCAGGCCCGCGTTGAACGAGGTGAACGCCGCGATGCGCATGCGGGGACGATTCACCGTGCGCACGCTCTCGACGAGATCATCGAGTCGAGCCAGGCCCGTGAAGACGTCAGCGGATTCCTCGGCCAGACGCCTGCCCAGGTCCGTGATCTCGATGCCGCGCCCGGATCTGCGATAGAGAGGGACGCCCACGGCCTTCTGCAGGGTCGTGATGTGCTGGCTGACCGTGGCGGACGTGTAGTTGAGGCTCCTGGCCGCGTCGACCACGGAACCGGTGGCCACGACGGCCCGCCAAATGCGCAGCCGGTTGAGATCCCACATGGCTTCAGCGTAGCCGATGATAGTTCGGTACCCCCGAATGGTTGTTAACAAATGATTGCCTTTCCCGATGTGTCATTTGGTGCCGGCGTGCCTCAGACTTGAGGGAGAGCCCGGTAGGTGCGAGTCGCTGCGACTCGTGTTCTTCTGCCGGGCCGTCATCGTGCAGCGTCGCATTTCCCGCCTCGACCAGGTCCATCGCCTGATCGCTGTCCCCGAAGGAGCACCATGACCGGACCCGAGCTCATCACCATCGCCGGAGCCGCAACCGTCCTCGCGGTCACACCCGGCCCCGAGACGATCCTCACCGTTCGCCTCTCGGCCCTGCGCCGCAAGGCCGGGCTGATCTATTCACTCGGCTCCGCCACCGGCATGACGATCTGGATGATCGCGGCGCTGACGGGCATCTCGGCACTGCTGCGGACCTTCCCGTCGGCACTGCTGATCCTCAAGATCATCGGCGGACTCTACCTGTGCCTGCTCGGAGTCCTGGCCGCCCGCCAGGCCCTGCGCATCCGGTCCGAGCTGCGCGGTGAGCCCCCTCGCGGACAGGTCAGCGAGATCGTGGCGGCCACCGATGACCTCATCGACGGTGAGAAGACGGACACCGCCGCCGAGGTGGCTGCCGGTTCCGATGCCGGCCCAGTCGGTGCCGGGGCCGGGAGCAGTGCCGGGGCCGGGAGCAGTGCCGGGGCCGGG
>NZ_JAKDJU010000146.1 GCF_030453725.1 Brevibacterium picturae
GACGCCGGTGCGGCTGGTGCTGCTGGATCGGCCGGCGGAGGCGTCGAGATCGCCTTCACCGAGGACGACATGACCAAGCGCCCCCTGACCATCCTGCCCCGCCACACCAACGCCATGACCGTCGCCGCATTCGACGCTGACGGTCAGACCCTGGCCGAGGAGACCTACTATTCGGTCGGCGGCGGTTTCGTGACCTCCGAGACCGAGTTCCTCGAGAAGGAGCAGGCCGCCGAGGCTGTGGAGGAAGACAGCGAATTCGCCCTCCCCAAGGCGGTCATCGACGCCGAGCTGCAGTCCTACAGCGAAGAGCTGCCCTATCCGTTCCACTCGGCCGTCGAACTCCTGCAACGCTGCAAGGACAACGACATGTCGGTCGCCCAGGTCATGCTTGCCAACGAGAAGTCGATGCGCGATGAGAACGAGATCCGTCACGGTCTCCTCCACATCTACTCCGTGATGGAGGAATGCGCCTCGGCGTCCCTGGATCGTTCGGGTTACCTGCCTGGCGGCCTCAAGGTGCGCCGACGGGCCCATGACTGGTACCTCAAGCTCAAGGCTGAGGACCCGGACCGTGACCCCGGCTACTACCTGGAGTGGGTCAACCTCATCGCCATGGCCGTCAACGAGGAGAACGCCTCGGGCGGACGCGTGGTCACCGCACCGACGAACGGCGCGGCCGGAATCATCCCCGCGGTCCTTCACTATGCCCTCAACTACGTGGACTCGGTGACCAAGGGCGGCGAGGCCGCCAAACACGCGGCGATCGTGGACTTCCTGCTCACCTCGGCAGCGGTGGGTGTCCTGTACAAGGAGAGGGCATCGATCTCCGGCGCCGAGGTGGGCTGTCAGGGCGAGGTCGGGTCCGCCTCGTCGATGGCTGCCGGAGGATTGGCCGCCATCATGGGCGGAACCCCCGAGCAGGTCGAGAACGCGGCCGAGATCGCCATGGAGCACAACTTGGGCCTGACGTGCGACCCGATCTCCGGACTCGTGCAGGTCCCGTGCATCGAGCGCAACGCCATCGCGGCAGGCAAGGCCATCAACGCCTCGAGGATGGCGCTGTGGGGCGATGGACAGCACAGAGTCAGCCTCGACGAGGTGATCGAGACGATGCGCCAGACAGGCGCCGATATGAGCTCGAAGTACAAGGAGACAGCGCAGGGCGGCCTCGCCGTCAACGTCGTCGAGTGCTGAGAGGCAGAGTTTCTGGGCATCGGACGTCGGGCGTCGGTCGTCGGGCGTCGGTTGCTGTGCGCGTAGGGGACTGAGCGCTGAACGAACGCGTCGGTCACCGGGAGTGTGTCCCCTGGCGCGGCTCGATAGGGCGTTGCCCGCGGAGCTCCTACTGGACACGACGGTGCCCGCTTGAGTCCTCCAAGTGGTTGCGTCGCCTGACTCGAGCCTTCAGCGTCAGAGCTGCCGCCCGGCGGGAACTTCTTCTCCGGTCAGTAGGCTGTTGGCGCCCAAGCGCCCAAACTTCCGATAAACGGTCAGCTGCGAGCATTCAGCCCGTCATGGCCCGCACCGGGTACTTAAGTGGTCATTCTGGTGCGCTTCTGCGGTCTATCAGGCGACCAGAATGACCACCCAAGCGTGCTGCAGCGCTCTGTGCCGCGCTGGAAAGGCCGTGTAAGCACGCTGGAATGACCGTTTGGGCCCACCGACACGACCAGGACACGGGCAGGACACGGCCAGGTCGAAACTCTGCGAGCGCGTGAAGCGTCATGAGGCCGCGCGTGAGGTCCCGTAAGCAAGGGTGCTTGGTGTGGATAACAACGCGAAGCGTTGTGGAACACCGTGGAACCGCTGTTCCAAAGGTGCCGAAATGTAACGAAACGATAACGAAGCGCTGCCCCGGCTTGAGCGCGGAGGAGCGCCCTGGCGCATCCCAGAGATGCCATGGGGAAGCCCCGGTTCGGTATGTCGGGAACACGCGCGGGAATTGCGACTGAATGTGGCTTGAATCGCCGTTTTCGGAGTTGACGCTCATTCTCAGGTCGTTAGGTTTGGTGGCGTGAGAAACGCAGTAGCTGAACCTCAAACGGAAACCGATGTCCGTACTCCAACCATGGAGGACGGACAACACATGTGGAGACTGGCTAAAGATTCGGCCGTTCTCGACCTCAACTCCTCGTACTCCTACATCCTGTGGTGTCGTGATTTCTTCGCCACCTCGACAATCGCGCGAATCGGCGGAGAGCCCGCCGGCTTCGTCACCGGTTACACCCGCCCGGATCGGCCCAACACGCTGATGATCTGGCAGGTCGCTGTCTCATCCGACTTCCGCGGACATGGATTGGCGAAGACCATGCTCAACGAGCTGGCCGATCGCACCAATTCGCTCCGCCTGGAGACGACGATCACCGATGACAACGACGCGTCGAACCGTCTGTTCCAGTCATTCGCTGAGCAGCGTGGAGCGTCATGCGAACGACGTGCGCTGATCACCCCGGACCTCTACCCGGATGGCCACGACACCGAATTTCTGTACGAAATCGCACCGCTCTGAAGCACCTCTCTGAAGCACCGCTGTAGAGCCTGGTGCCACCAGGCGCCCTGGGAGTCAGATGATTCCGTCCAAGGGTGCCGACCGGCGACAGCCGTACCCGAAACCGATCGGTCGCGGCCACCGCCTCGGCGCTTGCTCACGAGGCAGGCGCGCAATCCAGAAGTCGAAAGGACTTAAGTGATGACCGAAACTCCCAAGACAGACACTCCTGACATCTTCGAAACCCGCGAATCAGAGGTGCGAGGCTACTCGCGCTCCTGGCCCGCCACCTTCGCCAAGGCACACGGCGCGAAGCAGTGGGGCGAAGACGGCAAGGAATTCATCGATTTCTTCTCCGGCGCCGGAGCCCTCAACTACGGTCACAACAACCCCGTCGTGATGAACCCGCTGGTCGAATACCTCCAGTCAGGTGCAGTCTTGCACTCGCTGGACATGAAGACCCCGGCCAAGCGCGAGTTCCTCGAAACCTTCCAGGATCTCATCCTCAAGCCGCGCGGACTCGACTACACCGTGATGTTCCCCGGACCAACGGGAACCAACACCGTCGAGGCTGCCCTCAAGCTGGCTCGCAAGGTCACCGGTCGCCAGCACATGCTGTCCTTCACCAACGCGTTCCACGGCATGACCCTGGGATCGCTGTCGGTGACCGGCAACTCGATGAAGCGCGAAGGCGCAGGCATCCCGCTGACCAACAGCTCGAAGATTCCCTACGACGACTACTTCGATGGCGAGATCCCTGACTTCCTGTGGCTCGAGAAGGTTCTTGAAGACTCCGGCTCAGGCGTCGACAAGCCAGCAGCTGTCATCGTTGAGACCGTGCAGGGTGAAGGCGGTCTCCGTGCCGCACGCGCCGAGTGGCTGCGCGAGCTGTCCAAGCTGACCAAGAAGCACGACATCCTCCTCATCGTCGACGACGTCCAGGCCGGCTGCGGCCGCACAGGTTCGTTCTTCAGCTTCGAAGAGGCCGGCATCGAGCCCGATATCGTCTGCCTGTCGAAGTCGATCTCCGGTTCGGGTCTGCCGATGGCACTGACCCTGTTCCGTCCCGAGCTCGACGTCTGGGAATCCGGCGAGCACAACGGAACCTTCCGCGGCAACAACCCCGCATTCGTCACGGCGACCGCTGCGATCAAGAACTTCTGGGCCGACAACTCGTTCCAGAACGAACTGGCCGACACGATCGCCGCACTGCACCAGCGCCTCGACTCGATCGTGGAGAAGGCAGAGGGAGCGTCCATCCGTGGTCGCGGCCTGCTCGCCGGACTCCACTTCGAGGACGACGAGGTCGCCGGCAAGGTGGCAGCGGAAGCCTTCGACAACGGCCTGCTCCTCGAGACCTCGGGTCCCAAGGATGAGGTCACGAAGATCATGCCTCCGCTGACCATCTCCTCGCACGATCTGGAGCAGGGCCTCGACATCATCGAGGCTGCTGTGCTGAAGTTCGCTCCGGCCGCAGAACCTGCGGCGGTCTGAGCCTGCTCCCAGCTGAGCGCGAGAGCCTGAAATACAGAGCCGCGGTGATGAGCCGCAGCTCGACCCTGATACTTGAATGACGCGTTGCCGATGGATCGGTTGTTTCTCGACCGATCCATCGGCAATCCGTCTGATACCCCAATTGAAAGGACCACGAATGTACGTAGTCAACCGCGATGACCTCAATGAGACAGACCGCGATATCAAGTCGGAGACCTGGCGCAGCCGCCGCATGGTGCTGGGCAAGGAGCGCGTCGGATTCTCGCTCCACGACACCGTGATCTACGCCGGAACCACCTCGACCTTCCACTACCAGAATCACGTCGAAGCCGTGTACTGCGTGCAGGGCAAGGGCACTCTGACCGATCTGGAGACCGGGAAGACCTACCCGCTGTCCGATGGCACCATGTACCTCCTCGACGGCAACGAGAAGCACACGGTCGTCGCCGATGAAGAGCTGCGCATGGCCTGCGTGTTCAACCCGCCGGTCACCGGCCGTGAGACCCACGACGAGAACGGTGTCTACCCGCTCATCGTCGAAGAGGACTGAGGTCCTCCCGTGAGCTGAATAGCTCCATCGCCGAGGTGGCCCTCCGTTTGGTTGGTCACTGAAGCACCGTCCGACTTCCGGACACCAGAATTGGTGGTCACGGAACCGAGGCAAGTCCGCGTTGCGCGCGGCTTGAGCTTGGTCCCGTGGCCATCATTGTGTATTTCAGGCAGGGCGCTGTGGCGGCGAGCATCGGTGGTTCAGGAAGCCTGCGGGGCATCGACGGGAACGGCGTCAGCCGCTTCGTGTGAGCTGAAGGTGCGCCGGTAGGCGCCGGGCGGGACGCCGTATTCGGCGGCGAAGTGGGTGCGCAGATTGGCTGCGGTGCCGAGCCCGACACGCAGGGCGATGGCCTCGACGGTCAGGTCGGAACTCTCAAGGAGCTCCTGAGTTGCTTGCAGCTTCTCTCGCCGGAGCCATTCCTGGGGTGGGAGGTTGGTCCGACTGCGGAACTGGCGATTGAGCGAACGGACGCTGACTCCGGCGTACCGTGCCATGGCTGTCACGGTGACATCGGCGAGATGCTCGCGCGCCCAGTGCTCGACATCGTCGTCCCTCGACGAGGCGGTGTGCGGCCGGTAGCGGATGAACTGAGACTGGCCCCCGTCCCGGTGCGGAGGAATCACGACACGGCGGGCCACCTCGTTGGCGATCGCAGCACCGAAGTCGCGGCGAACCAGTTCCAGGCTGAGGTCGATGGCGGCGGCACTGCCGGCAGAGGTCCACACGTCGTCGTGGACGTAGAGCACGCCGGGGTCAACGGTCACGCTCGGATAGAGGCGAGCCAGCGCCTCGGCGTGCATCCAATGAGTCGTGGCGCGGCGGCCGTCGAGAAGACCGGCTTCGGCCAGGACGAACGCCCCGGAGCACAGAGAGACGATCCGGGCGCCGCGGGCGTGCTCCTGGACCAGTGCCTCCAGCAGTGCGGTGGGGGCGCCGTCGTGGACGTTCGCGCAGGCCGGGACGATGATCGTATCTGCGTCGCTCAGCGCGTCGAGCCCACGGCCGTTGGGCACCTGCATCCCGAAGCCGATCGTGGTCTCCGGCGAGGTGCCGACGAGCTCGAATTCATACCAATCAGGAGTGAGATCACGCCGATCGACCCCGAAGATCTCAGCGGCTCCGGCCAGCTCGAAGAGCGGTACCCCGGGCATGGCAACGATGACAACCCTGCACGTGTCCGATTTCTTTCGCATAGCGACGAGTTTGCCACTCACGGTGGGGGCCGTTAATGGACAACTCTTGAGTTATGGACAAGAACAACGCAAACACGGGCCAACTGACTGCGCACATCGGCTTATGGCAGGGGGTCGCCCTGTATGTCAGCGCTATCGTCGGTGCCGGAGTATTGGTGCTGCCCGGTCAGATCGCGAGCTCTGCCGGGCCGGCCTCGCTGGTGTCGTGGCTGGTGGCATGTCTGATCGGAGCGCTGCTGGCACTGCTGTTCGTCGGACTCGCCCGCAGATTGCCGGGAGCAGGAGGGATCGCCACATATGTCGGTGAGGCCTACGGTGCGACCGCGGGCGGATTAGCCGGGTGGGTGTACTTCGTCGCAGGCGCCGTCGGGCAGACAATCGTCCCGTTGACCGGAGGATACTACGTGGCCGAGGCGTTCTCGCTCAGCAGCGGCTGGGCCTACCTTGTCGCGGCGGGGATATTGGCGGTCGCCGTCGGCGCCAATCTTGCCGGTGCGAAAGTCAGTACAGGTGCGCAACTGGGTCTGGCTCTGTCCGTGTCGTTGGCGCTGCTGATCACCATCGTGGTGGCGATACCGCGCATGGATTCGACCCAGCTGACTCCGTTCGCTCCGCACGGGCTGCCCCCGATCGGCGGCGGAGTCATCGTGCTCTTCTTCGCCTTTGCCGGGTGGGAGGCGGTGGCTCATCTCGTCGGCGAGTTTCGCAGGCCCAACCGCGATGTTCCCCGAGCAGTCGGCATCACGATCGTCATCGTCACCGTGCTCTATCTCGGGACCGCCGCAGCCGTCGTGTTCACAGGAACATATGGTTCGCCGGAGACCGACCGCATCGCGATCGGGCTTCTGCTGCAAGAGGTATTCGGCGGGCATTCCGCTCTGGCTGCGGCCATCATGGCCGTCGTCATCAGTCTGGGGACCACCAACGCGTTCATTGCAGGTGTCTCCCGACTCGGCTACTCCCTGGCCAAGGAGAAGTGGCTGCCTCGTCCGGCGGCGTATGTGTCCTCCTCGGTGCCTGTCGGCGGGGTGCTGGCTGTGGCTCTGATCGCCTTCGTCGGCCTGGGGCTCGCGTGGTTGTTGTCCTGGGGTACGGAAACTCTGGTGGTCATTCCCTCGACCCTGGTCGTCTTCGTCTATCTGGCGGCAGCCATTGCAGGAGTCAAGCTGCTCAGGGGCAGGCAGCGTGCCGCCGCAGCAGTCTCAGTCGTGCTCATTGCTGTGGTCGTGCCCTCGTCGCTGGGTTATGTGCTCATTCCACTCGTCGTGATCGGCGTGGCTCTGACGATGCGCTTCGTGCTCAGGAGGGCAGGCCGCGAGTCAGCACCGCATGAAGGTGGCCAGACGCGGGTAACCGGGGTGTCGTCTGTCGGGGCGCCGGACGGGTCGCGCAAGCCCGTTTCGAAGCCCATGGAATAGGTTGGAACCTGCTCGAGCCCCACCTTGCGCTGCCGCAGGTAGTCCTTCAGCAGCTTCAGGGCCGTCGGGGCGAGGAAGAAGACGGCGACCATGACGATGATCCGGCAGATGGTGACGGCCGCCCGAGGCTTCTTCGTGAACAGGCAGGAGATGTTCGCTTCGCCGTAGTAGCAGTTGCCCAGGATCGATGAGACCGCGAAGAGGAAGATCGCGATGGTGAGGAAGTGAACCGCCCAGTCGCCGAGCTGCGAAGCCAAAGCGGTCTGGGTCAGTGACGCGCCTTGGGCTTCGTCGTAGGTCGGGTTGGAGAGCAGGACGACGAACGCGGTGATCGTGCAGACCAGAATGGTGTCGAAGCAGACGCCGAGGCTCTG
>NZ_JAKDJU010000025.1 GCF_030453725.1 Brevibacterium picturae
TCCGAGCCCTGTCCGAGCCGCAGCGGCCATTCGCCCTGTCGTCCGCTATTTGAGAGGATTGCACTGTGAACACTGAATTTGAATCCACTGCAGATCGAGTCGTCATCATCGGTGGTGGCCCGGGCGGATACGAAGCCGCGCTGGTCGCGGCCCAACTGGGTGCGGATGTGATGCTCATTGAGCGCAACCGCTGCGGTGGGGCCGCTGTCATCACCGACGTCGTTCCGTCGAAATCGCTCATCGCCACGGCCGAGATGATGGAAGAGATCGCCCGCTCCGACGGGCTGGGCATCCGCATCTACGACAGTGAGGGCGATGACAGCGATACGGTCGTCGCGGACCTCAAGGCAGTCAACAAGCGCATCCTGTCCCTGGCCGACGCCCAGGCCAATGACATCTACGAGGGACTGGTTCGTGCCGGCGTCAAGGTGATCCGGGGAACCGCGACTCTGGCCGACCGCGACCACGTCGATGTCGTCGAGGACGGCGGGACCGAGTACACGCTCGAAGCGTCGACGATCCTCCTGTCGGTGGGCTCCCATCCCCGTGAGCTCGACTCGGCGAAGCCGGACGGCGAACGTATTCTCAGCTGGACACAGCTCTACGACCTCGACGAGCTGCCCGAACACCTCATCGTCGTCGGTTCCGGTGTCACCGGTGCCGAGTTCGCGTCCGCCTACCGCGCACTGGGCACCAAAGTCACTCTGGTCTCCTCCCGTGAGAAGGTCCTGCCGGGTCAGGACGAGGATGCTGCCGACGTGCTGGAGTTCGTCTTCCGCAATAAGGGCATGAACGTCCTCTCTCGCTCGCGTGCGGACTCGGTCACGCGCACCGAGAATGGTGTCGAGGTGGTCCTGTCCGATGGACGTCGGGTTGAGGGATCCCACTGTCTGATGGCGGTCGGTTCCATCCCGAACACCGAAGGATTGGGCCTGAGCGGTGCCAAGATCAAGGTCAGAGAGTCCGGTCACATCAAGGTCGACGGAGTTTCGCGCACGTCCCGCTCCGGTGTCTATGCGGCCGGTGACTGCACCGGTGTGTTTCCTCTGGCGTCCGTGGCAGCGATGCAGGGTCGGATTGCGATGTTCCACGCGCTCGGCGACGCCGTTCAGCCGCTGAAGCTGCGCCACGTGGCCTCGAATGTGTTCACGGCTCCCGAGATCGCGACCGTCGGGTTCACCCAGCAGGACTACCGGGAGAACTCGACGGACATCGATACGGTCATGCTTCCACTGGACACGAACCCCCGCGCCAAGATGCTGGGCATCGAGGACGGGTTCGTCAAGCTCTTCGCCCGCCGAGGTTCGGGTTCGATTCT
This sequence comes from Brevibacterium picturae, assembly GCF_030453725.1. Taxonomy (GTDB): domain Bacteria; phylum Actinomycetota; class Actinomycetes; order Actinomycetales; family Brevibacteriaceae; genus Brevibacterium; species Brevibacterium sandarakinum_A. Next base: position 1,319 of record NZ_JAKDJU010000025.1, read on the forward strand.
CGGCGGAGTCGTCGTCGGGCCCCGTGCCAGTGAACTGATCCTGCCGATCACCATGGCCGTGGAGAATCGTCTGACCGTCGATCAGCTGTCGGCGTCGTTCGTCGTCTACCCCTCGGTGAGCGGGTCTCTGACCGAGGCCTCACGGCAGCTGCACCGACACCTGTAGAAAAGTTTTTCCTTCCCAACTGTCGATATCTCTCCCGCTCACCCGTCAGGATAGTGTCAAGCACCTTCGCTTGACGTGCTCAGCGGATGCTGGGCACCTGACGCAGGGAGAGAGAAATGAAGTACGTACTTCTGCTCATGGGACATGCCGGCGATGCTGAATGCGGTGCCGACGAGGGGCCGGACCCCAGCGAGTTCATGGCCTTCGACCAAGAGATCAATGACGCTGGGATCGTGGTCGGAGGGTTCGCCCTCGAAGGCCCCGAAACCGCGGTGCGTGTGAGCTCCACCGCGGCTGACACGGTGGTGACCTCCGGTCCGTTCGCAGAGAGCGGCGAATTCGTCGGCGGTACCTATGTCATCGAAGTGGCCGATATCGATGAGGCGATCGCCTGGGCGAAGAAGAGTCCGGGTGCCGCACTGGGGCACATCGAGATAAGACCGGTCGCCGACTACTGATGGTCTCCGAGGTCAATCCGCCAGCAGTCGCCCGGCTCCTCCACTCGATCGGTGTCGAGGACCGCGGGCGGCTGCTGGCGGCACTGGCAGGCAGATTCCATGATCTCGATCTTGCCGAGGACGTGGTCCAAGAGGCCATGGTCCGAGCTATGGAGACGTGGACCGTGCGGGGTGTGCCGAAGAACCCACAGGCGTGGCTGATGACGACTGCGAAGAATCGGGCACTCGACATCATCCGCTCCGATGCGGTGAAGGCACGCCATCTCGCCGGGCTGAGGATCGAGTCCGAGTCCGGGCGCGGTGATCATTCGGATCACGCCGACCGTCTCGGCGAGGGCCTGAGCACGGCAGACATCGGCGATGAACGGCTGGGACTGTTCTTCACCTGCTCACACCCGACGTTGCCGGAACGGGAGAAGATCGCCCTCATCCTGCGCTTCCTGGCCGGTCTGAGCACGGCCGAGGTCGCCGCAGCGTTCCTCGTGGACACGACGACCATGCAACAGCGCATCGTCAGAGCCAAGAGACGGATCACCACAACGGGAATCCCCTTCGACACGCCGACGTCCGAGCAGCTGCAGGAGCGTCTTCCCGGCGTGCTGCGGGTCGTCTATCTCATCTTCACACAGGGTTTCACGCCGACCAGCGGGGCCTCCCACAGCAGAACCGATCTGCAGGAGGAGGCTATCGCGCTGACGCGACTGCTCGTCGGACTGCTGCCGACGAAGACCGAAGCCAGAGGGCTGCTGTCGCTGATGCTGCTCACCCGAGCACGAGCACCGGCACGAATCGATCCCGACGGCGTGCCCGTGCCCCTGGCCGAGCAGGACCGCAGCCTCTGGGATTCGAGGCTGATCGCCGAAGGATTGGGGTTGGCGCTGACCGGTGCGGGAGAGACTGAGGCCGGTCCCTATACCGTGCAGGCTGCGATCGCGGCACTGCATGCCGAAGCCGCCACCTACTCGGAAACGGATTGGGAGCAGATCCTCGTCCTCTACGGTATCCTCTCGAGGATGGAGCCGAGCCCCGTTGTGGCACTCAACCGGGCCGTGGCGATCGGGAAGGCGAAAGGGCCGAAGGAGGGGCTGAGCGCGCTCGAGGAGCTGGCGCCGGATCCGAGGCTGTCAGGTTACCGGCCCTTCCACATCGCACGGGCCATCACATTCAGTGAGTCGGGGATGCCCGACCACGCCGAGGCGGCCTTCAGAGACGCTCTGGACTGCCCCGGCAATGATGCCGAGTCCGAGTACATCGAGGACCAGATCAGGGACCTGCTGTCCTGAACTCGACCTCAGGCGGCGAAGCGGATGATCGGCTCTCCCGACCTCACCGAGACGCCGGTGTCGACGAGCACCTCGGAGACGGTTCCGGAATGGCCGGCCTTGAGCGGCTGCTCCATCTTCATCGCCTCGATCACGGCCAGGGTGTCACCGGCTTCGACCGTGTCACCGGTACGCACAGCCACTGACACGATCGTGCCCTGCATCGGGGCATTGAGCGAATTGGAGTCGTCGGCCAGCTGCGCGCCCTTGCGGCTGAGGCCGCGCTTGCGACGCGGCACACTCGGGCTGGGAACATGTCCCAGGTCGGAGATGACGTCCTTGGGAACCGAGACGGTCATCCGGCGGCCATCGACCTCGACGACAACACTGAAACTGTCGGTTGCTGTGCTCATCTGATCTCCTGGTTGCGGGTCGGCGAGTGGATTGACGAATGCGGTCTCGAGCCATGTCGTCCAGACCTCGAAGTCCTGGGCGAAGGCCTTCTCAGTCACAAGGACTCGATGGAGTGGAAGCAGAGTCGATACGCCCTCGATGCGGTACTCATCCAAGGCTCGACGGGCACGCGCCAGAGCCTGATCCCTGTCGCCTCCGGTGATGATGAGCTTGGCCAACATCGGATCGAAGTCGGTGCCGACGACGCTGCCTTCGCCGATGCCCGAGTCCAGGCGCACGCCCGGTCCAGCCGGTGCCCGGTGGTTCTTCACCGTGCCCGTGGCCGGGAAGTATGTGGTGGGGTCTTCGGCGTTGATTCGGAACTGGATCGAGTGGCCGCGAACCTGCGGGAACGCCTCAGGCAGGCGTTCTCCAGAGGCGATGTGCAGCTGCCAGGCGACGAGGTCGACCCCCGTGACCTCTTCTGTCACGGTGTGCTCGACCTGGATCCGCGCATTGGCTTCCATGAAGATGATCGTGCCGTCGATGCCCAGGAGGAATTCACAGGTGGCCGCTCCCACATAGCCGACTTGGGCGAGAACCCGGGTCGAGGCCTCGGTGACGATGCGCTCCTGTTCGGCACTGAGGAACGGTGCCGGGGCCTCCTCGACGATCTTCTGGTTCCGGCGCTGCAGGGAACAGTCGCGGGTGGACAGAACCCTCACATTGCCGTGGGCATCGGCAAGACACTGGGTCTCGATGTGACGCGGACGCACGATCTGCTTCTCGATGAGGCATTCGCCGCGACCGAAGGCGCTGCGTGCCTCACGGGTGGCCGCAGCATAGGCGCCCTCGAGGTCCTCGGCTGAGGCGCAGGCACGGAACCCGCGCCCTCCGCCACCGTGCACGGCCTTGATCACAATGGGATAGCCGATCCGCTGCGCCACCTCGGCGGCTTCGGCCAGGCCGGAGACGGCGCCGTCGGAACCCGGGGCGACGGGAGCAGAGACGGCCTCGGCGACCTCGCGAGCGCCGGACTTGTCTCCGAGGAGTTCGATCGCGGACGGAGGGGGACCGATCCAGGTCAGACCAGCATCGATCACGGCCTGAGCGAACAGTGCATTTTCGGCCAGATAGCCATAGCCGGGGTGGATCGCATCGGCGCCTGAGCGCTTGGCCAGGGCGAGGATCTTCTCGATGTCGAGGTAGGTCTCCCCGGGGCCGGTTCCGTCGAGCAGCCATGCGTCGTCGGCCAGGTGCACGAAATCGGCGTCGGAATCCGCGCGGGTGTAGACGGCGACGGCCCTGACGCCGAGGTCGTGGGCCGCGCGGATGATGCGCAGGGCGATCTCACCGCGATTGGCGATGAGGACGCGGCGGACAGCAGCTGTGGGCACACGGGTGTGCAATGGTGCAGGCGACTGTTCGGGGAGAACTGTGGTCATGGCGCTCCTTTGTATGATCACAGAACAATTTAGAGATCGGCACCAAGCGTTTGTAGCTGAGCGATAAAAACTTCGGCCGAAAACTTCAAACGCTTCGGGCGTGTTCGTCTGCCCTCAGCGATTCTACGCGCGCTGTGACCACAGGTCAGGCCAGAACAGGCCTGAGTCGCGGACCAGCTCACGGATCACGGGGAGGCTGAGGCCGAGGACGGTGAGATGGTCGCCTGCAAGGCGGTCGACGAACGCTCCTCCGTACCCGTCGATGGTCAGTGCACCGGCTACGTGGAAGGGCTCCTCGGTCGCGATGTACGCCTCGAGCTCCTCGTGAGTGGGCTCGCCGATGAGCACCGAGGTCGTCGATCGCTTCGAGCGGATGTCGACGAGTTCGAAGTTCGCCGTAGACGAGTTCGCACGTCTGAGCACGGCGAGCGTGTGTCCCGAGTGCAGCTCGGTCCACGCCCCTGCTATGTCCGCCCACACCTCACGTGTGCGTTCGGCTGTTCCGGGCTTGCCGATCGCTTCGCCCTCATGTTCGAGCAGCGAGTCCCCGGCAATGATGACTGCGGTATCGGCTGTGGCCAGCTGCGCTGGGGAGGAGCCGAGCACCCGGTCGATGACGGCGCGCGCCTTCGCCTCGGACAGGGCAGTGGTGAGATCCGCGACGGAGCCCGCAAAACGTGACTCGATGGCGGGTTCATCCACCTCGGAGACGATGATGATCGGATCGATTCCCGAAGCGGTGAGGATCTCTCGGCGGGAAGGGGACTGTGAGGCCAGGACGACAGGGATCACGAGGCTGCCCCGGATTCGAGGGCGGCATCGGCATCGATCGCTGCTTGGGGTTCGGACTCGAGCCTCGGGGAGGGGACCGGCCTGCGCGCGGCCTCGCCCTTCTCCGGGATGTCGAGGCTGCGGTCGACCTCGATGGGGGCCTCGATGCGATCGGCGATCGCTGCGAGAACGGTCGAGGACAACTGGGCATAGCCCAAAGTGCTGGGGAATCGCCCTGACTCGTTGAGCAGTGATCTGCGTGTGGTTCCACTCAGCGACCCGGTGGCCCGCAGCGGAGTGGCGCGGGCGGCCAGGGCCGCCAACCACTGCGAGCCGGCGAGCACCCGGGAGGTCCGACGCAAGGAGGTCTTGAGGGGATCCCGCAGGCCCGGAAGGCCGCCGAGGTTGGGGCAGACCAAGACGAAGACCGTATACCTGCCCTCTCTCTGGAGTCGATTGATCGCCTGGTTGAGCACGGGAATGCCGATGGTGCCGTGAATCGGGTGGACGATGTCTCCGGTGCCGATGGAGATGATCGCGAATCGACGCTGTTCGGTCCACGAATCGGAGAGCTGGCGCGAGAGCCAGGCGGAGCGCAGGATCTCATCGACCTGGCGCGGCAGGTCTTCGGACAGAGCTGAGGGGAGCGCGGTTGATTGGACGCGAACAGTGGTGCCCAGAATGCGGCCAAGCCCCCGGGCGATGAGGTTAGGCGGAGCCAGCGTCGGGTCGTCGACATCGATTCCACAGAGCCATGAGTCTCCGATGATCGCCAGCGCGGCGGAATCCTCGTCGTCGTAGTTGCGTGGGGGAGCGATCGCCTCGGCGAAGGTGGAATACGTGCGCTGCGCGTCGTCGTCGAACGCTCTGCGGAGTGCGCCTGCCTGGTGGCGGAGGAGACCAACGGCCGAGGCGCCGACACCTACGACCGTGCCCGTCATGGTGGCCAAGGTGTACAACATGCGTTTTCCCACGAAATTCCCTCCTTTAACCGTCATCATTGCACTTCTCTGAGCCTGGCAACAACTATTGTTGAGTTATGTCCGACAATGAGAAGAAGCAATCCCCGAACCGGTTCCGTGGGGCCTGGCACGCATTCCGCAAGGGCCGTGACGAGGGACGATCCCAGTCTTCCGAGCAGGCTTCGCGTGTTCAGGATGTCAGTGCCGAGGAGATCGCGCACAGCCGCATCGAAGCCGAAGCAGTTCCATATGTGGCTCCGGGGCTCAAGCTCGCCGCCGCGTGGTCCTGGCGTTCGCTTGTGGTGCTCGCCGCTATCGGCGTCGCATTCTGGCTGCTGGCGAAGATCTCGAGTGTCGTGCTGCCGGTGCTCATCGCCCTGCTGCTCACCGCACTTCTGGCACCATTCACCAACTGGATGGTGAAGAGAGGACTGCCCCGAGTCGCCGCCGCACTCATCGCCTTCATCGGGTTCATCGTCGTCGTCTCGGGACTCTTCACTCTGGTCGGCCAGCAGATCTACTCCGGAATGCCAGACCTCGTCGATCAGGTCATCACCGGATTCGCCGGAATCAGCGACTGGCTGTCTACCAGGCCCTTCGGCCTGGACGCCTCAACGGTCTCGGGCTATATCGATGACTCGATCGCTGCCGCTACGGACTTCTTCCAGAACAACAGCTCCCAACTGCTCGGCGGCGCCTGGCAGGCGACGTCGTCGGTGGGTACCTTCCTCACCGGCGCCGCCGTCTGCCTGTTCGCGACCTTCTTCTTCCTCTATGACGGAGAGAAGATCTTCCGCTGGGTGATGCGTCTGCTGCCGCTGCCGGCGCGGCCCACCGCCACCGGTGCTTCGGAGCGCGGCTGGACCACGCTGGTCCAGTACGTGCGTGTGCAGGTCCTCGTGGCCGGCGTCGACGCAATCGGCATCGGCATCGGTGCGGCATTCCTGGGGATCCCGTTGGTGATTCCGATGACGGTGCTCGTGTTCCTGGCCTCGTTCGTTCCTGTTGTGGGCGCGATCGCTTCGGGAGTTGTCGCGGTCCTCGTCGCTCTGGTGTCGAACGGTCCGATCAGCTCACTCATCATGCTGGGCGTGGTCATCGCGGTGCAGCAGATTGAGAGTCAGGTCCTGCAGCCGTTCCTCATGGGCAAGGCCGTCTCCGTTCATCCCCTGGCGGTCATCCTCGCGGTGACCGGCGGTGGTTTCCTGTTCGGCATTGTCGGCGCACTGTTCGCGGTGCCGATGGTGGCCGTCGTCAACACGGTCGTCAGCTACATTGCCACAGCGAAGAATCCCGATGATTCGGAAGGCGGTGAAGGGGATGAGGCCTCTGCCGTGCTGGACAGAGCCAAGGGCAAGCTCGATACCGCGATCCACGAGGCGGCAGTGGAGACATCTGAGGGTGACTCACCAGAGGGCGGCAGTCGAACCGAATGACTCAACCTGCGAGTCAAGCAGCGGCCATGTGAATAGAGCAGTGGGCGGGTGATCATCACCCGCCCACTGGTCTCTGGCTGTTCCCCGGTCGCCGGGTGGTCGATCAGCCGGAGAAAGGTTCGATTTCCTTGACCTCGACCTTGATCTCCTTGCCGTTGGGGGCTTCGTAGCTGGTCTTTCCGCCGGCGGCGACGCCGAGCACCGCGGCGCCCAGTGGGGACTTCTCCGAAAACACGTCGATATCCGAATCGCCGGCGATCTCACGGCTGCCCAGCAGGAATCGCATTTCGTTTCCTGCGACATCCGCAGTGACGACGGAGCCGGGAGACACGGTTTTGCCATCGCTGTCGCTGGATCCGACCTTCGCGGACTGCAGGAGCAGTTCGAGCTGGCGAATGCGTGCCTCCTGCTTGCCCTGTTCCTCACGCGCTGCGTGGTAGCCGCCGTTCTCCTTCAAGTCACCCTCGTCGCGGGCGGCTTCGATCTTCTCAGCAATCTCTGCCCGTCCCGGTCCGGAGAGGTGTTCAAGTTCCTGCGACAGACGGTCGTAGGCTTCCTGAGTCAACCATGTTTCTTCCTGGGTGACATCCTCAGTCATGATTTCTCCTTCTTCGGTTCGGTGCACTGACAGGCGCGTCAGGCAACGAAAAACCGGGCGTTGGGTACGCCCGGATGTTGAATGAAACTACAGTCTAACGCATCTGCACGCGAAAACGATGATCTCCGTCACGCGCACTGACACCTGTTGTCGACTGTTGGGTCGTGAGTTGTGGCCTGTGGGGCGTGCTGGAGGCGAAGCGCAGCCAGCGGTGCTATTCGAACCAGCAGGCGTCGGCGTGTCCGGACGCGGCGACCTGGGTCGTGGCCAGATCGATGTCCATCTGCCTGGGCGAGTTGGGGTCGGCGTTGGGATCGGCCGGGACAGTGACCTCGGTGAACCCGACGACGGCCTCGTATTCGTTCGTCGCCTGAACGATGCAGTGCACATCCCGATCCTGATCAGGAAATATTGCCACTGAGACCTGTGTTGACGAAGAGTCGACAACTGAATAGCCAAGCGTCTTGGGAGTCGTGGGAGTCGTCTGTGGGCGGAACGCCACGAACGCAATCGCGATGACCAAGGCAGAGACGATGACGACAGCGATGATCTTGGCTGTCTTTCCCAGGCGACGTCTGGGCTCGCGGACACGGCCGTATCGATCGTCATGCAGTGGTTGTTCCACTGTTACCTCAGTCATTGAATTCCTCATCTACGAACATTGCGCACTAACCTAGAGTAGTCGATCCGTCTCCTGCGATCATTTCAGCCATCGCGCAGGAAACGGAACGTCACCAGGCTGAATCGAAAGGGACATACGAAACATGACTTCGCTTCCGTACCATGGACTGCGTCTGCTGACGGTGCATGCTCATCCTGACGACGAATCTTCGAAGGGTGCGGCCACGAGTGCGAAGTACGCCTCGCTGGGGGCGCGAGTCCTCATCGCCAGCATGACCGGCGGTGAAGCCGGAGACATCCTCAACCCCGCACTGCTGCAGAGTCCGAAGGCCACACGCGACATCGCAGGCCTGCGTCGAGAAGAGATGGCCTCGGCCGCAGCTGCCCTGGGAGCCGAACACGTGTGGGTCGGGCACGTCGACTCCGGATTGCCCGATGGCGACTTCGACAACCAGACTCCTCCCGGCTGCTTCTACCGTGTCCCCGACGAGGTGGCCATGCTGCCCCTGGTCCACATCATCCGCAGCTTCCGCCCACAGGTCGTGACGACCTACGACGAGCTGGGCGGATACCCGCACCCCGACCACATCAAGAACCATGCTGTGACGATGGCGGCGGTCGCCGCCGCCGCGGACCCGGAGCAGAACCCGGAACTCGGCGAGCCCTGGCAGGTTGAGAAGGTCTACTTCAACCAGGATCTGTCTGCGAAGAAGTGGGTGACCATCCACGAGAAGATGACCGAAGCCGGTCTCGAGTCTCCCTTCGCCGACCACATCGAAGACTTCAAGAAGCGCGATGCCCAACGGGTCAACTGGCTGAGCACGACGATCGACTGCGTGGAGTTCTTCGCCTCACGTGATCGTGCACTGCTGTCCCATGCCACACAGATCGACCCGGAGGGCGGATTCTTCTCCGCCTCACGCAAAGCGGCGCGGACATACTGGCCGACGGAGGAGTTCGAGCTGGCCGTCGACAATACTGGTCGCACAGCTCTGACTCCCGGCGTTGATTTCCAGGAGACCGATCTCTTCGCCTCCGTGACCATGGATGATGGCCGCAAGGTGCCCGCGGAGGGCATGTTGCCCGCCTCACCGGACGATGATGACGACGAAGCGATGGGTGAGAGCGCATGATTCTGGCCACAGCACAGACCGCGAACCCCAGCGAAGGCCCTGATCCTGAACTGGTGACTCCCGGTACGATCGGCTTCCTGGCAACACTGGTCATCGTCATCTTCGTGATCTTCCTCATCCGTGATGCCCTCAGACGCGTCCGCCGCGTGCGCGCCCGCGCACATGCCGATGATGCGTATCCGATCCCGATGCGCAAATACGCGGTGCCCAACCAGTCAAAGCTCTCCGGGGAGACTGCACCGAAGTCGGCTGCGGACGCTGAAGAGCAGACCGAGCCGGCAGAGACGGAACCTGGGCGGGCCGAATCGTCCGAGGTCGACCCGCCTGAGGCTGACCCGGAGCACACAGATCAGGCTCAGGCCGATCCCGCACGGCGGCAGGACTGATCCGCAGGAGGTCTAGTAGGCGGCTACCGCGGCGACGAGAAGGGCCGCGAGATGGCAGCCGTAGCCTGCGATGGTCAGGATGTGGAAGATCTCATGGAAGCCGAGCCACTTCGGGGAGGGGTTCGGCTTCTTGATTCCATAGATCACGGCTCCGACGATGTAGCAGACGCCACCGGCAACGACGAGGATGCCCACTGCGGGGTTGCTCGCCCAGATCTGGGGAATATAACCGACTCCTGCGACCCCGAAGCCCACATAGATGGGAACGAAGAGCCACCTCGGCGCGGTGGTGAAGATGGTCCTGAAGGCGGTTCCCAGAATCGCCGCGCCCCAGAGGACGGACAGGAGCAGGATCGTCTGGTCTGTCCGCAGGGTCAGCACCGCCAGTGGCGTATACGTCCCGGCGGTGATGAGGAAGATGTTTGCGTGGTCGAGCCGGCGCAGAATCAGTCGGGCTCGAGTGCGCCACCGTCCCCGGTGATAGACGGCAGAGGTACCGAAGAGCAGCATCCCGGTGATGGCGAAGATCGCTGCGGCGATCCGGGACTCGATCGTGGGGGAGATGATGACCAGCGCCAAGCCCCCGAGCATCGCCACGGGAAAGGCTGCTGCGTGGAACCAGCCACGCAGTTTGGGCTTGACCTGGCCCGCCAGTTTGTTCAATTCTCGGCGCAGAGCCGAGCGCCTGCGGGCGATATGCACGGGGTAGCCGGAGCGCGACTCCGCCGAGCGTGTGGAGTCGACTGAGCTCTGATCTTCGGGCGTCTGGCCTTCGGAGCCAGGTGAGGATGGTTCAGTGACTGATGCGTTCATGGTTCCAGGATATCGACGTCACCTGAGGGATCGTTCAACACCAGGTTCGCCGGAGCCGCCGCCGACGCGAAGCTGTTCGAGATAGTACTGTGTATGGTGGTCGAACCGACCGGGAATCGAGTGTGAAAGAGGACAGTGTGGTGCGACCGGTGAGCCTGCTCTACCGTCTCTATGAGCGGCGGCTCCTGCGCGAGCTCGACAGGTCGGTGCCGGTGCCGCGGCATGTGGGCGTCATCACCGACGGCAACCGGCGGTGGGCGAAGGAGTTCGGTGCCACCACCGCAGACGGGCACCGGGCCGGAGCCGAGAAGATCGTCGAATTCCTCGGCTGGTGCGATGAGATCGACGTCGATATCGTCACACTCTACGTACTGTCCAAGGAGAACCTCGCCAGGTCCGCCGAGGAGGTCGAGGTCCTCATCGAGATCATCTCCGACCTGGTCGAGAAGATCGCCGCACTCAAAGGCGTGCGGGTGCAGTTGGTCGGCGACCTGGAGATCCTGCCACCGGGCCTGCGGGCACGCTTGGAGGCGGCCACCTCGGCGGGGGACTGCCAGATGCGGGTCAACGTCGCCGTCGGCTACGGGGGGCGTCAGGAGATCGTCAACGCGGTGAAGTCCCTGTTGCGCCTGCGCACCGACGAGGGCACCGATCTGGAGACGATCATCTCCGAACTCTCGCCGCAGCAGATCAGCGAACATCTCTACACCAAAGGCCAACCGGACCCCGACCTCATCATCCGCTCCTCTGGCGAGCAGCGCCTGTCCGGGTTCCTCATGTGGCAGAGCGCCTACTCGGAGTTCTATTTCTGCGAAGCGTACTGGCCCGACTTCCGGCGCACCGACTTCCTGCGCGCGGTTCGCGACTACGGACTGCGCCAGCGTCGTTTCGGGAAATAGGTCTCAGGCCCTCCGCGGTTCACATGAAGTTCACGACCGCGACTCTCCCGAACACGCGTGCCGTTACTGAACGTGCATCGATTCGGGGATAGGTTGGCAGTAGTTGGTCGACACCAACCCGAGATCGGGGGATGTCAAGACTCGGATCTCGGCGGTACTCACGCCACAGGGGTCCTCATGACCGCATATGTCCACACCTACGTTCTCGACACCTCGGTGCTGCTCTCCGACCCGGGTGCCCTGTTGAGATTCGCAGAACACCACCTCGTCATTCCGCTGGTCGTCGTGTCCGAGTTGGAAGCCAAACGCAATCATCCCGAACTCGGTTTCACCGCCCGCAAGGCTCTGCACATCCTCGACGACTTCCGATCCGACTATGACCGCCTCGATGAGCCGATCCCGGTCGGCGATGCCGGCGGAACATTGCGGGTCGAACTCAACCACGTCGATGCCTCGTCGATGCCGATCGGCTTCGACCGTTCGGAGAATGACACTCGCATCCTCGCCGTGGCTCGCAATCTCGCCGCGGAAGGACAGAACGTGGTGGTCGTGACCAAGGATGTGCCGATGCGCGTGAAGGCCTCGGCACTCGGTCTGCAGGCCGAGGAGTATCTGGCGGAGCTGGCCACCGACTCCGGGTTCACGGGGATGAGCGAGCTGTCATTGGACGAGAACGAGATGTCGCAGTTCTACGAAGAGGGGTGGGCCACCACCGAAGCGGTCGCCGACGAGGTCGTCAACACCGGAGTCGTCATCACCTCTCCGCGCGGTTCCGCACTCGGTCGTGTCCGAAGGGGCAAACGAGTGTCGCTGGTGCGCGGCGATCGCGACATCTTCGGAGTCCACGGCCGGTCGGCTGAGCAGCGAGTGGCGATCGACATGCTCCTCGACGATGCGCTGGGAATCGTGTCCTTGGGAGGCCGAGCCGGAACGGGGAAGTCCGCACTCGCCCTCATGGCAGGACTGCAGAAGGTGCTCGAGGAGAACAAGCATTCGAAGATCATGGTCTTCCGACCGATCTACGCCGTCGGCGGGCAGAACCTGGGCTTCCTGCCCGGCAGCGAGGGCGAGAAGATGAACCCGTGGGCCGAAGCAGTCTTCGATACCCTCGGAGCTCTGGTCAGCAAGAACGTCATCGAAGAGGTGATGAATCGCGATCTGCTCGAGGTGCTGCCGCTGACTCACATCCGCGGCCGGTCACTGCACGATGCGTTCGTCATCGTCGACGAGGCACAGTCACTGGAGCGCAATGTGCTCCTGACCGTGCTCTCTCGCATCGGGATGAATTCGAAGGTGGTGCTCACCCACGATGTGGCTCAGCGGGACAACCTGCGGGTGGGTCGGCATGATGGTGTGGCTGCGGTGATCGAGAAGCTCAAGGGCCATGATCTCTTCGCCCATGTCACGCTGACCAGATCGGAGCGCTCCGAGATCGCAGCTCTGGTCACCGATGTGCTCGAGGAGTTCGACCCCTTCCGTTCCTAGACGGACTGGCTGGGCGGAAGGCCCTCGGTTGCTGTTTCAAGAGCTGATCTGCGCCGAGAGCGCACCATAGTATCGAGCGCGCACCTCACAAGGTGTGCGCTCGATGCCAAGGTGTGCGCCCGACGATGTGGATGCCGAAGGGCCCGGCGCGCGGAGATGACTTCCGCGTCGCCGGGCCCTGTCGGTGCGGCAGTGTGTCGGTGCGGCAGTCGCCTACTTGTAGCTGCCGATCATCGTGGTGACGTCGAGTGCCTTGTCGAGGTCGGCCTCGGTGATGGAGCCGTCGGAGACGAAGCCGAGGTCGATCGTGGCTTCCTTCACAGTCATCTTGTTGGCCACAGCGTGCTTGGCGATCTTCGCCGCCGATTCGTAGCCGATGACCTTATTCAGCGGAGTCACGATGGAGGGGCTCGCCTCGGCGAGGAAGCGGGCGCGCTCCTCATTGGCCGCCAGCCCGTCGATCATCTTCTCGGCCATGACGGTCGAGGAGTTCGCGAGCAGTCGAATGGATTCGAGCAGGTTCGAAGCCATCACGGGGATGCCGACGTTGAGCTCGAAGGCGCCATTGGTCGAGGACAGGGCCACTGTCGTGTCATTGCCGATGACCTGCGCGGCGACCTGGATCGTGGCCTCGCAGATGACGGGGTTGACCTTGCCCGGCATGATCGAGGATCCGGGCTGCAGGTCGGGGATGGCGATTTCGCCGAGGCCGGTGTTCGGTCCCGATCCCATCCACCGAAGATCGTTGCAGATCTTCATGTAGCCGTAGGCGATCGTGCGCAGCTGTCCGGAGGCCTCGATGAGACCGTCGCGGTTGGCCTGGGCCTCGAAGTGATTGCGTGCTTCCGTGATGGGAAGTCCGGTCTCCTCGGCGAGGATCTCGACAACGCGGACGGAGAAGCCATCGGGGGTGTTGATGCCGGTGCCCACTGCGGTTCCGCCCTGCGGGACCTCAGCCACGCGGGGCAGCGAGGCCTGGATGCGTTCGATGCCGTAGCGGACCTGGGCGGCGTATCCGCCGAATTCCTGGCCCAGGGTCACCGGGGTGGCGTCCATGAGGTGGGTGCGGCCGGACTTGACGACCTGGGCAAAATCCTTCGCCTTCTTCTCCAGTGAGACAGCCAGTGTTTCCATGGCCGGGACCAGCGTGTTGACCAGGGCCTTGGTCACGGCCAGGTGCACCGAGGTGGGGAACACGTCGTTCGACGACTGTGAGGCATTGACGTGGTCATTGGGGTGAACGTCGATGCCCTGGGATTCGAGGGCCGTGGTCGCCAGTGAGGCGAGGACCTCATTGGTGTTCATGTTCGAGGAGGTCCCCGAACCGGTCTGGAACACGTCGATGGGGAAATGCGCATCGTAGTCGCCGGCGATGACGGCATCGGCGGCGTTCTGGATAGCTTCGGCCCGGGCAGCGTCGAGAACTCCGAGCTCGAGGTTGGCCTTCGCCGCTGCCTTCTTCACCTGAGACAAGGCGGCGATGTGAGCCGATTCCAGGGTCTTGCCCGAGATTGGGAAGTTCTGCACGGCGCGCTGTGTCTGTGCGCTGTAGAGAGCATCTTTGGGAACCTTCACTTCTCCCATGGTGTCGTGTTCGATGCGGAATTCTTCGCTCATAGTTGTCCTTTCCGACATGGTGTCTGGGCTGTTGCCGTTGTTTCTGCGGCGGCCGCGAAAGCAGCCGTGGTCAGGAAGCGTAGGTTGATGTGGCGTCCTCGTCGCCGCCGTACTGTGCGACGACGGTGGTCCGGCCGTCGTGCAGCTGGTAAGTCAGACCGACGATGATGAGGCGGCCTTCGTCGACGGCACGGGAGATGATTGCCGAGAGCTGCATGATCTTGTCAACTGTGTCCATGGTGTTCTGCGCGACTGTCTCATTGACGGTCCTGCGGTTGTTCTTGCGCGCCCTGGCCACAGTGGGCAGAATCCGGGCCACGACATCGGAGATGAATCCGGGGGGAGTCTCGCCCGAGTCGTAGGAGTCATACGCTGCTGTCACGGCACCGCAGCTGTCGTGGCCGAGCACGACCAGCAGCGGAGTGCCGAGCATCTCGACCCCGTATTCCAATGAGCCGAGGGTGACCGGATCGACGACCTGTCCCGCGTTGCGGACGACGAACATGTCGCCGAGGCCGACGTCGAAGATCATTTCGGCAGCAACCCGCGAGTCGGAGCAGCCGAAGAGGGTGACGAACGGCTTCTGATTGTCCGACAGCGCTTCACGACGGGCAGTGTCCTGGTTAGGGTGCTGTGGAACGTCATCGACGAATCGATGATTGCCTTCGAGCAGACGTTTCCAAGCCTCGTTCGGCATCAGCCATTACCTTCTTCCGGGTTGTGCGGACAGGGGGTCGAATCGGTGGAGTCCGCGTCGACAGTGATCTGGTGGTTGTCGGGACCGGCCTTCAGATGAGTCCGCGGCGAGCCGCCTCCTCGGCAGCCTCCACGTATGAGTGGGTCTTTGCCGCCTGGTGCTCGGCGAAGACCGAACGCACAGTTCCCGACTTGGAACGCATCACCAGTGAGTGAGTGGTCACGTGTCCGCCGTCGAACTTCACTCCGTCGAGCAGATCACCATTGGTGATGCCGGTTGCCACGAAGTAGCTGTTGTCGCCGGTGACGAGGTCATCGGTATTGAGCACCTGATCGATGTCGAGTCCGGCTGCTGCTGCGGCCTCACGCTCAGAATCGTCCTGTGGCCACAGGCGGCCCTGGATGACTCCGCCCAGCGCCTTGATCGCGCAGGCGGTGATGATGCCTTCGGGGGTGCCGCCGATTCCCATCAGCATGTCGACACCGGTCCCGGGACGGCAGGCGGCGATGGCGCCTGCGACATCGCCATCGGTGATGAGCTGGATGCGTGCTCCTGCGGCGCGGATCTCATCGATCATCTTCTGATGACGCGGACGATCGAGGATCATCACGGTCACAGACGCGGGGTCGTTGGTACCTTTGCCCTTGGCGACGCGGCGGATGTTCTCTGCCACCGGCAGGCGCAGGTCGACGGCGTCGGCGGCAGCGGGGCCTGTGACGAGCTTCTCCATGTAGAAGACTGCGGACGGGTCGTACATGGCGCCGTCCTCGGTGACTGCCATGACCGAAATGGCGTTGGGCATTCCGAGAGCGGTCAGCCGGGTGCCGTCGATCGGGTCGACAGCCACATCACAATGGGCGCCTTCGCCGTCGCCGACCTGCTCACCGTTGAAGAGCATCGGTGCTTCGTCCTTCTCGCCCTCGCCGATGACGACCCGTCCGGCCATGCGGACAGTGGAGATGACGTTGCGCATCGCCGCGACAGCGGCACCGTCGGCAGCAATCTTGTCACCGCGACCGACCCAGGGGGCGGCAGCAATAGCGGCGGCCTCGGTGACTCTGACGAGCTCGAGGGCGAGGTTGCGGTCGGGAGCGTCGGCTCCGACCTGTGCTTTCTGGGACCAGACATCCGTCACAGCAACGGGAGGAGCCACGGCATCCACTCGGCCTCGGTCATGATGAGATTTCACGTCAGCAGATTCATTGGAGTCACTCATGAGTCCAATTGTGCCACCCCGCACGTTCGGCTCCGACATCGGGACGAATTCGCATCGGCACTGTGTCGGTCATCGTGATGGCTCGCTCAGGATTGGCCCTGGGAGGCGCCGGCGAGGACAATGGCGATGTGAATGCCCAATCCGATACCAACGTTGTGGGGAATCAGGCGCCTGTGACACGCACGGATGCCGGTCCTGGGGGAGTGCCAATGACTGACGAGTCCGGAGTGATGCTCCCGGGGTCCAGGGAAGAGATGCGCTTCCTGCGGAAGAACTCGAACTGGGTCAACATGATCATCGCTATCCTGGCCTGCCTGGCCGTCGTCGCTGTGGTTCTGCTTTTGGCGCCGCAGCCGGAGGTCGACTCCAAACGGGTGGTCGACTACCAGACGATCGCGGAGCAGTCTCAGGGCAGCGCCGACTTCGACCTCGTCGTGCCTGAAATCCCGAGTGGTTGGACGTCGAACGAGGCGAGTCTGGACCGCATGGGTGATTCCGACTACGTCTCCTGGTATGTGTCCTTCGTCGGTAACGAGCGGCAATGGGTCAGCATCGATCAGGCCAAGGCCACCGAGAACTGGGCCGAGAACCAAGTGGACGACGCGGTTGCTGCTGAGGCAGTGACCGTCGGAGGCTCCGACTTTCAGATCTATCGGACCGAGGACGCCAAGGAATACTGGGTCACGGGTAAGGGCGACACCTTCGTCGTCATCACCGCAATCGCTACTCCCGAGACCATCGACTCCTTCGCGCAGCAGGTCGCCGATCAGCTGAAATGAGGTTCAGTCCTCGTCGTCTGAGGACTCGTCCCGCGCCTTGTCGAGGCGTTCTCGCGCTCCGTCGAGCCATCCCTGGCAGCGGTCGGCCAGGGCTTCGCCGCGTTCCCACATGCTCAGGGATTCTTCCAGGGGCAGGTTGCCGGCTTCGAGCCGTTTGACGATTCCGACGAGTTCTTCACGAGCCTGCTCGTAGCTGAGGGAGCTGATGTCGGCCTGGCTCTGCGCAGTTGCTGGTTCTGTCATGATTGCGTCCTTCGTGTGTGATTGCTCGAGTGAGCTTTGGCCGGTTGCTGTTACTGCTGGGACGATCGGCTGTCATCTGTGCTCTCCTGCACAGCCGTCACCTCGGCATCGAAGCGTCCGCGAGCGACACGGACGTGGACGCCGGCGCCGGCGCTGACCTCGGCCGAGTCCCTGATGGCCTGGCCGTCGTCGCTTTGGACGACGGCGTAGCCTCGTTCGAGGGTCCGCAGTGGTGACAAGGACCGCGCCTGTGAGCGCAGATGACTGATCTCGGTCTGTCCCTGCATGATACGCGTCGTGGTCGCTTGGAGACTGCGTCGCCGAATCAAGCGCAGCTGCTCTTCGTGAGCGGTCACCATGGTCTGCGGCTCCGCAAGGACCGGACGTGATCGGACTGCGGTGAGCATCTCCTGTTCCCGGTCGATGATCCGATTGACGGCGGCCTCGAGTTCGGCCCGAGCACGCAGCAGGTTCATGGACTCTTCGGCCACGTCGGGGACGATGCGCTTGGCCGCATCGGTGGGCGTCGATGCGCGCATGTCGGCGACTTCATCGAGGATCGGACGATCGGCTTCGTGACCGATTGCCGATACCACGGGAGTGTTCGCAGCGGACACAGCACGGACGAGTGCTTCGTTGGAGAACGGGAGCAGGTCCTCCATGCTTCCACCACCCCGAGCGATGATGATGATGTCGATCTGCGGATCGGCATCGAGTTCGGCCAGGTTCTTCATCACACCTGGCACTGCGTCGGGTCCCTGGACGGCGCAGTTGCGGATTTGGAATTCGGCGGCCGGCCAGCGCAGGTGGACATTGCGAACGACGTCCTTCTGCGCATCGGAGTCTCTGCCGGTGATGAGGCCGATCCGGTTGGGCAGGAAGGGCAGACGCAGTTTCCGATTCGGATCGAACAGGCCTTCTGCGCCGAGCTGCTTCTTCAATCGCTCCAGCCTGGCCAGGAGTTCGCCAAGTCCCACGGCGCGGATGTCATTGGCCCGCATGGTCAGTCGGCCGGTCTTCGTCCAGAAGTCGGCTTTGAGATTGGCGACGACATGGCTGCCTTCGGACAGCGGTGCGCCGGTGCGTTCGAGGACGTTCTTCCAGATCTGCACGGGCAGCGACATCTCGACATCGGTGTCGCGCAGAGTCAGATAGCTGGCCTTGCCGCGGTGGTTGAGCTCGACGACCTGTCCCTCGATCCACACGCTCGACATGCGATCGATATAGGACTTCATCTTGCTTGAGAGCAGGCTCAGGGGCCACGGATTCTCCGCCGTCGTCTCGCCTGCTGTCGGGGCCAGCTCCTGACCGTCGACCGATTCGCCGAGGGTCCCGGGCGTGCCGGAAATTCGTTGCGCCATGTTGTCTCCCCTTCCAACCCACCACCCTAACGAACGGTGGTGACATGGCGAATCATTGCCGCACAGGAACGTCAGCGGCTGGGGCGCAATTGTTTGGGGTGCGATGTGGATTGCTTCACCTTTGTAGCCGTTGTTCAGGTCCTCGGCCTAAACTGTGCTTGTGACTGCCGTATCTGTACCCACGCCCACCATTCCGCGCAAACGCCTTGCTCCGGAGGACATCCGGACGCCTGAAGGCGCTGACCAGAAGGTGCTTCTGGCCGCCCCGCGCGGATACTGCGCCGGCGTTGACCGCGCAGTGATCGCTGTCGAGCGCGCACTCGAGCACTATGGTGCTCCCGTCTATGTGCGCAAGGAGATTGTGCACAACCGGCATGTGGTCGACACCCTGGCCGAACGCGGCGCCGTGTTCGTCAATGAGACCGACGAAGTTCCCGAAGGCGCCAGACTCGTGTTCTCCGCACACGGTGTCTCTCCGGCTGTCCACGCCGAGGCGGCCGCACGTGAGCTCTCCACAATCGATGCCACCTGTCCCTTGGTCACGAAGGTCCACCGCGAAGCCGTTCGCTTCGCGCGGGACGGTTACCGCATCCTCCTTGTCGGCCACGCCGGTCACGAAGAGGTCGAAGGCACGATGGGTGAGGCGCCCGATGACATCACGCTGATCCAGAACCCGGAAGAAGCGAGGGCCGTCGAAGTCGCCGAGGCCGAGAGCCTGGTCTGGCTTTCACAGACGACGTTGAGTGTCGACGAAACGATGGCCACAGTCGATATCCTGCGTGAACGGTTCCCACACTTGCAGGACCCGCCAAGCGATGACATCTGCTATGCCACGTCGAACCGGCAGGTGGCAGTGAAGAAGGTTGCCCCGCAGTCCGATCTGGTTCTGGTCGTCGGCTCGGCCAACTCATCGAATTCCGTGCGTCTTGTCGAAGTTGCTCTGGAGCACGGAGCTAAGGACGCTCGTCGGGTCGATTTCGCGCGTGATGTTGACGAAACCTGGTTCCATGACGTCTCGTCTGTCGGCGTGACCTCAGGAGCCAGCGTGCCAGAAGGGCTGGTACAGGACCTTCTGGAGCTGTTGGCCGAGTACGGCTTCGGTTCGGTCGAGGAAATCGTCACGGCGGAGGAAGACATCATGTTCTCCTTGCCTCGTGAACTGCGCAAGGATCTCAAGGCCGCGGGTAAGAAGACGTCGAACAAGCGCGATGGTGCCGACCGGGAACACGACCTGATCTGACCGGCGCTTTCACTAGTCGGTTCCGGTGCGGCGACCGCGGAGATCATGTCTGTCTGGTGTCGCGAAGGGATCCTGGCCTGAGGAGCGCGGCCGTGTGAGTTCTTCAGCGCTGACTCCGCGGCTGCGTGAGTCAAGCTCTGCAACTGTGTCGAGTTCGGTCGTGGCGATTCCCGTGGAAGGGAATTTCCGGGCTGTGACGAGGAATCGCGACTCCAGCGACGAGACGAAGCGGTTGTAGTCCTCGACCGACCGGTCGAGACTCGAGCCCATCCGTGTCACGTGTGTGACCAGAGTGCCGATGCGTTCGTAGAGTTCGGTGCCGAGTCTGAGCACCTCGGCCGCAGATGTGCTCATGTCCGCCTGTCGCCAATTCAGTGCCACCGTTTTGAGCAGGACCAGAAGCGTGGCGGGGGACGCGAGAACGACGTTCTTGCCGAGGGCATGATCGATCATCTTCGGATAGGTGGATGCCGCCGAGGACAGCAATCCGTCCGTGGGGACGAAGCAGACGACGAAGTCCGGGGCGGCGTCGAAAGACTTCCAGTACTCTTTGGACGCCAGCGAATCTATGTGCCGCAGCAGTGCTCGAGCATGATCTTCATCGTTGGAATCAGAATCAGACATACGCGCCGACAAGGGAGTCTTGGCATCGATGATGATCGTTCCGCCACCGGGCAGATTGACGGTCATGTCGGGCCTGTGCCTCTTGCCGTCGCGCACATTGCTGGCTTGGGTCTCGAAGTCCACATGGGGGAGGAGCCCCGCATATTCGACGATGCGCCGCAGCTGAACCTCGCCCCAGTCGCCACGCTGAGTCGTCGAATTGAGGGCGCTGGCCAATGACCCTGTCGATTCCTGCAGTCGGAGGTTCTGTTGGCTGAGGTGGCCGATCTGTGCATTGAGCCGTGTGATCTGCTCGAGTTGCGATCGGTCTTGAGCCTGAAGGTTCTCCTGCAGATGATTGACACTGGCAGCCAGGGGGCCGATGGCGGCGGTGATCTCACCGGCCATCTGTGCATCGGCCTCCAAATCCTCTGTCCTATTCGTGAGGATTCGAGAGGTGGTCTCAGCTCTGGTGAGTCTCTCGATATAGCGGGAACGTGTATGGGCACGCCCGAGGAGAAAGCCGAGAGCGGCGCTGATGATGATCGCCAGAATCAAGACGATGACAAGTCCAGTGGCGGGGAAAGCATTCATGACTCAAGCGTGACAGATGGCACTGACACGAGATTTCGACCCGCACCTCGGCGCCGGGATAGACTTGGCTACCGTGGCTCTAACTATCGGAATCGTGGGACTGCCCAATGTTGGCAAGTCGACCATGTTTAATGCATTGACCAAGAATCAAGTTCTCTCGGCGAACTATCCGTTCGCGACGATCGAACCGAATGTCGGCGTGGTGCCGTTGCCCGACGCGCGGCTTACTCGGTTGGCCGAGATGTTCACCTCCGAGCGCATTCTCAACGCAACTGTCGACTTCGTCGATATTGCTGGAATCGTTCGCGGTGCGTCCGAAGGCGAAGGGCTGGGCAATCAGTTTCTGGCCAACATTCGTGAGGCAGAGGCGATCTGCCAGGTCATTCGCGGATTCGTCGATGACGATGTCGTCCATGTTGAGGGCAAGATCAGCCCCGCCGACGACATCGACACGATCAACACCGAGCTGATTCTGGCTGACCTGCAGACTTTGGAGAAGGCGCGGCCGAGGATCGAAAAGGAAGTGAAGGGCAAGCGGGCACCGGCAGATCAGCTGACCGCGATCGATGCTGCCGTCGAGATCCTCGAGAGCGGCAAGACTCTTTACCAGGCCATGCAGGCCGACAATTTCGACGTCACCGAGCTGCGTGAACTCCAGTTGATGACCGTCAAGCCCTTCCTCTACGTCTTCAATGTCGACGATGATGTGCTTGCCGATGAGGAGAAGAAGGAAGAGATGCGTGCCTTGGTGGCTCCCGTCGAAGCGATCTTCCTCGACGCCAAGTTCGAGTCGGAGCTCGCCGAGCTCGACGAGGAGGAAGCCCGCGAGATGCTGGAATCCACAGGGCAGGAAGAGGCGGGGCTCGACCAGTTGGCACGGGTCGGATTCGACACCCTGGGCCTGCAGACCTATCTGACCGCCGGCCCCAAGGAATCCCGTGCCTGGACCATTCCGAAGGGTGCAACCGCTCCCGAAGCTGCCGGGGTCATCCACACCGATTTCCAGAAGGGCTTCATCAAGGCTGAAGTCGTCTCGTTCGGTGACCTCGACGTCAACGGGTCCATGGCCGCAGCCAAGTCCGCCGGCAAGGTCAGGATGGAAGGCAAAGAGTACGTGATGGTTGACGGCGATGTGGTCGAATTTAGGTTTAATGTCTAGTTAGGGCCTCTGACCAGGGGTTTTATCTTCTCGGCCTCCGGTTGGGTTCGATGGACAGGTTCCGCTTTACCATCAGGTGCTAAGCGTTTGTCCCGCTGACCTGGGACTTTGATCGGTCTCTGCGGAGCTCTCGCAGAGGCCGATTCTCGTTGTCGCGTTGCGGTAGCGTCTCTGGCGAGTGGCTTCGGCTGGGCAGTTCTGCGGCGGGTTCAAGTTGTTCGACCCGCGATCTCGCGGAAGGTGCGCTGACTCAAAAATCTGTCTGACTCATAAGTCGGTTAT
Organism: Brevibacterium picturae; assembly: GCF_030453725.1. Lineage (GTDB taxonomy): Bacteria > Actinomycetota > Actinomycetes > Actinomycetales > Brevibacteriaceae > Brevibacterium > Brevibacterium sandarakinum_A. The sequence goes on from NZ_JAKDJU010000025.1 coordinate 23,938, forward strand.
CCAACAACGCTTTGGTTCACTGGGGCAGGTCTCGATCCGCTAGAGTGCGAGTGATTTCGTCCCGCTAGCAGCTCGCTCCCATGAGCCGCTGGTGGCGGTGCGATGGGTATTCTGGGGTGTGTGTCCCTTGGTCGTTCTTTTCGTGTCCTGTGGGGAGCGAACGCCGCGTCGAACCTGGCTGACGGTTTGGCGTTCGTCTCGATCCCGCTGCTGGCAGCCTCGCTTACCGACGATCCACGCTGGATCGCTGGACTCTCGACGCTGTACGCTCTCGTCCGCCTACTCGTGGCTCTGCCGATCGGCGTATGGGTCGATCGTGTCGACCGCCGCTCAATCCTGATCGCTGCGAACATTCTCCGAGGAATTGCCGTCATCGCCCTCGCGCTCTGCGTGCAATTGGGCGTCGGAGGTCTCGTCCTCCTCTACGCCGCCTACGCGGTCATCGGCACACTCGAGAGCGCTGCTGATAACGCCGCGGTCTCTCTCGTTCCCGGCCTTGTCCAGAAGGGCAAGCTGGACACGGCAAATGGTCGGATCTCGGCCGCGCAACTCATAGCCGACGAATTCGCTGGTCCGCCACTCGGCGGGTTCCTCTTCGCGATCGCTGCAGCTGCCCCCGTCTACGCAATGGGCGGGCTTTGGGCAGCTGCGGGCTTGATCGCGCTTGCACTACCCGTGCATCGGGGCAGACCATCTGAGGCGGTTGCGCCCACGGCGCGCGCCTCGGTATGGCGAGAAGCCGTGGCGGGAGTAACGTGGCTCGCGCACCACCGCCTCGTCGGGGGATTGGCATTGATTGGAGCCTTGGCGAGCATCGGCTACATGCTTCCGTTCTCCATCCTCGTCATTTTCGCTCAGGAGCAGCTGGGGGTCGATGGCGTTGGGTACGGGCTCATCTTGGCCGTGTCCGCGCTCGGTGGGCTCGTCGGCTCCTTCGCGACAGCTCGTATCCGCTCGCGGATCGGCTACCGCTGGACGATCTTTGCAAGTTTGCTCACCGGGGCCGCCTCATTGCTGGCCCTCGCTGTAACTGGCAATGCAGTGGTTGCCTCGGTGCTACTGGCGATCTATATTCTCCACGCCGTGGTGTGGGGGATCTGTGCGACGTCGCTTCGCCAGCGTCTCGTACCAGATGCGCTCCTCGGGCGGGTCAATGCCGCGTCGCGCGTCCTTGGGTTGATCGCCCTTGCCCTTGGATCATTAATCGGCGGGCTTCTCGCTGGCGTGCATCTCGCGTTGCCCGTGGCGATGGGTGGTGCGGTGTTCGTGATCTGCGCCGGCTTTGCTCTCGCCGTCGTCCGGACCATCGATACCGACTGAACCGTATGTTTGTGCGTGGTGTGGTCTAGCGCGCGGAGGCTTCTCTGCCGCCGTTGCGAAACCGGTTCAATCAGAGGTTGCTATCTGCGGCGACGTGGTTGAGTTCCGGTTCAACGTATAGGGAGCCGGCCTGACCAGGGGTTGTGTTGCTTGGGCCCTGCGGGCAAGGGGTCTGAGTGTTCCGATCCAACGTCTGGCGATAGGTCCATAGATGCCTTCTGCGCCCCGAACACGTCTCTCGTTGTCGGTGGCCATAGCTAAGATTCCGATGGACCTGCTCCACTGTGAAGGGACCACGATGGGGCGGACATCGCGGTGGCCGCCGCGCGTGAGCTGTGGGACGCCGGCCTCACCACCCCCGGCGCACATGCGCGCCTCGACGCACCGCCAGCGCGTCGCCGCGCTGGGCCGCGCCGGCTACCGCCGCTACGACGAGAGCACTGCGACCAGCCTGGGCCGCATGTCCGAGCACCTGCTCGCGGACTACGGCGGTGACCTGCGCCGGCTGCGTGCAGCGGGGCACGCGGAGCCCGCGGCCCTGAGCCGCCTGCTGCGCGCCTTTCCCGGCATCGGGCCCGCCGGGGCGCAGATCTTCCTGCGCGAGGTCCAGGGGATCTGGTCCCTCCCGCCGGTCTTCGATGCCAAGGCGCTCGAGGGCGCGCGCCGGGCGAGGCTGCCAGCCGAGCCCGAGGCGCTGGCCGGGCTGGTTGCCCCCGCCGACCGGGCGCGGTTCGCCGCCGCGCTCGTGCGCCGCGCGCTGCGGAGGTAGCCCCGGACGCGAGGGGAGCGGGCGCCGGGCCCCGCCCTTGCCGAGCGCGGAAAAATGAGTAAGCTCAAAAATAGGCGCGCAGGTTGCGCGGCTGCCGCCCCGGCGGCCCATCGAGGAGGAACACCATGAGCGACATTGCCCGCGTCACCGTGCTGGGCGCCGGAGTGCTCGGCGCCCAGATCGCCTACCAGACCGCCTACTCCGGCTTCGACGTCACCGTCTACGACATCGGCGACGAGGCCCTGAGTGCCGGCCGCAAGCGCCTGGACGCGCTCGTCACCGCCTACCGGGCCGAGGTCGAGGGCGCCACCGAGGCCAGCACGCAGGCAGCGCTCGAGCGCCTGGCGACGACGACGGACCTCGCGCAGGCCGCGGGGAATGCCGATCTCATCATCGAGGCCGTCCCGGAGCGCCTCGACATCAAGCGCGAGACCTACGAGAAGCTCGCGGCGCTCGCCCCCGAGCACACGATCTTCGCGACGAACTCCTCGACCCTGCTGCCCAGCGACATGAAGGACTTCACGGGGCGGCCCGACCGCTTCCTCGCCCTGCACTTCGCCAACCAGATCTGGAAGTTCAACACCGCCGAGGTCATGGGCACGGCGGAGACGAGCCCCGCGGTCTTCGACACGGTCGTGGAGTTCGCCCGCGCCATCGGCATGGTGCCCATCCCCGTGCTCAAGGAGCGCCCCGGCTACGTGCTCAACTCGCTGCTCGTGCCCTTCCTCAATGCGGCCCTCGACCTGGCGGCGGGCGGCTACGCACAGCCAGAGGACGTCGACAACGTCTGGCGGATAGCCACGGGCGCGCCCATGGGACCGTTCCAGATCTACGACGTCGTGGGCCTCGGCACTGCCTACAACATCCTCTCGAGCGGCGATGAGCACAGCCAGCGCCTCGCCGCCTGGCTCAAGGAGCACTACATCGACCGCGGCCGCATGGGCGCCGGCGCGGGCGGCGGCTTCTACGACGACCCGCAGGGCTGAGTCCCGCCTGCTCTGTGGTGGAGGTGGGCCGCGCTCGGTAGGCTCGCCCTGCCGCGCCACGGGTGCGGCGGTCGCGCCGCCGGGCGGCCCGGTCGCGAGGAGGTCCGTGTGGGTGCAGCGCTGGGGGACGGCGATTCCGAGGCGGGCCCGGCCCGCCGGGAGACCGCCGCCGACCGCCGCGAATGGGCGGCCATGTGCCGCCAGGTCCGCGTGCCCACGATGTGAGGCATCCCCCGGCGCCTCTTCCTGCTCGCCCTCGGCGCCGTGCTGCCTGCCCTCGACCGCGCGCTCGCGCCGCCGCACGCGGTCGCGGTGCGCCGGCGCCGCCGCGCCCCGCGGGGGGACGTTGTGCTCGCCGTCAACATCCCGCGCCTGCTCGACTGCGAGGGTGCGTGGGGCATGCGCATCGAGCTCG
>NZ_JAKDJU010000147.1 GCF_030453725.1 Brevibacterium picturae
GGTCCGGTGGCGGAAGACGGGTCCGGGGGCTCGGAGCCGAGTCGAGAAGTCTGCTTGCCTAGGGCTTCTGCGAGAAGTCGAGCAGCCGGCTGAGGATGCGCACCATCTGAGTCGAGTCGATCTCGACGATCTCGTCCAACTTCTTCCCCGCAGCCGCGCGCAGCGATGCCTGCGAATGAACGGCGGTGAGTGCTTCGATGAGGTCTTTGAGTGGAATCGTCGAGGCGGCCTCCGCGAAGCCGATGGCGTTTTCGATCAGCGATTGGATCCGCTGTCCTTGGAAAGAGTTCAGCTCCGCGTACCTGGGGTAGAGATCAGGCGTGCGCAGACAGTACAGCTCGATCTCATGTTCGGCGATCACCTCGGCGGCGGTGACCTTCTTCTGACTGAATGTGTCATCGATGAACTCTGTGAGGAAGTCCTCGATGTTCTCAGGGCCGCTGCGGTTGAGGCGATCACGCCAGCGCTCGATGGTGGCGTCGAGCATGTCGAGATCGTGGGAGGTGCGCTGTTCGATCGTGGCCAGGACCAGATCGTCGCGGCTGGAGAAATTCGAGTAGAAGGCTCCCCGGGTGAACCCGGCGGCCTCGCAGATCTCCTCGATCGAGGCCCCATCGATGCCTTTGACGGCAAAGACGGACACGCCCGCCTCCACCAATGTGGATCGGGTCTGCCGTCTGCGGGCGCTGAGATTGTCTGTATTCATCGAACATTTCGTCGTCGTGGCGGTGGCACATCGTTGTCGGCTCGGGCTGGGCATCCGATGAGAATCTTCACGAAACTCCTGATGCATTTGCGCTGAGGGCAATAAGTCAACAACAATACAGTACTGTATCCAATACACTTTTGTATCGAGGTCTTCGTGTCAACATTCCTGTACGCCCTGGGTCGTCGTGCCTACCGTGCTCCTTTCCGTTACATCGCTCTGTGGCTGGTGATCTTCGGGCTCGTCGGTGCCGGTGTCGCGGCGTTTGCGAAAGATTTCGACGATGACTTCACCCTTCCCGGCTCCGAGGCACAGGTCGCACTCGACTCGATGGAGTCGACCTTCCCCGAAGCCTCAGGTGTCGCCGCCGACGTCATCGTCGTCGCCGACGACGGAGACTCGGTCGAGGACTCCGCGTACAAGGACGAGATCGAGAAGGAAGTCGAACGGCTCGAAGACCTCCCTCACGTCGACGCCGTGACCTCGCCGTTCGACGAGATGGTCGAGGGCACCATCAGCGAAGACGAGTCGGCCGCGATGATCACCGTCCAGTACGACGGCACCCAGCAGGAGGTCGGCGAAGCCGCCCCGGACCAGCTCTTGGACGAACTGGACCCGTTGCGCGACGCGCTGCCCGACGGTGCCCAGGTCGAAGGCGGAGGCCAGCTCTTCCAGATCACCGGTGTCTCCATCTCCTGGGTCGAAGGCATCGGCGTCGTCATCGCCTTCATCGTCCTGCTCCTGACCCTCGGATCCTTCCGCGCGGCCGGAATGCCCCTGATCACGGCGCTCATCGGCGTCGGCATCTCCGTGCTCCTGGTCGTGGGATCCACGGCCTTCGGCGCGGTCAACTCCTCCTCGATCATGTTGGCGCTGATGTTGGGCCTGGCGGTCGGCATCGACTATGCCCTGTTCATCGTCTCCCGAGCCCGCGCGCTCCTGGCCGAGGGCCACGACCCGCTCGAGGCCACCGGACGGGCCGTCGCCACCGCCGGATCGGCCGTCGTCTTCGCGGGCATGACCGTGATGATCGCGCTGCTCGGCCTGTCCCTGGCCGGGATCCCCTTCCTCACTGTGATGGGCGTCGGCGCCTCCGGCTCGGTCGTCATCGCCGTGCTGATCTCGCTGACGATGATTCCGGCGCTGCTGGGGCTGGTCAAAGACAAGATCACGCCCAAGCCCACGAAGCGCTACCGCAAGGCCATCGCCACTGCCCAGAAGAGGGCGGACGACTCTGTCCCCCGGTCAGCGATCGCAGCCGAGGCTCAGGCTGCCGCTGGTGAGCCGTACCCGAAGACGATCATGAACAAGTTCTTCGCCGGTTGGCTGCACGTGGTGACGAAGATTCCGATGCTGACGGTCGTCATCATCGTCGGCGGACTCGCCCTGTTCGCGATCCCCGCCTCCAACCTCCAGCTGTCCCTGCCCACCGCAGGCAGCCAGGAGGAGGGCACCCCCGCCCGGACCACCTACGACCTCATCGACAAGCACTTCGGTCCCGGCTTCAACGGGCCGCTGGTCATGACGAGTGAGATCGTGACCTCCGATGAGCCCCTTGACGACGTCGAGCGCATCGAGAGTGAGATCGAGGATGTCGAGGGCGTCGACCAGGTCGTCCTCGCCACCCCGAACCGGGACGCGACCACGGCCCTGTTCCAGATCATCCCCACCACCAGCTCCGAGGACCCGGCGACGCTCGACACCGTCGAAAGGCTCCGGGACCTGAGTGCGGACATCGAGGACGAGGATGGTTTCGAGACTGCGGTCACCGGTGCCACGGCGATCCAGATCGACGTCTCCGATCAGCTCGGCAAGGCGCTGGTGCCCTTCGGCATCTTCGTCGTCGGACTCTCGATCATCCTGCTGATGATGGTCTTCCGCTCGGTTGCGGTGCCGATCAAGGCCACCGGCGGATTCCTCCTGTCGGTCTTCGCCTCATTCGGCACCGTGGTCCTCGTCTTCCACGACGGCCTGTTCGCAGGAGCGATGGGCATCGACTCGACGGGACCGGTGATCAGCTTCCTGCCGATCATCCTCATGGGCATCCTGTTCGGACTGGCCATGGACTACGAGGTCTTCCTCGTCTCCGGCATGCGCGAGGCCTATGTCCACGGGGCGACGGCCAGAGACGCGATCAAGTCCGGTTTCGCCTCCTCTGCCCGAGTCGTCTCGGCCGCGGCGATCATCATGTTCTCCGTCTTCGCCGCCTTCGTCCCCGCGGGCGAGCCGATCATCAAATCGATCGCGCTCGCCCTGGCTTCGGGCATCTTCGTCGACGCCTTCCTCGTGCGCATGTCCCTGGTGCCTGCCATCATGCAGATGCTCGGCGACAAGGCCTGGTGGCTGCCGAAGTGGCTCGACCGCATCCTGCCCCGACTCGATGTTGAGGGCGAGGGGTTGGCCCACGAGGTGGCGCTGCGGGACTGGCCGGAGCCGAACTCGAAATACCGGGTCTATGGCCGCGGCATCGCGGTCAGTTCGGGCCGGCGTGGATTCGCCCAGGTCGACATCTCCCTCTCACCGGGCCAGATCCTCGTCGCCAGCGGACAGGCCCGACAGGCGCTCCTGCTCGCCCTGTCCGGTCGTGTCGGACTGACCGCCGGGGAGATGAAGATCGGAGACATGGTCCTGCCCGAGCATGCGGGAAGGGTCCGTCGCCGGGTTCCCTACTTCGACCTGGATAAGCACGGGCCGGGCACGATGCCAGCCTCACGCGAGCTCTCACAGCTGCGCACCTCCGCGCCGGATCTGCTCATCATCAGCGAAGCAGGCGCACTGGCCGACGAGAGAGGCCGGGACGGTCGCGATCTGCGCGATCTTATCTATGATCTGCAGGCCGAGGGCACGGCAATCGTGCTGGGTCTGCCCGACGGCGACGTCACCGGGATCCTGTCCCCGAATACGAACTACTTCCACCTCGATCTCGATGCGGCCAAGCCCGAGGCTGAGCGTGGAACCGACAATGACGACGGCGGCGTGCAAGCTCACGCGGCCGGTCACAGCGAAATGGAAGGCGTGCAGTCGTGAGACTCGAACGTGCGAACTCGAAACGGCCCGTGACCTGGCTGTCCCTCTTCGGCCTGGTGCTCATCCCGATCATCGTGGCCGCCGGATTCATTTTGGCCACGTACAACAGCACCGACCGCCTCGACACGATCGAGGCCGCCATCGTCAACAACGACGACGGCGCCGAGGTCGATGGTGAGACCGTGCCGATCGGCCGGCAGCTCACCAGTGGCCTTGTGGGTGAAGAGGACAAGAACATCCACTGGGTCATCACCGATGCAGAGGACGCCGAGAAGGGCTTGTCCGACGGGTCCTACGCTGCGTCCCTGACGATCCCAGAGGGCTTTTCTCGCGCTGTGACCTCGGTCGACGATGCGAAGTCCGCCACTCAGACGCAGCTCGACGTCGACGTCTCCGGAGTCGCTCCGGCCGCCGACACCCAGATCGCGCAGTCCGTGGCCGGGGTGGCGCGCACGACCTTCAACACGCAGATGACCGAGACCTACCTCGACAACATCTATGTCGGATTCAACGACATGGGTGACCAGATGAAGGATCTCGGGGACGCCGCCGGTGAACTCGACGACGGCGCGAAGGACCTGTCCCAGGGCACCGAGGAGTCCGCGAGCGGTGCGGATGAGCTCTCCACGGGCATGAAGCAGCTCGACTCCTCGGGAACCGAACTCAACAAGGGTGCCGGTGACTTGTCCCAGGGCGCCGGAGAGTTGTCGAAGGGCACAGGTGAGCTCTCCGACGGACTGCAGGACGTGAAGAAGCAGACCGCGGGTCTGCCCGACAGCACCCAGAAGCTCGCCGACGGTGCCGGCGAACTCTCCGGGGGAGTCGACGAATACACGAAGTCCATCGATGCGATCATCAAGGGCTTCGCCGGTTCCGGCGACTCGGGCTCCGGCGGAGGCGGCATCGACGACCTCGTCAAGGGCGGCAAGGACCTCGACAAGGGTGCCAAGGGCGTCTCCGAAGGTGCCGAGGGGCTGTCATCGGGCCTCGGCCAGTACCGTGACGGTCTCCAGGAGGGCGCCGACCAGGCCGATAAGCTCGCCAAGAGCGGAACCGTGACCGGGCTCGACGACCTCGTCTCGGCAGGCATGATGTCCGAGGACGAGGCCGACCAGGCACGTGCTCAGATGTGCCCTCCCGGTACACCGGATGAGGTCTGCGCGGGCATCGAGAAGGCCTATGCCCAGGGACTGCTGAATGGCACCTCGGGCGGGCTGAACAGTGCCGTCGACGGACTGGAGCAGAAGCAGGACGGACAGTCGCTGCTCGGTGGCGCGGACAAGCTGGCCGATGGTGCCGGCGAACTCAGCGACGGCATGAGCAAGTTCGTCGAGGGGCTCGAGGACGGCCTCGGCGAGCTCACCGAAGGCATGGAAGACATCTCGAAGAACGCTCCGAAGCTGCTCGACGCTTCGAAGGGCCTGCGCGAAGGCGCCTCGGGTGTCGCCGAGGGCAACCAGAAGCTTGCCGACGGGATGCCTGAACTCAGTGATGGCATCGCCCAGGTCGCCGACGGGTCGACCGAACTCGATCAAGGCGCCGGTCAGCTCTCCGAGGGTCTCGGCGAGTTCACGACCGGCCTCGACAAGTACACCACCGGAGTCTCGACCGCGGCGACGGGAACCTCTGACCTCGCCGCCGGGCTGGACACCCTGGCCGAAGGCACTGACAAATACTCCGAAGGTGTCGGGGAATTCGCCGACGGAGTGAAGGAGGGTGCGGACGAAGTGCCCTCCTACTCGGCTCCGGAACGTGACAAGCTCTCCACCGTCGCCTCTCAGAACATCAAGGCGCCGAGCTCCTCCGACGCGGGGACGGACGTGTTGCAGGGATCGACGCTCGCGCTGCTCATCATGCTCGCACTGTGGGTCGGCGGACTCGTCACCTACACGGTGCTCAAACCGATCCCGGCCTCGACTCTGCTGTCGACGAAGTCCTCGGTGGCTGTGTGGCTGCGCGGCTTGGTGCCGGGTGTGATCGTGGGTCTGCTGCAGGCGGTGGTGCTGTCGATTCTGGCGGTGAGCGTCTTGGACATCGATGCGGTCAAGGGCTTCGACATCGCGGTCCTGACGTTCGTCTCTGCGCTCGTGTTCATGGTGCTCAACTTCGCGCTGGTGGCATGGTTCGGCGGCGTGGGCAGGTTCCTATCCGTGATCGCCGTGGTCCTCGCCGTGGCCGGTCGGACGATCGGTGCGGTGCCGGGCTTCTTCGACTTCGTCGCCCCGATCCTGCCGTTGACGCCGGCGATGAACGGCTTCGCCGCGATCGCAGCCGGAACGACAGGTGTGGGAGCCGCCTACGGAGGCCTGCTGGCCTGGGCGATCATCGGAGTCGTGATGTCACTGCTCGCGATTGTGCGAGCCAGGACCACGAAGCCCGAAGCCGCCCTCGAGATGGCCGACGCATAAGGGGAGCCCAGCGCTGCGGGAGCCCCCGCGCTGGGGAGCCCAGCGCTGCGGGAGCTGGGGTGCCCGCAATGGGGCGTCCTGTGCGGGTGCTGGGAGTTGTCGTGGGGGCTGTTCGGAGAAGCAGCTCGATCGAAGTTTCAGAGCTCGGGTTTAAAGGCGAGCTCTGAAACTTCGAAGCAGCCTCAATGAGACTTCCATCTGGCCGAGGCCGGCAGCTTTCGCCTGGCCGTCTGTGCCTCACCTTGTCTGGGGCCAGCGGCTGCGGAGCTCTACAGCCGAAGCCAGGCTGAGTTGGTTGCCGCAGGCTGAGCTGATTGCAACCAGCTCGGCCTGACTCAGACTGCTCAGCCGCACAGTTTCAGGCAGCCCGGCCACGCAGCATCATGCCGCTGGGAGCCTGGACGAGCCTCAGATGAGGTCGAGGATCGCCGTGGCGGCGGCGTGGGAGTCGGCCAGTGTGGCGGCGTTCGTATTGGGGTTCGCCGCGATCGCCAGCCCCCACTGGACCGAAGAGAGTTGGATGGACAGCGCGAATCGGCGGGGGTGCGCTGCACCGTCGACATCGATCGTGCGGTAAGGCCGCGGCGTCAGCGCCAGCCCGTTGAGGAACTTCTCGCGACCATCGTCCAGGGTCAGGCGTGCCGGCGTGAGCTGGCCGCGTTCGACCATCCCGTGCACCAGCACATCCGCGGCCCGTGAGACCGCATTCGTCGGTGAAGCCGCATCGATGACGACGCTTCCCGTGATTCCACCGTCTACCTGCGCCGAGGTGACTGTGAAGATCTGCGGCAGCGGATCCCCGCTCACGAGTGTGCTGCTCTCGCCGGGCGGAGCGCCGTCCCCAGACGCTGTTGCGGCGTCCGCGTCCGTCGACGGGACGACGTCGGGGTTCGCCTCGATGCGCATATCCGGGCCGATGAACTCGACAAGACCGGCTTCGGCCAGGGCGAGGAGCTCGGCGATGCGCTGTGGGGGAGGTCCGTCGCAGATGCCGGAGACGAAGCTTTCGAACCAGCCGCAGATCTCCATATCGATGCTGACCCGGTCGATGTGACCGGCGACGATGAGCTCCTTGAGCAGCAGACGAGACTGCCAGAGCACGGTGAACAGCGATTTCTCGGCGCTGCCTTCGGGCCCGGCGAGGGAATCGTGGAGGTCGGTGCGGAGGAAGTCGAGCATCCACTCGTGCAGCGAGTTCGACTCTCTGGCCCCGCGGCTGTCGAACCGGTGCCCCTCGAGAGGGTTGAGCAGTTCGTGCAGAGACATGCGGTAGGCGGGGTCGGGGACGAGGCTCTCCTCGATCTCCGACCACGCGAAGGCCTCACGTGTGACACGGCCCTGACGCGCGGCCTCGGTGGCTCCATTG
>NZ_JAKDJU010000148.1 GCF_030453725.1 Brevibacterium picturae
TCAGCCGGTCGGTTTGCCCTCGAACCAATAGAACTGCGAGAAGTGATGGTCCTTCTTCAGCTTCAGCTCCTGCTTGATCACCGAACGGAACTGCTTGATGAGTCCGCGCTCACCGGCGGCCCACACATAGAGGCCGTCCGGACCCGGCGCGTGAGTGCGCAGATGGTCGGCGAGCGCATGACCGAGCTGCCCATCGCTGCGAATCCAGTCCCACCGGGCGTTCGGGTGGTCGGTTCGCGGCAGGTTCTGAACGGTATCGGCGTCGTGGTCGTCTTCGATGACCAGCGTCACCGCCACCTCGGCTGGGATGGCCTGCAGCCACGAGTTCATCGCCGGAAGCGCCGTGAGGTCTCCCGCGAGGAGGATGTGGTTCGTGTTCGTGGGCAGGTCGATGCGGGCAGGGGTGAGCGGTCGACCCGGGTCACCACAACATTGTGGTTGGTGATCCGCATCAGACGCATCACGCCACGCTGCCAATTGACCATATGCGTCTTCCCCCACTCGTTGATGCTCGGCCAAGCCGATACTCACTGAGCTTAGCCTAGGCTAACAGGAAGATTCGTCGCGGTGGCTGACTGTCGTTGCCGACCATCACGACAACGTCGAGTGACGATCATCGCGGAAACGGCGGGTGACGCCTTCAGGCTCAGCTCTGCTTGAGGGCCTTCTTCTCGGCCTGCTTTGCGGCTTTCGCAGCGGCCTTCTGGGCCGCCTTCTTGGCTGCCTGCTTGGTCGTTTGAGCGCCCGCGACGAGGAGGAGTCCGCCCAATGCCGCGGCGTTCTTCGAGAACTGAGTCTTGTGGGCGGCCGCGTCGTCACCCTCCATCTCCCAGAAGGAGTGGCCGGCCAGCGTGGTCGGCACGAGTGATACGGCGAGGGCGAGCGCGGAGGTCCGAGGTTTGATGCCCAGCGCCATCGTGGTTCCGGCCAGCAGCTGAAGTCCGCCGTTGGCACGGACCAGGAGTTCATCGTCTTCGGGCAGGACCGGCACGTATTCGCGGATCGCGGCGAGAGTCGGAGCAGCAGCGGCGACGCGGCCGCCGGGGTTGGTCAGTGCCGAATACCCACCAGTGATGAAGATCGGTGCGGTGAGTACGCGCCCTGCAGTCTGCAGCAACGATGTTCCTAGTGCCATGGAGCTCTCCTTCAGGTTTGGGGTTTTGAGCCTAGCCGATGGCCGGCGTCAGCCTCAACGCGCTGACTCATCAGGAGCCACAGGCCCGGTTGGCTCGGGTCCCGCGCCACGGCCTGCCGGATCACTCTGACCTGCGACGACCCGCGGCCGTTTGAAACCCAAGTCGGGCTGCTTGCGGAACTGGCCGGTGGCGAGGAGCACGGCGATGACGATGGCGGACACGATCCACCCACTCACTCCCAGGAATGAGGCCAAGGCCATGTCCGGCGCCTGCGCGGAACCGTCGATGAACAGGCCGAGCAGCATTCCCGCCGAACCGTTGAGGGCCGCATGTGCGGTGACGGCCGGCCAGACCGAACCGGTGCGCAGTCGCAGCCAGCCGAACAGGACCCCCAGCATGATGCATCCGCCGACCATGAACGCGAGCCCGGTGATGTCGGGGCGGCCGAAGTTGTATCCGAGCAGGATCAATGGTGCGTGCCACAGGCCCCAGATCACTCCGACGATGAGCAGGGCCGGCCAGGTGCCGAGTGGGCGCAGGCTCGTCAGCAGCCATCCGCGCCAGCCGACTTCCTCGCCGAAGGCGACGGTCACGTTGAACAGCGACCCCAGCGCCATGATCACCAGATAGCCGATCACAGCCACGGCCACCGGGATCTCTCCCAGTCCGGGCAGCTGTGCCAACTGCGCCTTGAACCCTGAGAGACCAAGCAGATCGACCTGCATCCACCCGAATGCGGCGGCGAGCAGGTAGGCCGCGGCGACCAGCACGAACACACCGAAGAAGGCGAGCGCGGTCATCCCCAGCACCCGGCCGAAGGGACGCAGCGGCCACATGCCGAGGTACCTGAGAATGCTGGCCCGAGGTTGACCGGTGCGGCGGCGCTGGACGATCATCGCCACGACCACAGCGATCAGCGGGGTGAACATCATGGCCGCTCCCGAGACCTGCACCAACAGTGCATTGCCCATGCCCTCACCGCTCAACCACAGCGGCAGGCACACGAGCCAGGCGAGGACCACCGCGACCGCGACGAAGACCGCGAACTCGAGCCACGGCACCTTGGCCGGCACGATCGCCAGCGGCCGCCCCTTGGGGTCGACGTCAGTGCGGTCTCGTTCCGGCCCGCCGCTGCCCTGAATCGGGGTGCCCGCTCCTACGCCATCGAGATCCACCCCCGCCGAGGTTGCTGCTGCCCCTGCGACCACACTGGCGTTGTCGTCTCTGCCCGTTCCCGTATTCACGGTTCCCCCTCTGTCCTGCTCCGACTCCGCCGCTTCCATCCACGCTGCTGTCTGCGCCGGTCTCTTAGTCCAACCTACGTTGCCAAACGCCCTCGCACCTCCGCCCCGTGGATGAAATGGGTCTCGTCCGAGTGGCCGAGGGAAGACCCGCTCCCACCTCCCGTGCCCTCCGGACCGGCGAAGACCTGGTATCCATATTCTGAGATACGATGAACAGCGTTGAATCATCGTCGATTCGTGTAAAGGTGCACCTCAATGACCGAACCATCCCCAAACTCACACCTCTCCGACGCAGACCATCTCTCCGTCCTCGGTTACAACGACTCCTTCGAGAGATCGATGAGCCCATGGGCGAACTTCGCCCTCGGGTTCACCTACCTCTCACCTCTCGTCGGTGTATATTCCCTCATGGCCGTGGCCCTGTCCACGGGCGGACCACCCTCGATGTGGTGGATCATCATCGTCGCCTGCGGTCAGCTGCTCGTGGCCCTGGTCTTCGGTGAAGTCGTCTCCCAGTTCCCCATCGCCGGTGGGATCTACCCCTGGGCGCGCCGACTCTGGGGCAGGCGGTACGCATGGATGGCCGCATGGGTCTACATCTGCGCACTCATCGTCACCATCACCTCGGTGTCGGAGTTCGGGGCCGGATTCGTCGCGAGCCTCCTCGGCTTCGCACTGAACAGGAATACGACCCTCGTCCTGGCCCTGGCGCTGCTGGTCCTGGCTCTGGCAATCAATTTCAGCGGCACCAAATGGCTGGCTCGAATCGCTCGGATCGGCCTGTTCGCCGAGCTCATCGGCGTCATCGGACTCGGTCTGTTCCTGCTCATTTTCGAACGCAAGCACAGCTTCGCAGTCTTCTTCGACTCGATGGGCACCGCCGGCGACGGCAGCTACGTCACAGCCTTCATCGGCGCCGCGGTCGCCGGACTCTTCCTCTTCTACGGCTTCGAGGCCTGCGGTGACGTCGCCGAGGAGGTGTCAAATCCGGCTCGCGGCATCCCGAAGGCCATGCTCATGACGATTCTCGTCGGCGCGGTCTCGGCCCTGTTCTCATTCGCGGGCTATGTCCTCGCGGCCCCGAACCTCGACGAGATCGTCGCCGGCCAGGTCGAAGATCCCATTCCTACGATCCTCGAGGGCAGCCTCGGCGCGGTCGGTGCGAAGATCTTCCTCCTCGTCGCGATCCTCGCCTTCATCTCATGCGTTCTCAGCCTTCAGGCCGCCGCCTCGAGACTCATCTTCAGCTTCGCCCGCGATGGCATGATGCCCGGCCACAGGTGGCTGTCCAAGGTCACCGATGGCACCAAGATCCCGCGCAATGCCCTCATCGTCGCTTGCATCACCCCAGCCCTCATCTGCGTGCTCATCTGGTTCAACGATGGGATCCTCGTCGCTGTCACCTCGTTCGCGATCCTCGGCATCTACCTCGCCTTCCAGATGGTCGTGCTCGGCGCACTGCGGCAGCGACTCAAGGGCTGGATGCCGGCAGGACCGTGGTCACTTCGCGGTTGGGGCATCGTCGTCAACATCGCAGCGTTGGCCTATGGCATCTTCGCCATGATCCTGCTCTCACTGCCCGGGGACTCGGGGTCGTTCTTCTCCGACTGGATCGTTCTCATCGGTCTCGTCGTAGTGCTGGTGGCAGGCTTCATCTATCTCTTCGTCGCCCGCCCCGACCGCAAGTCCGATGCCCCGGAAGGCGATGCCATCGCCGTCGCCGACGCGATCCGTTCGCACCATTCGAATCACTGAGGCCCGGCGTCGGGCCGAGGTGTGCAGGACGTGCGTATGCGAGACGACGGGCCACCTCGGCGAGTGACTCTTCTTCCTTCGATCACATAAACATACATCTCCATGCATAACAATTCGACATGAGTTGTCCCTGCCGCTAAGGTGGTGGACATGTCGAAAGTACTGTCTTCGCTCCCTGTCGGTGAGCACGTTGGAATCGCCTTCTCCGGCGGACTGGATACCTCCTGCGCGGTCGCCTGGATGCGCCACAAGGGCGCCATTCCCTGCACCTACACGGCCGATATCGGCCAGTACGATGAGCCCGATCTTGACAGCGTGACCGAGCGCGCGAAGGAATACGGTGCGGAGATCGCCCGCTTCGTCGACGCAAAGCGCCTGCTGGTCGAAGAGGGCTTCGTGGCTCTGCAGTGCGGTGCGTTCAACGTCCGTTCCGGCGGCAAGACCTACTTCAACACGACCCCCCTGGGCCGAGCAGTGACCGGCACAATGCTGGTGCGGGCCATGAAGGAAGACGGCGTCGACATCTGGGGCGACGGCTCGACCTACAAGGGCAACGACATCGAGCGCTTCTACCGCTACGGTCTCATGGCCAACCCGAAGCTGCGCATCTACAAGCCCTGGCTCGACGCGGACTTCGTCGAGGAACTCGGCGGCCGCCAGGAGATGAGCGAATGGCTCGTCGAGCACGGCTACCCCTACCGCGACTCCGCGGAGAAGGCGTACTCCACCGACGCCAACATCTGGGGCGCGACCCACGAGGCCAAGACGCTGGAATTCCTCGATGCCGGGCTCGACATCATCGAACCGATCATGGGCGTTGCCGCTTGGCGCGATGACGTCGAGGTCAAGTCCGAAGAGGTCACCGTCGGCTTCGAGGCCGGACGTCCGGTGTCGATCAACGGTGAGAAGTTCGACGACCCCGTTGCCCTGGTCTTCAAGGCCAACGAGGTCGGCGGCCGCCACGGGCTCGGCGTCTCCGACCAGATCGAGAACCGCATCATCGAGGCCAAGTCGCGAGGCATCTACGAGGCCCCCGGCATGGCTCTGCTCCACGTCACCTATGAGCGCCTGCTCAACGCCATCCACAACGAAGACACCATCGCCCTCTATCACGAAGAGGGTCGTCGCCTGGGCCGCCGCATGTACGAGGGGCGCTGGCTCGACCCCCAGTCGCTGATGCTGCGCGAATCGATGCAGCGCTGGGTCGCATCGGCGATCACCGGCGAAGTGACCCTGCGCCTGCGCCGAGGTGACGACTACACGATCGTCGACACCACCGGCCCCAACCTCAGCTACCATCCGGAGAAGCTGTCGATGGAGCGCGTCGGCGATGCCGCCTTCGGCCCTGAGGACCGCATCGGTCAGCTGACCATGCGCAACCTCGACATCGCGGATTCGCGTGCCCGCCTCGAGCAGTACGCGGCCATGGGCATCGTCTCGGGCCCGACTTCGGAGCTCGTGGGATCCCTTGAGGCCGGTGGCGCCGAGGAGATCGCGAACTCCACCGTCGACGTCGATGAGGCCGGCGACCGCGCGGGCCTGTCTGCCGCTTTCGACGCCGGCACCGACTGATAGGTCACCGACAGCCGGCAACGGCCGAGTCGTCCTCGAAGCCCACGCACAGTCACATCACTGTGCGTGGGCTTCTGCGATCTCGCCGTCAGCGCGAAATGGGATGATCATGCCATGACATCAGCTGCGTCCGGTTCGCATCCCCTCGCCGAGGCGATCGATCGAGAGCTTCGTGCCCGTGGCAGCTGCGTGCGCGCATCCAAGGACCGCGCGTACCTCAAGAGCGAGCTTGTGCACTACGGCGTCGGAGTGCCGGCGACTCGCACTGTGGTGCGCAAAGCGCTCGACTCGGCGAACCTCGACCACGACAAAATCATCGAACTCGCCGAGGTGCTGTGGAACCGGGGCAGCGACGGCGGCGCCCCGGGTGATCCAGATGTCGCCAGAGACGGGGCTCCGGTCTACGAACTCCGCAGTGCGGCGACGATGGTGCTCATCCAAGCCAAGGACCACCTCGGCGCCGGTGACAGTGATCTCTTCGAACGACTGCTGCGTCAGGCACGAACATGGGCACTCGTCGACCCCTTGGCCGGGGATGCCATCGGCCCTCTGAGCGAACATGACGATGGCTTCGACCCGGTGCTCGAGCGCTGGGCGATCGACGACGATTTCTGGATCCGACGTTCGGCGCTGCTGGCCCACCTACGGCCCCTGCGGGAGGGCCGCGGAGACTTCGTTCGGTTCGCCCGCTTCGCCGATGAGATGTTGGAGGAGAAGGAATTCTTCATCCGCAAAGCCATTGGGTGGGTGCTGCGCGACACCGCCCGCAAACGGCCGGAGATGGTCTTCGACAGGATGCTTCCACGTGCCCATCGAACCTCGGGCGTGACGATGCGCGAAGCGGTGAAGCATCTGTCGCCGGAGCAGCGGAATGAGCTGCTTGCCGCTAAAGAGACTTCGCGAACTCGAGCAGGATCTGATTGAAAGCTTCGGGCTGTTCGATGTTGGCCGCGTGGCCGTCCTCGGGGATGACCACCGACGATCCGATCGGAGCCAGCCCTGCGGACGCGGCCGCATGCGTAGACGGCCAGTGCTCGCTCTCGGCTCCGGCGACGAAGAGCACGGGCACGTCGGTGCCTTCGATCACGGGACGCCAGTCGGCTTTCGCATGGTCGGCCAGAAGCGCGAGCTCACTGCGGCTGAGCTTATGGTCCACGCCCTTCATCACCTTGAGCAGACGCAGCATGCGTTTGCCTCGCTTCCAGACGGGTGTGCCATGCCCGGTGGGAGGGATGCCCTCGGCGAAGTAGGTGGCTGCGTTGGATTCGTCGTAGCCGTAGTAACCGTGCGGCCAGTCGGCAGTGTTGAGCATCGTCGGTGTCTGGTCGACGATGACGATGCCCGCGATGCGATCGGTTCCGAACTGGGAGAGATAGGACCAGATGGTGTTACCGCCCATCGATCCGCCCACGAGCAGAACATCAGTCAGGTCCAAAACCTCAAGCACCTGCGCCACATCCTGACCGCGACGCTCCATGGTCACACCGGAGCTGGGGCGGTCAGCAGCTCCGTGGCCGCGCAGATCAACGCAGAACACCTGGCAGCCCGCCTGTGCCAACGGTCCAACCTGATAGCGCCAGCTGGTCGCCGGCGCCTTGAACCCCGCCAGCAGCACAACACAGCGACCGGAAGAGTCTCCGGCCTGGGTGTACTCGAGACGAACGCCGTCATCGGCGATGATCGCGGCCATCCATCAATCCTACCGTCCGGGGCCCTCGATCGACCCGGGCTTTCCGCGTCGTAGAGGTGAAGGGCATAGGGTAAGCGGCATAGACATCCC
>NZ_JAKDJU010000149.1 GCF_030453725.1 Brevibacterium picturae
GGGCAGGGCAGCGAAGCCGATAGCGGCCCAGACGACGGCGGCCACGAGTGCGGCGATGATGCCGAGGTTCCACCGCGTGGTGATCGTGCGTTGCCCACGTGGGTTCGACAGCTCATCATCGCCCAGGCCCGAATAGCGATCGAGCACGGTGTCGACGGCAGGATTGGGATTGTCCATCAGCCTGCGGACGCCGTGCTCGTCCTTTTCCATCTTCTTACCGCGGCCGGCCAGTGGCCACGAGGAGTAGACCTTCTCATGTGTACGCACACCTAGCCCGAAGTGGGTGTCGAACCCATCGACGAGGTTCCAGGGGATGCGGACCGAGAGCAGCGGATTGATCAGCGCGAGTTCCTGATGGCCCAGTTCGACCCGAGGAAACCGGTAGAGGACATAGACGATCGTGATGATGGCGATCGGAATGCCAGCTACCGCAAGACCGCGCGATGTGAAGTCGCCGACGACGATCGAGCCGACACCCACCACGCAGAGTCCGGCGATGACGAAGAAGAGCACCGTGGAGCTCGTTGTCCGCACGACCGTGGGCTGATTGTTCTCTGAATTGCGACCTATCTCACTGTTAACCACCTCAACATCCTATCCAGTGAGACTGCAGGATGTGTGCATGTTTCCTTGATTTCGAAACGGTAACGATTGTGAAATTTGCTCAGTATGTGGACTCAGTCACACTGCCGGGTGAATTAGCTTTGAGGCATTCCATGTGAAGAACATGAACGCGGTCACAGTCCCACCTGGGACTCACATGGCCGAATGCACTCCGGAAGTGGAATGCAAATACGAGGGTGACTCGCCCTATGACAACAAGGAGAGAACGTGAATAAACGCTTCCTCGCAGCCGGGGCGTCGGTCGCCGCGGCAGCAATGGTGCTCACCGCCTGCACCCCTCCCGGCGGTGGCGATGACAGTGAGAACAGTTCAGAGGGCTCCGTGCTCAACATCGGCTGGAACGAGGCGTTCCGCTCGATGAACACGCAGACGACGAACGGCAATGCCGTGTCGAACGCAATCGTCACGTACATGATGAACGACAATTTCGGGTTCTACGACGACGAGCTCAAGGTCCAGGACGGTGCCCTCGGCAGCATCGAGCAGGTCTCGGAAGATCCGCTCAAGGTGAAGTACACCTTCAATGACGATGCGAAGTGGTCGGACGGCACCCCCGTCGATGCAAGCGATCTCGCGCTCACCTGGGCGGCGACCTCGAGTCACTTCAACACCGTGGAATCGAACGCCAACGAGGACGGAACGCTCAAGGAGAACAGCTCCGACACCGTCTACTTCGACTCCTCAGTGGTGTCGAGTCAGCTCATCGAGGACTTCCCTGAGATGTCCGATGACGGCAAGTCGATCACCTTCTCGTACACGAAGCCCTTCGCGGACTGGAAGACGGCCTTCGGCATGGGTGCCGACGGTGTGGGCCTGCCTGCCCATCTTGTGGCCAAGAAGGCCCTGGGCCTCGACGATCCGGCGAAGGCCAAGGACGCCGTCGTCACGGCGCTCAAGGACGAGGACACCGAGAAGCTGTCGAAGATCTCGAATACCTGGAACACGGGCTTCGACTTCACCTCGATGCCGGAGGATGAGGATCTCCTGGTCCACAACGGTCCCTACAAGATGAGCGACTACAAGGAAGGTCAGTATCTGACGCTGACGCTCGACGAGAACTACACCGGCCCGAAGAAGCCGAAGGTCGAGACCGTGACGATTCGCTACAACGGCGATCCCATGGCCATGGTCCAGGCGATCGAGAACGGTGAGGTCGACTTCACCCAACCCCAGGCCACCGCAGACGTGCTCTCGGCGGCCGAAGAGCTCGAGGGCGTCACGGTCGACGCGGCAGATGGCGCGACCTATGAGCACGTCGACTTCACCTTCGACAACGGCGGTCCCTTCGATCCTGAGAGCTACGGCGGCGATGAGGACAAGGCGAACCAGGTCCGCACCGCCTTCATGAAGACTGTGCCGAGGCAGGACATCGTCGACAAGATCATCAAGCCGCTCAACCCCGAGGCGGTCGTCCGCGATTCCTACAACCAGGTTCCCGGTTCCCCGATGTACGACGAGATCGTCGAAGGATCGGGCATCGAGGACTTCGAGGACGTCGACATCGACGGTGCGAAGAAGCTTCTCGACGAGGCCGGAGCAGATGCTCCGACCGTGCGCATCATGTATGACAACACGAACGCGCGTCGTCAGCAGGAGGTTCAGCTCATCAAGGAATCGGCAGAGAAGGCCGGCTTCGAGATCAAGGACGTCGGCGACGTCAACTGGGGCAGCCGCCTCGGCGACGGCACCTATGACGCTTCGCTGTTCGGCTGGCAGTCGGAGTCCACGGGCATCACCGACTCGGACTCGAACTACCGGACGGGATCGCAGAACAACTACGGCGGCTACTCGGATGAGAAGACGGAGAAGATCCTCGATCAGATCCTCGTCGCACCCGAGGACAAGCAGGCAGAACTGTCGACGAAGCTCGAGAAGCAGCTTGTCGACGATGCCTTCGGAATCCCGATCTTCCAGCACCCGTCGCTCGTCATCCACCGGGACACCCTGAAGAACGCCTCGACGACCACCGTGACGCCGACGATCTTCTGGAACTACTGGGAGTGGGAAGTCAACTGATCCGCGCTTGACGCGATCGGTCCTTCTCCACACCATCCGCTGTGGGGATCACTGTGTGATCCCCACAGCGGCGTTTTCGGAAGATTGAAACGGACACCACACCATGATCAGATTCATCCTCAGACGACTCCTCTCGACCGCCCTCGTGCTCCTGGTCGTCACCTTCGTCCTCTACCTGCTGCTCAACGCGGCCATGGACTTCTTCTGGGACCTGCGGGCCTCGACATCGCCGAACATCGAGGACCTCTTCGAGTCACGCCGACGTCTGCTCGACCTCGACACTCCCGTCGTCATTCGCTACTTCTCCTGGCTCTCCGGCGCCGCAGGCTGCGTCATCGGACAATGTGACCTGGGAACGGCGTGGTACCAGAACCAAGAGGTCACGGACCAGCTCAAGGGCGCCATCGTCAACACGGTCAAGCTCATCACCGCGTCGACTCTGCTGGCCATCGTGCTCGGCGTGGCAGTCGGCGTCGTGTCGGCCATCCGCCAGTACACGGGCTTCGACTACTTCATCACATTCCTCTCGTTCCTCCTCTACTCGCTGCCCGTGTTCTGGGTTGCGGTGCTGCTCAAGCAGTACGGGGCCATCGAGATCAACAACTTCATGAATGAGCCCCAACTGTCGAGTTGGTGGCCGGTCGTCGTCGTCTGTCTGGCGATGGGACTGTTCTGGATGGGTGCGGTCGGCGGCGACCGGCGGCGGAGGATCATCACCTTCTGCGCCGCCACGCTGATCTCCTTCGCCACGATCTACTACATCCTTGCCAGCGGCTGGGCCCAGTCCCCGTCGATCGGCTTCGTCGGCGTCGTCGTCATCGGCGCAGGCGCGGCCGTCGTCATGACCTATCTGTCGACGGGACTGAAGAACAGACGGGTCCTGCTCGCCAGCATCACCGTTGTCGTCATCGGCGCACTGCTCTACATGCCGCTGCAGTACCTCTTCTTCTACGTGGAGATGAACTGGCTGTGGATCGTCGGGCTGCTCATCCTCGCCGCCGCGATCTGCCTCGGTGTCGGGCTGGCCTTCCGCGGTCCCGATCCCTGGGACACCGCAAGGACGACGGTCATCACCGGAGTCATCGTCGCTGTACTCATCTTCTGCGACAGGGTGCTTCAGGAATGGGACGCATACTCGAGCCATCCGGCGATCAACGGTCGTCCGATCGCGACGATCGGAGCCAGTTCGCCCAACATCGACGGCGGGTTCTGGATGACGAACCTCGATACCTTCACTCACCTGCTTCTGCCGTCGATCGCCCTCGTGCTCATCTCCTTCGCCTCCTACACCCGCTACACCCGGGGATCGATGCTCGAGGTGATGAGCCAGGACTACATCCGCACGGCGCGAGCGAAGGGCCTCAATGAGCGCACTGTCGTCATGCGCCACGCACTGCGCAACGGCCTGCTGCCCCTGGCCTCGATCGTTCCGGTCGACATCATCACGATGATCGGAGGTGCCGTGATCACGGAGACGATCTTCGGCTGGAACGGTATGGGCCGACTCTTCATCGATTCGATGAACCGCGCCGAGATCGATCCGGTCATGGCCTACATCGTCATCACGGGCCTGCTCGCCATCGTCGCCAACCTGGTCGCGGACTTCCTCTACGCCGTCCTCGACCCAAGAATTCGAGTCAACGCATGAGTACCAACAGAGACACAGACACCGCCCACGATCTCGAGGAGGTCGGTGACAATGCGATTGCGGCCAAGGAGACCGAGGGGCAGTCGCAGGGAAAGATCGTTCTGCGCAAGTTCCTTCGCCACAAGGGAGCGATGGGCGGGCTCATCGTCCTCGCTGCGATCGCAGTATTCGCTTTCACCTCCCTCGGAGTCTTCGGACTGCCCGGCTGGTGGATCTTCAACCACACGGCCTCGGGGCAGGTCGTCAATCCAGGCGGCGCACCCACCTGGTCGCTGTCGAATCCCTTCCACCTCGGTCAGCACCCCTTCGGCCAGGACGAGATCGGACGTGACAACTTCGCCCGGGTGATGAAGGGCACCCAGATCTCGATCATGGTGATGGCCATCATCGGTGGTGTGGCTCTGGTGATCGGCACCATCGTCGGGGCCCTGGCGGGCTATTACCGTGGCTGGGTCGACGCGATCCTGATGCGCATCACCGACGGCTTCATCATCCTGCCGACCATCGTCGTCGGAGCCATCCTCGGTCGTCTCGTCTCCGGCACGAACGGAGCGATACTCGGCCTCGTCCTCGGGGCGATTCTCTGGACGGGGCTGGCGCGTCTCGTCCGCGGCGACTTCCTGTCGCTGCGTGAGCGGGAATTCGTCGATTCGGCGCGAGTGGCCGGGGCCGGTGACTTCCGGATCATGTTCAAGCACATGGTGCCCAACGCCATGGGCGTCATCATCGTCAACACCACCCTGCTCATGAGCCAGGCGATCGTCCTCGAGGCAGCGCTCAGCTTCCTCGGCTTCGGCATCCAACCGCCGGACGTGTCCCTGGGTCAGCTGATCAGTGAATATCAGTCCTCATTCGCCACCCGTCCGTGGCTGTTCTGGTGGCCGGGCCTGTTCATCGTCGCCATCGCTCTGAGCATCAACTTCATCGGCGATGGTCTGCGCGATGCGTTCGACCCACGGATGAAGACGATCCCGAGCTGGAGGAAGATGAAGAAGGCCGAGCGCATGACGAAGAAAGGGGCGAAGTGATGACCGAACAGACTGAGACCTCCAAATCACCGGTCCTCGACGTCAAGGGCCTGGGAGTGAATTTCTGGGTCAACGATGAGTGGTGGATGGCCGCCGAGGACCTCAGCTACTCGGTCAACGCCGGCGAGGTTCTGGCCATCGTGGGCGAGTCCGGGTCCGGCAAATCGCAGTCGAGCATGTCGCTGCTGGGGCTGCTGCCTGGCAATGGTCGCGCCACCGGCTCAGCCAAGATGGGCAGCACCGAACTCATCGGCATGTCACCGGAGAAGATGCAGGACATCCGCGGCAATGAGATCTCCGTGATCTTCCAAGAGCCGATGACCGCGCTCAACCCGGTATACACGGCGGGGTTCCAGATCGTGGAGACCCTGCGCGTCCACCTCGATGTCGGGCCCAACGAGGCCAAGGAGCGGGCACTCGAGCTGATGCGACTCGTCGAGATCCCCGATCCTGAGGATCGCTTCAATTCGTTCCCACACCAGCTCTCGGGCGGACAGCGTCAGCGGATCATGATCGCCCAGGCGCTGGCCTGCCAGCCCAAACTGCTCATCGCCGACGAGCCGACCACAGCACTGGACGTCACCGTTCAGGCTGAGATCCTCAAGCTCATGCGGCAGCTGAAGTCGAAGCTCGACGCCGGCATCATCCTCATCACCCACGACATGGGCGTCGTCGCCGATATGGCCGACCAGATCATCGTGATGAGGGCGGGGCGCGTGGTTGAGGCCGGCGACGCTCAGCAGATCTTCTACCACCCGCAGCATCCGTACACGAAGCAGCTGCTCGAGGCCGTTCCTCACCTGGGCACAGGCATCGAGGGAGAAGCATTCGGCACCGAGCTCTCGGAGATCGAATCTGCTTCGGCGCCCGGCGACTCCGACGACCGTGTGGACCCGCACGTCGATGAGGAGCGGAAGCCTGTGGGGACGGAAGACGCCGGAGCCGCGACCGTCGCCGAAGGCGGCGCGAACCGGACCGACGACCTGGCGATGGAGGCCAAGGAGATTGCGGAGGCCGATCAGCCCAGTTTCGACCTCGAGATGGATTCGACCGAAACCTACTACCATCCGGGTTCTCAGGCCGACTTCTCGAAGCCGTCGGCTCTGCAGCTGCGTGATGCGGCGATCGAGTATCCGGCGATGGGGCGGAAGAAGGCCTTCCGCGCCGCTCATCACGTCAACCTGATGATCGCTCCAGGAGAGGTCGTGGGACTCGTGGGCGAGTCGGGTTCGGGCAAGACGACGATCGGCCGTGCCGCTCTGGGCCTCCTGCCCACCGTCGAAGGCGACATGGTCGTCAACGGCACGAGCATCAAGGGTCTGAGCAACAAGAAGATGCGGCCGCTGCGCAAGGAAGTGGGGATCGTGTTCCAGGATCCCGGCTCCTCGCTCAACCCGCGTCTGCCGGTCGGTGAATCCATCGGTGAGCCCCTGTACCTGCACGAGGGGATGAAGGGGCCACAGCTGAGCAAGAGCGTCGAAGACCTGCTCACCGCGGTCGAGCTGCCCACGTCGATGCGCAACCGCTACCCGCATGAGCTCTCGGGCGGTCAGCGGCAGAGGATCGGCATCGCTCGGGCGCTGACACTGCGTCCCAAGCTGCTCATCGCCGATGAGCCGACCTCTGCGCTGGACGTCTCGGTTCAGGCGAAGGTGCTCGACCTGTTCGAGGGGCTGCAGCAGGAATACGGGTTCGCCTGCCTGTTCATCAGCCACGACCTGGCAGTCATCGAACGCATCGCCTCCCGCATCGCGGTGATGCGTCACGGATACCTGGTGGAGATCGGGAAGAGCTCACAGGTTGTCGGCAACCCGGTTCATCCCTACACTAAACGACTGCTGTCCGCAGTTCCGGTTCCGGATCCACGGGAGCAGCGTAAGCGACGCGAGGCCAGGGACGCAGTCCTGGAGGCAACGACCGACGCCTGACTCGGGCGTCACCGGATCGGTCGGCACAGGCATTCGGTGGTCGCGGTGGACGATACGATTCTGCACAATCTGCGGATTCTCATTCGCCACTGCGAGCACCGAATGCATTCACTTTCCTCTTCCTCGTGCACAATTTTGAACACCACCTGTCATTTCCGGCAACCGGGTGGCCGTATAATGGTCTGTTGGGTCCGCAC
>NZ_JAKDJU010000026.1 GCF_030453725.1 Brevibacterium picturae
ATGTGGGGAGGGCCGGCGGGGCACGATGGTGGGCTCTGGAATGGCCGCCCGAAGGGCCGAAAGATGCCTGTGTGGATGCAGGGGGCGCGATAGGGGACAATGGGGAGCATGTCGATCAGCCAAGAAGGTACTCAGACCAATTCCGTGATCGGTGCCGAGCACATCGAATGGGTGCAGCAACTGACCTCGCGGGCACGCACGGCGATGAACGCCGTCCTCGAAGGCAAGGACGAAGCAGTCGGGCTGTCCCTGATAGCGCTCCTGGCCGGAGGCCATGTCCTTCTCGAGGACGTGCCCGGAGTCGGCAAGACTCTGTTGGCACGAGCCATGGGCAAGGTCGTCGACGGCTCGGTGCGACGCGTCCAGTTCACTCCCGATCTCCTGCCGACAGACGTCGTCGGCGTGAACCTGTTCAACCAGGAGACTCGACACTTCGAGTTCCGGCAGGGGCCGGTGTTCGCCAATATCGTCATCGCCGATGAGATCAACCGCGCCTCCCCCAAGACTCAGTCCGCAATGCTCGAGTGCATGGCCGAAGGGCAGGCCACCATCGACGGCGAGACGTACCATATGCCCTCGCCATTCATCGTCGTCGCCACTCAGAACCCGGTCGACATGGAAGGCACGTACGCGCTTCCCGAAGCACAGCGCGACCGCTTCATGACTCGCATCTCCCTGGGCTACCCCAATACCGCTGACGAGGTCGACCTCCTCGACAATCAGATCGAGCACGATCCGCTCTCCAGCGCGACTCCGGTGACCAGCCTCGAACAGATCAATCAGGCTCGGGAAATCGTCCGACATGTCAGTGCCACCCGAGAGCTGCGCGAATACATCGTGTCCCTGCTCCACGCCAGCCGCAATGATGAGTCGATCCTCCTCGGCTGCTCCCCCCGAGGTGGCGTCCACCTCCTCCGTGCGGCCAAGGCTCGCGCCGCCCTCTCGGGGCGCACCTTCGTGACCCCGGACGACATCCAGGCGCTGGCCCCGTTCATCCTGGCGCACCGGATCATTCCGCGCGATGGCGACGATTCCGAGCTGGCGACAGAACTGATCGGTCGGCTCCTGGCCCGAGTGCCCATTTCAACGGTTCAGTGACCACATGCGTCTGAGCACCTCAGGAATCATCTTCGTCCTCGCCGGAGCAGCGCTGATCGTCACTGCCTATCGGTTCGCGCTCCCGGGGCTGCTGCCTGCTGGGCTTCTGCTTCTGGCGCTGGTCCTCCTCTCAGCGCTGCTGATCACCTGGGGCACCCGCCGTGTGTCGATCGCACTCCGGACCGGGCTGCCCACGGTGGCGCTGCCTCAGTCCAGAGAGCGCCACCCGCTGGCCCACGAGGGAAAAGAGGTCCAGGTCGACGCCTTGGTGACCAACACAGGGCGCCTGGCCATCCCGAACTCGAAGATCGACTTCATCGCCGCCGAAGGGTTCGGTGACTCCACAGTCGGGAGAGTTCCCACTCTGGCCCACGGTGCGTCCCAGACCGTCCTGACGTCCTTCACTCCCAACCGTCGCGGACTCAGCGGAATTGACACCGTGCTCATGACGGTTTCGGGCCCCTTCGGCCTGGTCACAAGGAAGAAGAAGGTGCTCGCCGAGTACCCCATAGCCGTCTCTGTGCCGATCCTTCCCGCACGGATTCCCTCCGACTCGGCGATCCGACCGGCTCGTCTCGATGACGGCAAGGTGCGTGCCGGCCACACTGCTCGGGACTTCCATACGCGGGAGTACGTTCCCGGAGACGATCTCAGACACGTCCATTGGCCCAGCACCGCGAAGTCCGGTGAACTCATGGTCCGTCACGAAGCAGACGAGGAGACGCTCTACGCCCTCATCGTCATCGATCTCAAGGGTGATGACGATCATCCCGACGCTCTCGAGATCGAATTCCTCCTTGCCGCAGCGGCCGCCGCCGGGACAGCTTTCCTGCGTGCAGACTATGAGGTCTTCGTCGTCGCACCCGGCCACCAGATCAGGTTCAAAGGACAGCGAGATATCGACAGACTGCGATTGCTCACCGCCCTCGTCGAGGCCGGGAGTGTGAAACTGCCTTCCCACGATAACCCCAACCACATCGTCATCTGCGCCGTCGACGACGCTCGCGGCAACCAGCTGGCAACCCAGTTCTCCCGACGCGTTCCGGTGACCATCCGCAGCCTCGATGACATCACTGACCTGACGATGGTGGGACTGAGTGAGGACCTGCCCGATTCATGGACCACATTCGATTCGAAGCGGGTGAAGCGATGAACCCCGAAACCCGTGAAAACCCCGACAGACACTCTCCGGCTTGGCTCGAAGCCTGTGCCGTGTTCGTGGCCATGGTTTTGGCCGCAGTCGGGCTCTCCGCCGTCTTCTCCGATTTCGCGTGGCTTCCCTCTGTTCTCATCTCGATCCTCCTCATCGTTGTCATCGGCGCGATCTTCCGCAGCGTTCCCGTCCTGAGCGCCACCGGAGCTGCTGTCATCGCCCAGTGCGTCGTGGGCCTGATCACCGTCCTCGTGCTGTGCGCACCGAGTACGCTCATCCTCGGCTTCGTGCCCACCGGCAGTTCGTTCACCACCGTGATCGACCTCCTGTCCTCGGGAGTCGACGATCTCTACGGCACGACTCCCCCAGCGCCCAGCACCCCTGGCTTCACCGCGATGCTGACGATTGCGTTCACCCTGATCACCATCCTCATCGACGGACTCGTCTCCGACCTCAGAGCACCCAAGGTCAGCGGTGTTCTGCTCCTGGTGCTGTGGATGATCCCGGTCTTCTTCGCGCCCATTCAAGTGCAGTGGTGGCACGTTGTCGCGATCCTGGCGGCCTTCCTCATCCTCATACTCAGTCCGTACTTCCCGGCAACGAAGTGGCGCGGCGGTCTCACTGCGACCGTGGCAGGAGCCGTGGCCGTCGCACTCGGCGTCGGAGTTCCCGTGCTGCTTCCGGAGGTTCCGACTCTGCCCGACCGCGCGGCGAACGACAAGGGCGACCTCACCGTGACGAACCCGTTCCTCGACCTGCGTGCCGACCTCGGTGACCGTGACGGTTCGACCCTGTTCAACTACACGACGACCGAGTCCGAAGGCCGCCCGATCAGACTGACGTCGATCAATTCCTTCGATGGTCAGTCATGGGCACCGACTCCGTTCCCCCTCGACCCCTTCGCGATCGCGAACGAGGGTCTGCCCTGGCCGGAGGGACTCCCCCGGGACACGAACTACAGTGAAGAGCGCATCGACGTCACCATCACTGACGATTACGACCAGCAGTATCTTCCAACCCCGTACGCCCCTCAGCAGCCGACCGGTTTGGACCGGCGTTGGATCTATGACGAGGACTCCCTGACGGTCGTCGGCAACGGTGAGAAGTCAGGTGGGCAGGACTATTCGATGGAGTATCTGTCCATCAACCCTGACGTCAACGATCTGCAGAGCGCGACCCCCGTGGATTCCAGCGATTTCGAGACCGAACTCGAGGTCCCGGACAGCCTGCCTGCCAGTGTGCATGAGACTGCTGAGAAGGTCACGGCGGATGCGGACAACCAATGGGAAGCCGCGGTCCTGCTCCAGGCCTACTTCCGGGGAGGCGACTTCGAGTATTCGCTGGATGCTCCAGAACAAGCCAGCGGAGATGCGATCTCTGATTTCCTCGTCGACAAGAAGGGCTACTGTGTCCAGTTCTCGTCGGCAATGACGATCATGGCCCGAACGATGGGAATTCCGGCACGCATCGGCGTCGGCTTCGGCGAAGGCACCGAGAGCGGAGAAGGCTACGAGGTCAGCATGCAGGATTCGCACGCGTGGCCGGAACTGTATTTCGAAGGAGCCGGGTGGGTCCGTTTCGAACCCACCCCGGGCGGCCCCGCCGGCAGCCCCCCGAAGTGGACGGTCGCCAGCGGCAGCACCGGTGAGAACTCCGAAGACGATTCCGAAGAGACTTCGGCACCGACGGACGAGCCCACGGACGGTGCCCAAGAGTCCGAAGCGGCCGAGTCCGAGAGCCCCAGCGAAAGTGAGACGACAGCAGCTGGAGAAGCCACTGGGTCGAACATCAGTACGTACCTCTGGGCGGGTCTCATCGTGTTTGTGATCCTCCTGCTCGCAGCGATTCCCGCACTGTGGAGACTCATCCTGCGGCGCCGACGTACCAGCGACCCTGAACAGCTCGAAAAGGTCTGGACGGAAGTGCGGGCGCTGTCGACCGACTACGGTCAGAGTCTCGACCCGACCAGAACTCTGCGATTCAACGAACTCGTGCTGGCCAGCAGAGCCCAGGGCGGGACCGACGACTCCGGCGACGCCTCACCGGAGTCCGGTCCGCCGTCTTCTGGCGCAGGAGTCGATTCCAGTGACGAGTTCACCGCATTGCGCAGCCCGGCCCCGCCTTCAGGAACACGCAGCTCCGGAGCTGACACTGCGCTGTCGGCCTTCGTCAATGCGCTTGAATCGCAACGCTACGGTGGGAGGAAGGAGAGCATCTCGTCAGCAGAGGTCAATGCCCTCATCGACGAGGTCAGGACCGACCTTGCGGACAACGCTTCTCCCGGAAGTCGGATCACGGCCAGAATCTGGCCGGCCAGCATCTTCAATCCGCCGCGCTGATCAGCTGCCACTCTCGGTGGCCCGGATGCCTCAGACTCCGGGCCAGCGCCCGTTCAGGAGCGATCGCGAATGCTCGCAGTACGGTGTCCACCGACATGCACTCGCCCGCCGGCTGGCTGCGGACTGTCGAGCTGCGACCGGAGCTCACCCCGCGGACGGCCGAGTCTGCTGTCTGAGGCACTCTGCCGGTCACAGCCGCGATCCGTCACTGTCCGCCACGGTCACGGTCCGTCGCAGCCACAACCCGTTGACAAATCCGCAGAGCCACCCGCCGTCACACAATGACGGCTGAGGTTACTCGGCCTGCCAGTGTGTTGTGCAAGGATGTCGGATGCGACGACACCTGAGCTTGTCGATACGATGCCGGGCACGAAAAAGCGCCCTCTCGAAGGAGGACGCTTCACTGCTGTGCGATGGTGCGCTAGACGAAAACCGTACGGAATCTGCACGGTCAGACAAACGCTGCTCCGATTGGCCGGTTGCGAATCAATCTCACCGGCTCATTTGGCAGCCGCGAGAGTCATTCGCCGCGCTGGCGCTTCTCCCACCGGTCTTCGAGGCGGTTCATGAACCCAGCTGGTCCCTTCGCCTCGGACTTCGGACCGTTGGAAGGCTGAGCACGCTTCGTCTTGTCACCGATCTGACGCGGGCGGCTGAACGCCCAGTACATGCCGGCGACCATGAGACCGAAGCCGACGACGCCGAGGGCGATCCACCAGACGCTGCTTGCCACCATCCAGATGGCGAAGATCGTCGCGGCCAGCCCTGCCAGTGTCAGCAGAATACCCACCACGAATCGCTTCGCGGAGAATCCCGGCCCATTGGCTGCTGCCTGGGTTTCCGAAATATTGCGTGCGAAACGTGGGTCTTCACTGCGCAGCTGCTTCTCCAACTGGTCGAGCAGCTGCTGTTCGTGATCGGAGAGTGGCATCTCGAACCCCCGTTTCCTTCTCTGGCCTGATATCCCAATCATAGTCTCTGAACACCGAAAAAACATCTCGGGAGCCGTTGCATCGACCGGATTCCCACTGCGTCCTCAGACTATGGCGCACCTCACCGTCTATTCGTGGTCAGGACCCGCATTGTCGTGCTCGGGACGGTGTCTGAGCAGAGATGCCTGCGAGATCGCGGCAGTCCCGAACTTCTTCCGTACATCGTCGAGAGCGACTTCGGCTTCCCTGCCCGAATGCTCGGCCTCGTCCAATTTTGCCTGTCTTCCGCTGACTGCGAAATCCATGAGACCAGCTGCGCGGATGCCCAGCAGGCGAACGCCCTTCGGTCGCTGCTCCCGCAGATTCCTCATCGCCGGCCGCAGGGCCTCATAGATCTCGCGTGCCAGATCGGTGGGAGCATCGAGAGTGATTGATCGCGACAGCGTCGTGAAGTCTGCGAGCCGATATTTCAGCCCCAAGGTGGTGGCGACCTTGCCATCTGCTCGGACTCT
Source organism: Brevibacterium picturae (assembly GCF_030453725.1). Taxonomy (GTDB): domain Bacteria; phylum Actinomycetota; class Actinomycetes; order Actinomycetales; family Brevibacteriaceae; genus Brevibacterium; species Brevibacterium sandarakinum_A. The sequence continues at coordinate 6,035 of NZ_JAKDJU010000026.1, forward strand.
GTACGCAACTTTGTCGGCCAACCTCAGAAGCTCGTGTTCGAGCTGACTCAGATCCCAGACGTCGTCACCGAAGGTGTGTTCGGCACTGATCGAGCGGTCTTTGACTTGTCTGTCCATCCCATGTGAGTCCATTCCGTGAGCGCTGCGCCACAGATGATGGCCTTGAGCGCCGAAGACCCGACCCGCCCATGCTTCGTCGACTGCTGCCAGATCGCCGATGAGGCGTATGCCGTACCGGAAGAACCCGTCCTTCGTCTTCTCTCCCACTCCCGGAAGAGCCTCGATCGGCATCGGATCGAGGAACTCCTGAGTCGCGGACAGAGGAACCAGCAATTGACCACGCGGCTTGGCGCGGGTGGAAGCAAGCTTCGCCACCACGCGGCTGCCGGCGATCCCCACAGATGCGCTCAAGCCCGTCCGGGTTTCGATCTCGGCTCTCAGCTCGGACGTGATCAGCACCGGAGACCCCAGCCTGCGCACCGCCCCGGAGACATCGATATAGGCTTCGTCGACACTGACCTGCTGAAAATCAGGAGTCACCTCAGCCACCAGGTCGAAGACCTTCTGGGAATACGAGGAGTACAGTCCATGAGACGGTGGAATCACCTCGGCGAAGGGACAGAGATTCATCGCCCGCGCCATCGGCATAGCCGCATGGACACCGAATTCCCGCGCCTCATAGCTGGCCGAGACCACAACCCCTCGCCCACTGCGACCACCGACGATGACGGGGCGGCCGAGAAGTTCCGGGCGACTCAAGAGCTCCACCGAGACGAAGAACGAATCCATGTCTAGGTGAAGCATCGTGGCACCGGTATCGTCCGTCCCGAGACGGCTCAGATCGCCACCGGAACGTGCCAGTTGTTTACGACTCATCGAGCACCCATGTGTCTGTGCCTGCTCCTTTCGGCTCCCGTCGCTCAGTCCGGGTAGTCTGTAGTCATGGTAACGCGCGCCACTGTCATGACATTGCCCCTCGCAGCCGCTCTCGCCCTCGCAGGATGTTCGGGACCGAACAACGAAGCGGCAGAAGGATCGCCCACTCCTGACGAGATCCAGTCCTCGGCCGCCGCTGCAACGACCGCAGACGCGGAGACCGCGAGCAGCGAACAGCCGAGCAAGGACTCCGGTGATGCCTCGACAGACGTCGAAGACCTCCCGGACTTCCTCAAGCCCTACCCTGACTCGACCGTGCTGTCGAGCGCTCTCGCGAAAGCCGAGAACGGAGATGATTCAGGAAAGCTTGAACAGGTCAGCCTGGTCATGAGCGCTCAGGCCGAGCCGAAGGACATCTTCGAGTTCTACTCCAAGGCGCTCAAGAAGGTCGGCTTCGAACCATATGGTGACGAGGTCAAGACGAAGAGCGCCCAGGTCGTGAACTTCCGGCACAAGGACAATGAGGGGCTGCTCGTCGTCACAATCGCCGAAGATCCCTCGGAGAAGTCGAACTCGATCGTGACGGTCGGCGGGAACATCGTTCCATGACGGGTGCCGACGAACCCTCAGCGGTTGGCACGGGGGCTGCGGAGACAGCAGAGAGGCCCGACCAGAACTGCATCGTCTCTGCACTCGACTCGCCGGAGTTCATTGCCGCCGAGGTCTCGACACGGCTCGAAGGTTTCCTGACATCGAAGGCAGCCGAGTTCCTCGCGATCTCACCGGACGCCGATGACATCGGCCGGGCTCTCCTCGAGTTCACCCGGGGCGGGAAGAAGATCCGTCCGGTTCTCCTGTGGTGGGGTTTTCAGCTGGCCGGCGGCGACCGTTCCCGGGATTCCCTGACCAGCAGTGTCGCCGATGCCGCCGGATCACTCGAACTGCTCCACGCAGCCGCACTCATCCATGACGATGTCATCGACCATTCCGATACGCGCCGCGGCAAACCGGCACTGCACCGACAGTTCGAGTCGCGACACTCTGAACTTCGCTACCGAGGCGGCGCCGAGCCCTTCGGGGTAGCCGCGGCAATCGTCATCGGAGACATCTGCCTCGCCCTCAGCGAAGAGCTCTTCGAGAAGTCCCAGACGATCTTGGGCATCACGCCCGTGGCCCGAGAGCTGCGGGCCACGCTCCGTCGAGACGTGATGGTCGGCCAGTACCTCGACGTCCTCGCCGAGGTGGTCCCGCTGGAGGACGAACGCATAGGCGAACGGGCATGGGAGGTCCTCAGCTACAAGTCGGCGAAGTATTCGGTCGAGCAGCCGCTCCTCCTGGGCGCCGCACTGGGAGGCGCGGATGACGAACAGCTCGAGGAGATCTCGAGGTTCGGTCTCCCCCTCGGCCAGGCATTCCAGTTGCGCGACGACGTGCTCGGCGTCTTCGGCGACCCTACTGCCACCGGGAAGCCAGCCGGCGATGACATTCGTGAGGGCAAACGCACGGTGCTCATTGCGGAAAGCATGAAGAACCTCGACCCCGAGCAGATACGCATCCTGGCCGCGCGCCTGGGTAACCCGAATCTTTCCGATGCCGAAGTCGGAGAATGCGTGGCCATGCTCACCGCCTCAGGAGGACTCGAAGCAGTCGAGTCCTCCATACGAGGCAAACACGAAGAAGCTCTGTCGGTGGTCCGAGACTGGGCGAGGGAAGGCTCTCGATCCCGCACGAGTATCGGACCGAACGCTCAGAAGCAGCTCATGGGCTTCGCAGAGGCTCTCAGCTTCCGGAAGAGCTGAGAGCGCTGTCGGAAGAGCTGAGGGAGCCGAGCGAAGTGCTAGAAGGCCAGAGCCTGTGCCCGGCGCCTGACCTCTTTGCGATTGCCGACCCGCAGCAGATCGATGGGGCGACCGGGAAGTGAATCGTCTGGGGTGAACAGCCAGTCAATGGACTCCTGGTCATCGAAACCCGCATCCCGCAGCGTACTCAGGGTGCCCTTCAACGAAGTGAGCACCGCACCGTCGACGAAGAACGCCGTCGGCACTCTCATCACCTTCGGCTTGCCATGTTTGTAGCCGCAGATCGCACCGTCTTCCATCAGCCTGTGCACCTGCGTGATGCCAAGACCTGTCGACTCCGCAATATCTGGCAATGTGGCCCAATCCTGGACGAGTTCTTCCGTATTCACATCCTCAATCCTAGCAATCTTTGCCAGAAACACCTCGCCATGCGGACTCGAATGCTCGGGTGCGGGCCGGGCACTCGATACTCTGGGGAGTGAACCTTCCCCATCCGATATGAAGTCAACAGGTGACAGATGACACGTACGCGACGGAATCCTCAGGTGCCCGTCACCGCCGCTCCTGACATCCGTGCTGCTTCGAAGGTGAATTCCACCGGTCCCATTCCGGGTTTCACCGACTCCGTTCCCACGGATAGTCACAACGCTGACGTCGACGTCGCCGAGGCTGCTCCCTCCCCTCACGTCGACGACCATGACACCACTCCCGACACGCTCACAGACACCCCTGCGTCGTCGTCCTCCACCGCGTCGTCGTCCTCCACCGCGTCGTCGTCCTCGCCCGCGTCGCCGCCGGCGACTGCGTCAGGGCCACAGTGGACGTCCGGGACCAACGGCGAGACCATTCCGGTCACTCACGGCGGCCGAACCTACAAAACCCGGCAAGGCGACACTCTGTACGCAGTAGCCAGCAAACACGGCGTCTCAGTACCCGCCCTGGCCGAGCTCAATCGCATCTCGCCGCGTCAGAATCTCCACCAGGGTCAGGTCCTGTCCCTGCCGGAGAAGAACGATCTGCCCGACACCGACCCATCGCATGTCGTCGAGCCGGGTGAAACGCTGCCCGGAATCGCCGCCCGCCATCAGATGTCTCCGGGCACGTTGCGTCGCGCAAATTCCATGGGCGACGATTCATTCCTCCAGGTCGGTGAACTGCTGCTGCTCAGAGATTCGACGGCACGACGGCACCGCACGGCGCCGGAGCCTCCGACCGATATTCCGCGTGTCGCCACGAGCGCGCAGGTCGAGGGCATCCGGGCGAACGTGCTGGCGGCGGCCCGTCTGAACAAGTTCACTCTGCTGCAGAGGACTCACCCGGCCCCGGCTCAGGCTCGCCTCGTCGTTGCGTCGATCGCCGAGGAGCTCGGTGCCGAACCGGCGCTCATGCAGGCTGTCGCCGCGCAGGAGTCCGGATTCCAGCAGACCACGGTCTCGGCGGGGAACGCCATCGGCATCATGCAGGTCACTCCACGCTCTGGCAGGTGGGCCAGCGACATCGTCGGACGCAGTCTCGATCTCCTCGATCTGGCCGACAACATCGTTGCGGGGACCGTCATCTTGGGGTGGCTGATCGAGACCGCGGAATCGGAGAACGAGGCACTCGCGGGCTACTATCAGGATCTGCGCTCCGTTCGATCCGAGGGTCTTCTGCCGGAGACGAAGGCCTTCGTCCGCGCCGTTCAAATGCAGCGACAGCGAATGCAGGAGGCGCTATGAGTGCCCGCACTGATCCGCTCATCGGCACCATACTCAATGACCGGTATCGCATCGATGCGAAGATCGCACGCGGTGGAATGGCCATGGTCTACCGCGGCACAGATCTGCGACTCGACCGCGAGATCGCGATCAAGGTCATGCACGAGCACCTCATCAGCGACGAGACCTTTGTCGAACGGTTCCGACGCGAGGCCATCAATGCCGGTCGGCTGACGCACCCGAACCTCGTCGCCATTCATGATCAGGCCCGCGACGGCGACACCGTCTACCTGGTCATGGAGTACCTGCCGTCTGTGACCTTGCGTCGCGAGCTCAAGCATCGGGGAACCTTCACCCCGCGGCAGGCGATCGTCGTCCTCGATGCGATTCTCGCCGCGCTCGAGGCCGTCCATTCCACGGGAATCATCCATCGCGATCTCAAGCCCGACAACGTCCTCCTCGGCACCGATGGTCAGGTCAAGCTCGCGGACTTCGGGTTGGCACGGGCTGTCACCACCGCGACGACGACCAAGACGCTGATCGGCACCGTCGGATATGTGGCGCCCGAGCTCGTCACTCGTACCGGAGCCGACGCCCGCACCGACCTCTACACCGTCGGCATCATGTTCTACGAGATGCTCACCGGGATGCAGCCTTATACGGATGAAGTTCCGATCCAGGTCGCCTACCGCCACGTTCACGATTCCGTGCCGCCCCCCTCGCACCAGGTCACCAGTCTCAGTCCCCGTCTCGATGCTCTGGTGCTGTGGGCGACATCGAAGGATCCCGTCGATCGTCCCGACGATGCTGCGGAGTTCCGCAATGCCCTCGCCGAGGCGCGGTCGGAGATGAGCGAAAGCGAGCTCGACCTCGGTGACCCCAATGTCGTCCCGGGTGAGCATTCACCTGCGCTGACGGCGAGCATCGACCTCGGAGCTGAGGCTCCGAAGGAGAAGCGATCACGCACCGACGAGATCCCCTACCTCGACAACGATGAGGACGAGGACAGCGACGACGCCGAGGCGCAGAACTCGGACGCTGACCCGGACACGGGTTCTGCTGCGGCAGCGGGCACCGTCGCGGCAGCGGGTGCTGCAGGTATCGGTGCGGCTGGGGCCGCGGCAGCGTCGAAGGACGACGTTGACGACCATGGTCCCGATGCCACGTCCCCGGACACCGACGATCACAATTCCGAGGACGAACCCGACGGCGAAGACGGCACTGAGGGGAAACCGGCAGTCGCCGCCGTTGCCGGGACAGCCTCGGCGAGTTCTGTTTCGACGCGCCGGCGCAGGCGACGCCTGGCCACGACAATCGGCGCAGCGGTGCTTGTCCTCGCCCTTGTTGCCTGGCTGGTCATCGTCAACCTCCCCGCTCCCACCTCCATCGTCCCCGCGCAGCTGGCGGGCAAAGATATTGACAAGGTGACCACGCAGATCGAGAACACCGGTCTCGAGGCCGATCCCAAGGAGGTCTACGACAACAGCGTCCCGGCCGGCGTCGTCATCGGCACGGAGCCCGTCGGCGGCTCCGAACTTCCACCCGAATCGATCGTCACGGTCGTCGTGTCCAAGGGCGAAGAGATGTTTGCAGTTCCCGAACTCAAGGGTCTCAGTGCCGACGACGCTGAGGCTGCCCTGAAGAAGGCAGACCTGGCACTCGGGAAGGTCGACGAGGAGTACAGCGACGAGGTCGACAAGGATGTTGTCATCTCGGCCTCGCAGAAGTCGGGCGAAGAACTGTCCAAGGACAGCACGGTCGATCTCGTCGTGTCCAAGGGCGTCAAACCGATTCCCGTGCCCAATGTCGAGGGTCTGACCTTCGAAGCCGCGTATGCCACTCTGGCCAAACGCGGGTTCCGCGTCGGCAAGGACAAGGTCTTCTCCGACGACGTCGCCAAGGGGAAAGTGGTCTCGCAGTGGCCGCGAAGCACCGAGGCGAAGCTCCCCAACTCCCTCATCATCGTCCGCATCTCCAAGGGCGAGGAGAAGAAGGACGAGTCCAAGGACGACAAGAAGGATGAGAAGAAGGACGACGGCAAAGACAGCAAAGAGGACGAGGATAAGAAGAAGGACGACTGATCCGTTCAGAATCCTCCTGAGGCTGAATGAAACCGGTGGCCGTGCGAATGAGTCGCACGGCCACCGGTTTCTACACTGTCACAGCGGAGATTCAGCATCGTCGGAGCAGACGAGTCGACGACTGCTGACTGGCACCCACATCAATTGCGACGCGTGAGGTACTCCGCGACCTGGAATGCCATTTCCAGAGACTGGTCATGATTGAGGCGAGGATCGACGAGCGTCTCATAGCGACGGCGCAGTCCCTCGTCGTCGATCTCGGTCGCTCCGCCCATGATCTCCGTGACGTCGTCCCCGGTGAGCTCGATGTGGAGTCCGCCCGGAATGGTCCCGGCGTCCTGATGCGCGGTGAAGAAGCCTTCGACCTCGGCCATGACATCCTCGAACCGACGGGTCTTGTAACCCGTGTTCGATGTGATGGTATTTCCGTGCATGGGATCGCAGACCCAGGTCACGTGCGGCAGACGATCGCCGATTCCGGCGAGCAGCTTCGGCAGCGCCTCGGTGATCTTCCCCGCTCCCATGCGCGTCACGAAGGTCAGTCGACCAGGCTCCGCGTCCGGATCGAGCTTCTCAGCCAGGGCCAGAGCTTCATCGGCGGTGGCCGTCGGACCAAGTTTGACGCCGATCGGATTGCGGACCTTGGACAGGAAGTCCACGTGCGCGCCGTCGATGTCACGAGTGCGTTCGCCGATCCACAAGAAGTGTCCTGACACATCGTAGGCCTGGCCGGTGCGCGAATCGATCCGGGTCAGTGCGCGTTCGTACTCGAGCAGAAGAGCCTCGTGAGCGGCATAGAACTCGGTGGTCTTCAACGCATCGAAGTCAGCTCCGCACGCGTCCATGAAACGGATGGCACGATCGATTTCGCGCGCAGTCTGCTCATAGCGCTGGTAGCCGGGGTTCGATGTCAGGAACCCGCGATTCCACTCATGGACGAGACGCAGGTCTGCGAAACCACCCTGGGTGAAGGCGCGGATGAGATTGAGCGTAGAAGCGGAGACGTGGTACCCCTGCAGCAATCGCGCAGGATCATGACGGCGTGATTCCTCGGTGAATTCGTACCCGTTGACGATGTCGCCACGGTACGAGGGCAACGTGACACCGTCCCGCGTCTCCATATCGGCCGACCTCGGCTTGGCGAACTGACCCGCCATACGACCGATCTTGACGACCGGCATCGATCCGCCGTAGGTGAGCACCGCAGCCATCTGCAGCACCGTCTGGACCCTGGCACGAATCTTGTCGGCTTGAGCACCGGCGAAGGACTCGGCGCAGTCACCACCGGCGAGGACGAAAGCCTCACCGCGAGAAGCCGCGGCAATGCGCTGCTTGAGCACGTCGGCTTCGCCGGCGAAGATCAGTGGCGGGGAGCTGCTCAGGCTGCTCAGTGCATCACCGAGTGCCTGCCCATCAAGATAGGTCGGCTGCTGCTGCGGATCCATCTCACGCCAGTCGTCGAGACCGCTGAGATCGTTCGTGCCCGCTGGGGCACTGTTCCTGTTGGCGAATACCGGATCGATATGAAGGCTCACAATCGTTCTTTCATGATGTTTCGGTGCCGGTTTCGAAGTCCTCGGCCGAGACGTTGTCGAGGAAGTCCCGGAATTGGGCGACTTCCTCCTCGTCAGCCTCCGGTGCTTCGATTCCGGCGTCTTCGAGAAGTTCTGAGTCGACGTAGACGGGACACTGGGCCGTCAGGGCCAGGGTCACCGCGTCGGAGGGTCGGGCAGAGATCGACTTTCCATCGTTCGTATGAAGTTCGGCCAAGAAGATCTGGCCATCGCGGCCGGTGATCGTGACATCGGCCAAGGACGTTTCATACGCCTCGAGTGTGTCGAGCAGCAGCGCGTGGGCCATCGGTCGCGGCGGGGTCAGGCCCCGTTGCGCAATCGAGAGTGCATTCGCTTCGATGGCCCCCACCCAGATCGGCAGATAGTAGGCAGGCTCAGTTGCTTTGAGCAAAAGGATCGGCTGGTTGGCTGGCATTTCAATGCGAACACCAACAACCTCGACTTCGACGTTTGACATTATCCCCCGGTCAGGAGCGCGGACGCTGCTGGAAAATCATCCGGAACTTGCCGATCTGCACATCGGCTCCGTTCTGCAGTTCAATGGAATCGATCAGTTGACGGCCCACATAGGTTCCGTTGAGTGAGCCCGTATCACGCAGCGTGAATCCGCTTGGTGTCCGAATGAATTCGGCGTGCTTGCGCGACACGGTGACGTCATCAAGGAAGATGTCAGCATTCGGGCTGCGGCCCACAGTCACCACGTCGGTATCGAGCAGAATCTGTGATCCCGAGTCCGGACCCGAGACGACCACGAGAAGCGCATCCGTGTCCTGCAGACCCTCAAGGTCGGGCACCGGATGGATCTCACCGGTATGCGGATCCAGAATCCCATGGAACTGCTGGCTGCCGGAATCATTGGAGACAGTCCCATCATTGCGGTACTGCTGTCCCTGACCGTTCACGTCGTGCGGCCCCTGGCCCTGGTTGCCGTACTGCGGCTGATTACTGCCGTACTGCGGCTGATTGCCCTGACCGTTGGAATCCTGCGGAACATAGTTGCCACCCTGTGGCTGACCGCTCTGAGGCGGATACTGCGGCTGATCCTGCTGATACGGAGGCTGCTGGTACTGACCCGGCTGGCCCTGATGCGCACCAGGCTGGCCCTGGTTCGGCGGGACTCCATAATGGTTCCCTCCGGGCTGCTGACCGCCGTTGTGCTGCGGAGCGTTGCCGTATTGCGGAGCCTGCGGTCCGTTGTTCACAGGCTGCTGGCCGTAGGGGGGCGTCTCCTGCGGAACTGGTCCACCCTGTGGCTGTGGCGGCGCATAGTTCTGCTGGCCGTTGCCCTGGCTGCCGCCGCCGTTCTGACCGTAAGGGTCGACCTGCGGATTGTGGCGCGTCTCGGGGTCTGTGTTCTCATCATCGCCGCCGGCACCGAACGGAAACTTCTTCGACTGCGGCACCTGGCCGTTGTCATACCAGGGCTGCGAGGGGTTGGGACGACCTTGATCGTTATTTTGCGACATTACGCCTCCTCGCTCTGAATGAGCTCTTGGTACTGCTCGCTGTCCATCAGTGCTTCGACCTGCTCAGGATTGCTGAGCTCGACGAGATACATCCACCCGTCCTTGAACGGTGAGGTGTTCACAGCCTCAGGTGTGTCGTCGAGTCCCTCGTTGACCTGGGTGATCGAACCGGACACGGGTGCGATGAGTTCGGACACGCTCTTCGTGCTCTCAACCTCGCCGCAGGATTCTCCAGCAGTGGTCGTTTCGCCGACATCAGGAAGATCGACATAGACGACGTCACCCAGCTGTTCCTGGGCGAAATCGGTGATACCCACGCGGACAACTGCACTGTTCTCCGTCGTCTCGACCCATTCGTGGTCGCTTGAGTATCGCAAGGACACTGGATAATCCAGGTTTGCCATGTCGACTCCTCTTAGCTTGTTGGTCCTCCAAGCATAGCCGCCTGAGGTGCATTCATAACAATCACGAAACAGAAATGTTACCGATCCTCGGGGCCTGCCCGGGCTCGCGCCCGTCTCTCACGTGACTACCTGGGATGATACCTGTTTTTTCGAGGTCACGGAACGCAGTTTTGGCACTGAGCCGAGGATCGTTATAGGCTGGGTCTCGTTGCTTTCCGAAGCAGCACGGACACGGGCTATAGCGCAGCTTGGTAGCGCGCTTCACTGGGGGTGAAGAGGTCGTGGGTTCAAATCCCGCTAGCCCGACCGTTGAGGTGGTACCTCCCGCTTGCGGGGGAATGTGTCGCGACATCGTTCCTACGATGTCGCGGCACATTTCTCATTTCTGACCCGGGCCTGTCTCGTGCAATCGCTTGTCTCGCGCAATCTCCGTCTCCCGTCGTTCTGGCGCGGCCTCACATGGCCGGGCCGCCTGCTCTCAGTGTGACTGCGGCTGTTGTCCTGGGAGGCGGCCGGCGAAGATCATCGTCACTGCACCGATGACGATCAGCACTGACAGACCCCAGCGCAGAGTGCCGAGACCGGCGATGACTCCGACCAGCGGGCTTGTCCCCAGGTACCCGATTCTCATGATCCAGTTCACGAGCGTCACGCCGCCGGCCCTCCCCACCCCCGGAAGGTGGGCGGCGGCTCCGAGCGCACCGGGAACAAGGGTTGCCGAGCCGTATCCCATCAGGCCCAGACCAAGCAACAGCTGCACCGGCTCGATTGCGGTGACGACACCGATTCCGCCGAGGGCGATGAATCCTCCGCCGAGGCGAGCGATCCGGCTGGAGCCGAAGCGCTGAACCAGGAAGTCTCCACTGAAGCGGCCCAGGCATTGGCTGCCGATGACCACGCTGAAGGCGATTCCGGAGGCGGCGGCCGGCACTCCGCTGAACTCGACCGCGGCGAGCGCGGACCAGTTGTTCGCAATGTCTTCGACCGCTGTCCCGCAGATCGCCACCACGGCCAGAGGCAGCGCCATGAGCAGGATCGCACGTTTCGACCTGGGGCGCCGGGCACCTGCAATCTCGCCGGCGGCTGCAGTCTCGCCGGCACCGGCGCCGAGGCTGGTGCCGGTGCCAGCCTCGGCGCCGTCATCGACACCGGATCTCGAGGACCGGGTGCCAGCGACAGCATCTCCGATCAGACTGCGGGCGACCATGATCACGATGATGGATGCCACCGTGATCAGCGCGAGATGGACTCTCATGTCCATGCCGTTCGCCGCGGCGGTCGTGGCGACTGCGCCGCTGACGAGTCCGCCCAGGCTCCACAGTGCGTGCATGGACGAGAGGATGACGCGCGACAGGCGCTCCTGCACCCCGATGCCGACGACGTTCTGGGCCACATCCACAGTGGCATCGAAGAAGCCGACGAGGAACAGGCAGGCAGCCATCATCCAACCGTTGACGGACCAGGCTGTTGCTGCCGCGGACAGCCCGAGGAGAACAGTCCCGCCGACGACGACGGCGTTGGCCCCGAACCGTGAGATGAGGTGGGCCGGCACGACAGAGGAGATGATCGCGCCGAGCGCGAACGAAGCCACGACGAGCCCGAACTCCCAGGAGCTCAGTCCCAGTCGCTCGACCAGCAGCGGATACCACGGCAGCAGCGCAGCGAAGACGAGACCATTGCAGCTGAAATAGAGTCCGACGCCGGCTATTGCCCGGGCACCGGAGCTGGGCCGAAGACTCATTCGCCCGACTCGCTGGTTCGGTCGGTCGAGCCCGTCCTTTTCCTCGCCTCAGATCGACCGTCTCGCATATTCGCCGGGGCCAGGATCGCAGCCAGCTGGGTCATCGGCCACCCGACGCACCCACCGAGACTCGGCATGCCCAGATTTGCCGAGTTCGCGAGCGATTTCACCCTGAGGTTCGGCCCGTGGCCGATGTAGGTGATTGCCCCACCCATAACCGCGGCCCCTCCCCATAATGGTGATGACGAGTTCCATCGAGCTCGTCGACGATGACGAGCCACCACTCTACTGAACTTCGGATCCGAGACCCGCAATCGCCCATCTCCCGAGCAGTCGCGTGCCGAACAGCCTGCGGGTGGCATACCCTTGGGTGCAGTTCATCGACGTCGCCTTCGCACACAGCTGACGAATGGCATCCGGAAGGAAGAGACCCACTTGACCCAGAACGACCCATCTCCCGACGGCAGACTGCATGGCAGAGACCGGGTGAATTCCCGCATCGTCGCAATCTCGCTGGCCGCCGCACTGGGCGGATTCCTCTTCGGCTTCGACACAGCTGTCATCAACGGTGCCGTCGACGCCCTGGCCGAGGAGTTCGCCCTCAGCGCCGGCCTGAAGGGCTTTGCGGTCTCGTCGGCGCTGCTGGCGTGCGCACTCGGAGCCTGGTTCGCCGGCTCCCTGGCCAATCGGTACGGCCGGCTTCCTGTCATGGTCGTCGCGGCGATTCTGTTCTTCGCCTCTGCGATCGGTTCGGGCCTGGCATTCGGAGTCACTGACCTCATCGTCTGGCGCATGGTGGGCGGCCTCGGCGTGGGTGCCGCTTCCGTCATCGCACCGGCCTATATCGCCGAGGTGTCCCCCGCCCGCGTACGAGGTCGCCTCGGTTCGCTGCAGCAGCTGGCGATCGTGACCGGAATCTTCGCTGCTCTCCTGTCGAATGCGCTTCTCGCGTCGCTGTCCGGCGGAGCCGCCGATCCGCTGTGGTTCGGGATCGAGACCTGGCGATGGATGTTCATGATCGAGGCACTCCCCGCCCTGGTCTACGGACTCATGGCACTGGGACTTCCCGAATCGCCTCGGTTCCTGGTCGCCCGCGGCAGAGAGGACGAGGCCGCTCGGGTTCTGCGTGTCTTCACGGGAGTCACCGACACCGATTCCCTCATCGAACGGATCCGTGATTCGATCCGGCGGGAGGACAAAGAGTCCTTCAGGGACCTCATCGGCAGACGCTTCGGCCTCAAGCCGATCGTCTGGATCGGCATCCTGCTGTCTGTCTTCCAACAGTTCGTCGGCATCAACGTCATCTTCTACTACTCCACGACATTGTGGAAGTCGGTCGGATTCGACGAGTCCAGCGCCCTCCTGACCTCGGTCATCACCTCGGTCACGAACATCGTCGTGACGATCGTGGCGATCCTTCTCGTCGACAGGGTCGGGCGTCGGAAGATGCTTTTGGCCGGTTCGTTCCTGATGGGGATCTCACTGGCGATGATGGCGGTGTCATTCTCATTCGCCGAACTCGCCACTGCTTCCGATGGCACCACCAGTGCCCAGTTGGATGCGCCGTGGTCGATCATCGCGCTGATCTCAGCGAATGTGTTCGTCGTCGGATTCGGCGCCACTTGGGGCCCGCTGGTGTGGGTGCTGCTGGGAGAGATGTTCCCCAACCGAATCCGCGCGGGCGCCCTGGCCGTGGCCGCCGCGGCCCAGTGGATCGCGAACTTCGCCATCTCGACGACGTTCCCGATCTTCGCCGACATCAGTCTGACCTTCGCCTACGGCTTCTACGCCTTCTTCGCGGTGCTGTCGTTCTTCTTCGTCTGGTGGAAGGTGCCCGAGACGAAGGGAATCGAGCTCGAAGACATGTCCGAAGATCTCGAGGCCCGCCCCCAGAACTGAGCCCGCCGAGGTGGTCAGCGGCTCGGTCCTCCGCCGAGGTGGTTCAGACCCGATCCTGGACGGCCGCATGGGACTGGTCGTCGTTCTTCTTCAGACCGATGACCAGTCCGATGATCGCGAGCACGAAGCAGGCGCCCAGACCGATGGTCAGCCCCGGCTCCACACTGTAGGCGGTGGCGAGGGCCTTGAACCCGATGAGCCCGACGGTCGAATAGATGAGGGCCCACAGCGACCCGCCGACAGCGAGAGCGGGAATGTAGCGACGGTAGCTCATCCCCGTGGTGCCCGCCGCCAGGTTGAGCACGGTCTGTACTCCGACCATGAGGAAGCTGACGACGATCACAGGTGCACCCCACCGCTCGATCATGGCCTCAGCCTTGCGGTACTTCGGTCCGGACATGATCGTGTCGATGCGTTCGATCTTCCGGAAGCCCCTGCGCGCCAAACGTCCCAGCAGAAAGGTTCCGCCCGCGCGGGCCAGAATGATTCCGAAGAGGATCAGCCAAGTGACGGCGATGGGAAACGACCAGTCCAGAGGATTCATCGCGAATCACTGACTCCGTCGTGGTGCGGCTGGTTTCTGTTGCTCACACCGCAATTGTACGCTAAGTGAGGTCAGCCTTCCCTCACTTGGTGCCCTCGCACCCACGTGCACGCCAGCCTGTGCCGGCCGACGTGCACGACTGTGCGACTCCCCGTCTCAGACGATTTCGCCGCCCTGATACACGGAACTCACGCGGTCCTCGATTCCCCTGACGTCCTCGATGCTGAGGTCGCCGTCGACGACGACGAGGTCGGCGAGCGCGCCCTCACCGATGCGACCGACCTCGTCGTGGCCGAGCAGATCGGCCGCGACTGAAGTGCCTGCCGCCAAGGCTTCGGCGGTGGAGAGACCTACCCCGGCCAACAGGCTGATCTCCTCAAGGTTCTCACCGTGCGGCCCGACACCGGCATCGGTGCCCATCGCAATCCTGATCCCGGCCTCATGGGCCTTCGCGATCGAAGCGTAGTGCGATTCGATGACCGCATGGGCCTTGTCGACGACGGACTGCGGCAGAGCCGAACCCGCCTCGGCGGACTTGATCACTGCCTGGGGAGCCTGCAGGGTCGGGACCAGGAACGTGCCGTTGGCGAGCATCAGGTCGATGGCTTCGTCGTCGAGGTAGATGCCGTGTTCGATGGAACGCACGCCGGCCCTCACCGCATTCTTGATTCCCGGTGCGCCCTGGGCATGGGACATGACATGGGCGCCCTGGGAAGCCGCCTCGGCGACGATGACGGCGATCTCCGCCTCGGTGAACTGGGAATGCCGGGGATCGTCCCGGGGCGAGAGCACACCTCCGGTCGAGCAGATCTTGATGTGATCGGCACCTGCCCGCAGCAGCTCCCGGGTCTTGCGCTGCACTCCCTCGAGCCCATCGGCAACACCTGAGGGCCGGCCCGGGTGCGGAGCCATGAACGGCGAGTCCGCTCCCGAGACCAGGTGGAAGTCACCGTGCCCGCCGGTCTGGGACATGATGTTGACCGCGATCGACATGCGTGGTCCGCGGACGACGCCCGACTCGACCGCGACCTTTGCGCCGAGGTCGGTGCCGCCCGCATCGCGGACGGTGGTCACCCCGCCCTTGAGCGTCCTCTCCATCTGGGCCACGGAGTTGTAGAACTGCAGCGAGAACGGGTCGTGGAACGAGGAGGAGTCACCGGCGCCTGTGCTCATCAGGTGCACGTGGCAGTCGATGACGCCGGGAATGAGTGTCTTGCCTGCGCAGTCGACGAAGCTGGCGCTGGCGTCGTGTGAGCCCTGGCCGCCCTCGGTGATTGCGGAGATCACTCCCCCGTCGACGACGACGTCTCGCAGCCCCACCAGGAACCGCGTTCCGTCGAAGACCTTGGCATTCTTGAAGACTGTGACCATTGGCTCTCTCCTCGTCATTGAAAATCGTTCGGGTGACGTGCTTCATACCCGTGGTTCACATCTATCACGGACATCAGTGCCTCGTCATTCTGTGGGTGAAGAACAGCGCAGCGTATGCATGATAGCCGAGGAGCTCTTGTGCCCAGACGCTCAGGGGTGATCGTTCACATTCGCGACACCTTGACGATATAGAGTCTCCGGCGATGACGGTCGGCCCATACGCCGGCGTCCATGTTTCGCTCTCAACTCGGAAGACCTGTGACCATACATTCGCCTCAGTTCCCAGCAGCTTCGCGCCCCCGTGAGGACCGCACACTCATCGACGTCCTCTTGGAAACCGCAGGAGCACATGGCGATCAGCCTGCCATCGACGACGGACGAGGCGCCCTCAGCTATTCCGACCTGATCGTCGAGATCCGTGATCTCGCTTTCACGATGGCCGAGGCGGGAATCGGGCCGGGGGACAAGGTCGGCATCCGGGTGGCCTCCGGTTCGTCCGATCTCTACGTCTCGATCCTGGCCACGATGATGCTGGGCGCGGCGTACGTTCCCGTCGACGTCGACGATCCCGATGAGCGGGCACACACCGTCTTCACCGAGGCGGCCGTCACCGGCGTCATCACCGCCGAGAGGTCGATTGAGTCCCGTACCGATCGGGGCCCGCTGGCGAGTTCAGAGCTGCGACGCCCGGTCCCCGACGACGACTGCTGGGTCATCTTCACCTCGGGTTCGACGGGTAAGCCGAAGGGTGTCGCCGTCTCCCACCGCAGTGCGGCGGCGTTCGTCGACGCCGAAGCGGCAATGTTCTGCCAGGACGAACCGCTGGGCCCGGGAGATCGGGTGCTGGCCGGTCTGTCCGTGGCCTTCGACGCCAGCTGTGAGGAGATGTGGCTGGCCTGGCGACATGGTGCGTGCCTGGTTCCTGCTCCTCGCGCCTTGGTGAAGTCCGGCATGGATCTGGGCCCGTGGCTGTCCTCACGCGGCATCACCGTGGTCTCGACCGTTCCCACTCTGGCAGCGCTGTGGCCGGCCGACAGCCTCGACGCAGTCCGTCTCCTGATCTTCGGCGGTGAGGCCTGTCCTCCTGAGCTCGGGCGCAGACTCAGCGACGAGAGTCGCGAGGTCTGGAACACCTACGGCCCCACCGAGGCGACGGTGGTGGCCTGCGCAGCACAGCTCGACGGTTCCGAGCCGGTTCGGATCGGGCTGCCCCTGGACGGCTGGTCCCTGGCTGTCGTCGATGCGGCAGGAATTCCCGTCGCCGACGGCCAGACCGGTGAGCTCATCATCGGCGGTATCGGGCTGGCCCGCTACCTTGATCCCGGCAAGGACGCCGAGAAGTACGCTCCGATGCCGACGCTCGGCTGGGCGAGGGCCTATCGCTCGGGTGACCTCGTCATCAGCGACCGGCAGGGGCTCATCTTCGTCGGCCGTGCCGATGAGCAGATCAAGCTTGCCGGTCGCCGCATCGAGCTCGGTGAGATCGACGCTGCCCTCCAGGCCCTGCCCGATGTCGACGGTGGTGCTGCGGCCGTGAAGCAGACCCCGGCGGGCACTGACATCCTCATCGGCTACATCGCGTCGAGTGCGGCGAATCCCGGGGACCGCATCTCCGCATGGGAACAGGCTCTGCGCGCCGAACTTCCTGCTGCCCTGGTGCCCCGGCTGGCGCTCATCGACGAACTGCCGACGAAGACCTCGGGCAAGGTCGATCGCAATGCTCTGCCCTGGCCGATAAGCGATGTCGCCGAGGCCGAGGACAGCACGGAGACCTTCGCGCCCGAGGTCGAATGGATCGCCGAGCAGTGGTCGGCGGTGCTCGGGTCGCGGCCCGGATGGGACACGGACTTCTTCTCCGCCGGCGGCGGGTCCCTCGCCGCCGCGCAGCTGGTCTCACGGCTGAGGACCCAGCATCCCAGCGTCACCGTGGGCGACGTCTATGCCCACCCGCGCTTCGGCGCACTCTCGACCCTGTGCCGCGTCGACGACGGAGCCGCGGCGAGCGCCCGTCCACGACGGACCATCACTCGGACGTCGAGGGGGATGCAGGCCTTCCAGACTCTGCTCGCGGTGCCGGTCCACATCCTCGGCGGGGTCAGGTGGGTCGTCATCGCGATGGTGCTCGCGAACCTCGGCAGCAGCCTCGGCGCGGATCTTCCTGTCACTCCCTGGCCGGTGATCATCACGCTGTTCGCGGTCTTCGTCACCGCCTGGGGTCGTATGCTCATCTCCGCCGGCGCCGCGCGTGCGCTGATGCTCGGCATCCGTCCGGGTGACTATCCTCGATCGGGATGGGTGCACAAGCGCCTGTGGTTGGCCGAACACATCGCCGATCTCGCGGCGGCCGTCTCGGTGGCGAGCGCGCCCTGGGTGACCTGGTACGGCAAGCTCCTGGGGAACAGAATCGGGCCGGATGCGGATCTGCACTCGGCTCCCCCGGTGACTGGTTTCCTGACTGTGGGTGAGGGCGCCGCGATCGAACCCGAGGTCGATCTCAAGGGGTGGTGGGTCGACGGTGACCTGCTGCGCATCGGCACCATCGATGTGGGCTCCAACGTGACGATCGGGGCCCGCTCCACATTGATGCCGGGCACCCGGGTCGGTGAGGGTGCCCTGATCGAGGCCGGTTCTGCTGTGACCGGGAAGGTGCGCCGGAACCAGATCTACTCGGGCTCCCCCGCTGTCCGGATCGGCAAGGCCAAGAGGAGCTGGCCCGCTCCACCGCCTCGCCGCAAGCTGCCTTTCCTGCTCTATGCCCTGGGCTCTCAGCTCAACGCCGCTCTGCCTTATCTGGCGGCCGTGCCGGGACTCGCGCTCATGATCGCAGTCTCGGGCATCAGAGTCGTCGAGTCCCCTTGGCTCGTTCTGGTCTGGTCCCCTTTCATCGCCTGCATCTGGTTCGTCTGCACCGCACTGTTCATCCTGGTCTCGGTGCGGCTCCTGTCCATTGGCATGAAGGAGGGAGAATTCCCCGTCCGCTCGGCTCGCGGCTACCGAGTGTGGGCCACGGAGCGACTCCTCGACCTCGCCAGGGACCTTCTCTTCCCGCTCTACGCCTCCATGCTCACCCCGTGGTGGCTGCGACTGCTCGGAGCGAAAGTGGGGCCGGGCACGGAGATCTCGACGGTGGTCTTCGTCCCCACGATGACGACCATCGCCGCCGGTGCGTTCTTGGCAGACGACACCATGGTGGCCAGCTACGAACTCGGCCACGGGTGGATGCGTGCCGGCCGGGCGAAGGTCGGCAAGCGCGCCTTCCTCGGCAACTCGGGCATCGCCTCCCCGGGGCGACGTGTGCCCAAGAATGCGCTGGTGGCGGTGCTGTCCGCGGCCCCGGCGAAGGCGAAGAAGGGCTCCTCCTGGCTCGGCTCTCCCCCGAGGCAGCTGCGCCGGGCAGCAGTCGATGCCGACGAGACGCTGACCTATGCGCCGACGCTGGGCGTCAGATCGGCCCGCGCCTTCTTCGAGACCCTGCGGATCACCTCGGTGATGGTCGCCGGCGCACTCATCGCCGCGGTTGTCATCACCATCGAGTTTCTCCTCGGACTGCCGGGCTCGGGCGGATCGTTCCTGGCCTCTGTCGGGCTCGCTCTGCTGACCTCGGGCATCGTGATGATGGCCGCCGGTGCGGTGGCGGCGGGGCTCGCGATCGCCGCCAAATGGATCTGCGCAGGTCCGATCAGGGCCGGCGAGCACCCTCTGTGGTCGTCGTTCATCTGGAGCAACGAGGTGGCCGACTGCTTCGTCGAGCTCATCGCCGCACCGTGGTTCGCCAGGAATGCGGTGGGGACACCCGCCATCGTGTGGTACCTGCGTGCAATGGGAGCGAAGATCGGCCACGGGGCGTGGTGTGAGAGCTATTGGCTGCCCGAAGCCGACCTCGTCAGCCTCGGCGACAACTCCACGATCAACCGCGGCTGTGTGGTCCAGACGCATCTCTTCCACGACCGGGTGATGAGCTTGGACGCCGTTGAGCTGGAGGAGGGATCCACGCTGGGACCCAACAGCGTGATCCTGCCTGCGTCCAGTCTGGGCACGAACGCCACGGTCGGTGCGGCGTCGCTGGTGATGCGCGGAGAGTTCGTGCCGGCGCATGCCTATTTCAGCGGCAATCCTGTCATACCCTGGGTGGATGCACCGGAACTTCCTGACGTCGGATCCGACGAACCGGAAACAGCAGCAAGGCGGCACCACGATGCTTGATCCCTACACACCGGACGTCGGCACCACCGGCCTCACCATCGACCACTACGACCTGGACCTCGACTACCGGGTCGGACCCAACCGCCTCTCCGCACGTGCGAGCCTGACGGGTCGAGTGCTGGCGGAGACGAAGACGATCCTCCTCGATCTCACAGGTCTGCGAGTCACGAAGGCCACCGTCAACGGCAAGAAGGTTCGGTACTCGACGCGGGGCAAGAAGCTGCGGCTGACCACCGACCCCCTGCCGAAGAACCAGCCGGTGCGCATCGACGTCGCCTATGTCGGTAATCCGCAGCCCGCGATCGGGACCTGGGGTGACGTGGGCTGGGAGGAGCTCGAGGACGGTGTCCTCGTCGCCGGGCAGCCCGTCGGCGCATCGACCTGGTTCCCCTGCAACGATCATCCCTCGGACAAGTCGAAGTACCGCATCCGGGTGCTCACGGAGTCCGAATACACCGTCGTGTCCAACGGCCAGCTCATCGACAAGGTCCGCAAGGCCGGCCGCACAGCATGGACCTACGAGTCCCGGACGCCGCTGGCGACGTACCTGGCCACGGTGCAGATCGGCCGCTACCGGCACACCCAGATCGCCGCCGAGGACGGCACTGCCCCCTCCCCTGTCCCCCTGGGTCTCTATGCGGGCGAGCATTGGCCCACCGCGTCGACGCGCCTGCGGGTCCAGCACTCCATGATGAACGAGTTCATCGACCGTTTCGGCCCGTACCCCTTCGACCGCTACGACGTGGTCGTGACCGACGACGAGCTCGAGATCCCCCTTGAGTCACAACCCCTGTCAGTGTTGGGTCCCAACCACCTGGGCGAGGAGTGGGAGGCCGAACGACTGGTTGCCCATGAGATGGCCCATCAGTGGTTCGGAAACTCGCTGACGCCTCGACGCTGGTCCGACATCTGGCTCAATGAGGGGTTCGCCTGCTATTCGGAGTGGGTGTGGTCGGAAGCCTCGGGTCGCAGCAGTGCCCACGAGTGTGCGCAGACCTGGCGAGAGGCTCTCGCCGACGAACCGCAGGACTTCGTGCTCAGCGATCCGGGTGGTCCCGACATGTTCGATGACCGTGTGTACAAGCGCGGAGCACTGTGCCTGCACGCGCTGAGGCTCGAGATCGGTGACGAGGTCTTCTTCGCCGCGATCTCGGAGTGGACGACGAAGCATCGTCATTCCTCGGTCGAGACCTCAGAGTTCCTCGAGTGCATCTCCGGTGTGGCCGGCCGCGACCTCGCCGAGGTTGTCCATCCGTGGCTGTACGAAGAGGAGCTGCCCGAGTTGGCTTAGCTGAGACTGCTGGGGTTGCTGAGTCAGTTGGCTTAGCTGAGTCTGCTGGGTTTGCTGGGTCTGCTGAGTCACTTGGCTACGTTACTTGAGCTGCCGGACGAGGATGTCAGAGTCCCCGTTGCGCCCGACCGTGACGAATCCGCGGTCGTGGTAGAGCCGGGCCGCGCCGTTGCCGTCCTCGACCGAGAGGCTGACAGCAGGAAAACCGCTCATCTTCGCCAATGTGCACACGACGTCGAGGAGCATGCCGCCGAGGCCCTGGGACTGGTGGTCGGGCAGGACGGCCAACGACAGCTCGGGGATGTCCGCGGCCACCCAGCCGTACCCGGTGAAGTGCGGACCCGCCTCGGC
>NZ_JAKDJU010000150.1 GCF_030453725.1 Brevibacterium picturae
CTGACGTTCCCACAGCTGTGCCCCGACCGATATCGGTCGGGGCACAGTGCATCTGAGCATCCGGCTCGTGGGGAACAGAGCGCCTTGCGGGAACCGTGCGTGCTTGTTGGTCAGCCGTGTGTGACTGTCACTCGTCCATCGCCGCCAAGCGTCCAAGACTGCTCTTCACGAGACTCGAATCCGTCGTCGGCCACATCGACGGCATCGAATTCACCAGATAGCCGCCGTAGCGCGCCGAGCGTAGGCGTGAGTCGAGCACGGCCACGACTCCCCTGTCCGAGGTCGAACGGATGAGGCGGCCCGCACCCTGTGCCAGGCGCAGGGCGGCATGAGTGGCGCTGACGGCCATGAACCCGTTGACTCCCCGATTGTCGGCATCTCTCGACCTGGCCTGCATCAGCGGGTCATCGGGTCGGGGGAACGGGAGCCTGTCGATGATGACGAGGCGATTGGTCCGGCCCGGAACGTCCACTCCCTGCCACAGTGACATGGTTCCGAACAGGCAGGCCTCGTCATCGGCGGTGAACTGGGAGACGAGCGAGGGCAGCCCGTCGTCGCCCTGGAGGAGGATCGGAATGTCGAGCTTCGTCCGCAGATGTTCGGCAGCGACATTCGCTGCCGCGCGGGAGGAGAAGAGTCCCAGCGCTCCCCCGTTGGATGCCGTGACGAGTTCCTCGAGCTCGTCCAGGGCCTGTTCGCTGAGGCCGCTGCGGCCAGGCCGCGGGAGGTGGGCGGCGACGTAGAGGATGCTCTGTTTGCCGTAGTCGAAGGGCGATCCGACGTCGAGGCTGTCCCACTTGGGTGCGTCGGGGCCGAAGAGTCCCAACGATGCCGCGACCGCGTCGAAGTTCCCTCCCAGTGACAGGGTCGCCGAGGTGGCCACCACCGTTGACTCCTCGAAGATTCCTGACCGCATGGTGCCGGCGACGCTCAGCGGTGCGACGACGAGGTTCGTGGTCTCACGTTCCCGGAAGGTGCTCCGCGACAACCACACGACGTCGTTCTTGCCCGGTGAACAGAAGCGCTCGGCCAGGTCGAAGATCTCCTGGCAGCGAGCCTTGGCCATCTGGCGACCGGCATCGGAATCCTCGGTCTTGCCGCCGATGTCGTTGATGATCTGCCGTGAGGAGTCGCGAATCTGGGCCAATGCCAGCGACAGCGCCTCACTCATGTTCATGACCAGGCCCTCGCTGACGCCGCTTTGAGCCCGTTCCAGTGCAGCGGCCGCCGAGTCCAGCAGCGCGACGACGCCGTCCTGAACGATCGTGTGCTTGCGCACGGAGCTCGTCGCTGCCGAGAGCATGCTCGTGTTGATCTGGCCAGACAGCGCGTTCGTGACCCGGTCCTTGAGTTCGTGGGCCTCGTCGATGATGATGACGTCGTGTTCGGGCAGCACGGTGTTCTCACCGAAGGCGTCGATGGCCAGCAGGGCGTGGTTGGTCACGACGATGTCGGCCTCGGCCGCGTTGTTGCGTGCCAACTCGGCGAAGCATTCGGTGTAGAGGGGGCAGTTCGAGCCGAGGCAGTCGAAGGCATTGACGGAGACCTGTGACCAGGCCCTGTCGCTGACGCCGGGCAGCAGGTCGTCGCGATCGCCGGTGTCCGTGGTCTTCTCCCAGGTCCGGATCCGCTGGATCTCCTCGCCCAGCCCCGATCGGTCGTTCGGCTTGCGACCGGCCTCCGCATCGGCGCCGAGGTCGAAGAGCATGCCCTCGCCCTCATCGGGGTATCCGCCGCCGAGCTTGTGTTTGCAGACATAGTTGCGTCTGCCCTTGAGCAGGGCGGCCCGCGGCAGCGGATCGAGGCTCTTCTTCACCGACTTGAACAGTCGCGGCAGATCCCGATGGATGATCTGTGTCTGCAGAGCCAAGGTCGCCGTCGACACGATGACACGGTTACCGGTCCGGCTGGAGTACTCGGCCGCGGGAACCAGGTACGCCAGCGATTTTCCTGTCCCGGTGCCGGCCTGAACCAACAGGTGAATGCCCTTGTCGACCGCCGAGGCGACGGCGTCGGCCATCTCTGTCTGACCTGTGCGGGTCGAGCCGCCGATGGCCCCTACGGCGGACTCGAGCAGGTCTTCCACGGCACTCACTCGCCGATGACCAGATCCGGACGTCGGAAGTCTTCGAGCTCGGCAGCCAGTTCTGCCGGGACCTTGGCCTGCATTGCGGTTCCACCGGCGCCGTGCTCTTCATGTTCGACCATGCCGAGGGCATAGATCTTCGACACGAGGTCACCGCGCTGGTAGGGAATGAGCACCGTGACCTCGATATTCGGCGCCGGCAGCATCTCCTCGATCGCTTCGACGAGCTCGGGAACGCCCTCTTTCGTCACGGCAGAGACGAAGCGGGCCTCCGGGTATTCGGCGTGGAGACCGGTCACCACGGCTTCATCGGCGAGGTCGGCCTTGTTGAAGACGAGCAGTTCGGGAATGTCTCCGGTGTCGACGTCCTTGAGGACTTCCCGGACTGCGTGGATCTGTCCGTGCGGGTCCGGATGCGAGGCATCGACGATGTGGAGGAGCAGATCCGAGTCGGAGGCCTCCTCAAGTGTCGAACGGAAGGCTTCGACCAATTGGTGCGGAAGGTTCCGGACGAAACCGACGGTGTCGGTATAGGTGAAGGTGATGCCGTCGGCGGTCCTGGACTGTCTGACGGTCGGATCCAGGGTCGCGAACAGCGCATTCTGCACCATCACCTCGGCGTCGGTGAGCTGGTTGAGCAGTGAGGACTTACCGGCGTTGGTGTAGCCGACGATCGCCACGGACGGGATGTGATTGCGCGCGCGGTTCTTCCGCTTCGTCGACCTCGAAGGAGCCATCGCGGCGATCTGTCGGCGCAGCTTCGTCATTCTGGCCCTGATCCGGCGTCGATCGAGTTCGATCTTCGTCTCGCCGGGACCGCGCGAGCCGATTCCGGCACCGCCGGCGACACGGCCACCCGCCTGGCGGGACAGGGACTCGCCCCAACCGCGCAGACGCGGGAGAAGGTATTCGAGCTGAGCCAGTTCGACTTGTGCCTTGCCCTCTCGCGACTTGGCATGCTGGGCGAAGATGTCGAGGATGAGAGCCACACGATCAACGACCTTGACCTTGATGACGTCTTCGAGTCCGCGTCGTTGGCTGGGTGCGAGTTCGGAGTCGATGATCACGGTGTCGGCCCCCACCGAGGCGACGATCTCAGCCAGCTCGGCGGCCTTGCCCTTGCCGAGGTAGGTGCCGGGGTCCGGGGTTTCACGCCGTTGGATGATTGCGTCGAGGACTTCGGAGCCGGCGGTCTCCGCGAGTGCGGCGAGTTCCCTGACCGAGTTCTCGGCGTCGGCCTGTGTCGTGTTCCACAGCCCTGCGAGGACGACCTTCTCCAGGCGGACCTGGCGGTATTCGACCTCGGTGATGTCCTCGAGTTCGGTGGACAGTCCGGCGACTCGTTTGAGTGCGGCTCTCTCGGCCAGGTCGAACTGCGAGTCGTTGTCGACATTTGCTTCGTTGGTGCCCAGCGCCTGGGCGCCTCGGGCGAGAACGCGGTCGAGCATCGCGTCCCGACGTTCTTTGTCAGTAGACGTCATTCATTCCTTTGTTCGCTTCTACTCCTCGCTCGGCATTGGCGCCGAACGACGAGTTCCTCTCAGATGAAAGAGGTGTCCATCAATTCTCCCACAGCCGTCTACACTGGAACGGTGTCAGAGCACTATTTCACGCAATCGCCGAGCAGCGAAGCCAGAACACGCGAGCTCACACTCGACCTCGCGGGCCGCGAGGTCACGGTTGAGACCCTTTCGGGGACCTTCTCCCCCACTCGTCTGGATCTGGGAACCGCGGTTCTGCTGCGACATCTGCCGGTGCCCGAACCCGGCGACATCCTCGATCTGGGGTGCGGTTGGGGGCCGATCTCCTTGGATGCGGCCTTCAGGGCCAAGGACGCCGAGGTGGATGTTCGCGTGTGGGCGCTCGACGTCAACTCCCGGTCCCTTGATGCCACGGCGAAGAATGCGCAGCGTCACGGTTTGGATTCGGTTCGCCCCGTCACCGCCGACGAGATCCCGGCCGACCTGCAATTCAGTGCGATCCGTTCGAACCCGCCCATCAGGGTCGGCAAGGACGCTCTGCATGACCTGCTGACCACCTGGCTGCCGCGATTGGCCCCTGGTGGACGCGCCGATCTGGTCGTGTCGAAGAACCTCGGCGCGGATTCGCTCCACAAGTGGCTCATCGCAACTCTCGGAGACGGCTTCAGCGTCGTCCGCACCGGATCGTCCAAGGGCTACCGGGTGCTCACCATCGACCGCGACTGAATCATCTGCGCCGCCGGTTCCTGTCCTATCGACATGTTCGCCAACGGTGACGGCGCCTGGTCGACCCCCGGACCTACCTCGCATTCTGCACGACATACCTCGCATTCTGCACAGAGGCGGACCGGTGGCCCGATGCCAGGCGGCCAGGTGATAGATGGTCGGACGCCTGACCGTTGCTCGGTCTGGATTCCTCGACCTCAGCCGGCATCTTCCTCTGAGTTGTGCCCTTCCCCGACGGGATCCTTGCGCACTTTCCTGCCGCGGTTCTCCCAGAACTCGGTTGTGGCCACCTCGTCCGTATCATCCCATGCCTCAATATCTGTACTGATGTGCTTGTAGCTGGGCAGGTCGGCTCGACGGAAGATGGGTTCCTGCCCGGCACGACGCTGATCCATATAGTTCTTCAGAAGTCGGAACACCAGTGGAGAGAGCATCAGCAGGGCGAAGAGGTTGATCAGCGCCATGATCGCCATGAAAATGTTTGCGGCAGTCCAGACGATGTCGAGCGAGGCTATTGCGCCGACGAAGACAGCGACCATCACGATCACCTGATAGATCCGCAGTGCTGCTCGGCTGCGGGTCAGATGCTCGATGTTGGCTTCCCCGTAGTAGTAGTTGCCGAGAACTGAAGAGAATGCGAAGAGGAAGATCGCGAAGGTGAGGAAGTGGATCGCCCACTGGCCGAGTTGTCCGCTCAAGGCGGTCTGGGTCAGCTGGATCCCTTCGGCCGAGCTGCCGTATTCGGGATTGGAGAGCAGGATGATGAAGGCGGTGATCGAGCAGACGAGGATCGTATCGAAGTACACGCCCAGCGATTGCACGAAGCCCTGTTTGGCGGGGTGCGAAGCGGATGCCGTCGCTGCGGCATTCGGAACGGAGCCGATGCCTGCCTCATTCGAGAACAGTCCGCGCTGAACTCCTACCAACATGATCGAACCGAGCGTTCCACCGGCGATCGAGTGCATGCTGAAGGCGTCGCTGAAGATGGTGCCGATCATCTCAGGGACCGCGTCGATGTTCATCGACACGACAATGATTCCCACGATCAGATACAGGCCGGCCATGACCGGCACGAGGTAGGCGGAGACGTTTGAGATCCGTTTGGCGCCACCGGCGAAGATCGCGTAGGCACCGACTGCGATGATCAGACCGGCGATCGCGCTGAACATGAAGTTGGATGCATCGACGTCGAATGACGTCGCAACCGCGTCAACGATGGAGTTGGACTGCACCGTGTTGAATACGATTCCGTAGGTGATGGCCACGATCACTGCGAAGGCCGCCCCGAGCCATTTCATCTTCAGCCCGCGTGTGATGTAGTACGCCGGGCCTCCTCGGAAGTTGGAGCCGTCCTTGACCTTGTAGAGCTGGCCGAGCGCGGACTCGGCGAACGCCGTCGCCCCGCCGACGATGGCGGTCAGCCACATCCAGAACATCGCGCCGGGACCGCCCAAGGAGATCGCAAGGGCCACACCGGCGATATTCGCTGTGCCCACGCGCGAGGCCGCAGAGATGGAGAAGGCCCGAAACGGTGAAATGTTCCTGTTGCCTTCGGCATCGTGGCCGCCGGGCTCGGCGAGTGTGCGGAACATTTCGGGGAGCAGGCGCAACTGCACCGCGCCCGTCCGAATCGTGAAGTACAGACCAGTGGGAATCAGAACAGCGACGAGAACGTAAGTGATGACGTTGTCGACGCTGTCGAAGACGTTCTGGAGCATCTCCATAAGGCTGGGCCTCCTTCAACACGCACCGCGTGTGGTTCGGGCGAGCGATTGCAACGCCCTCCGGTTGTGATTCCCCCAGTCTGCCAGTGTTCACCACATATGGAGTCGGCCATTTCACCTCGAGGCCTCGCTCAGACTTCGTACTCGATGGTTTCGAGGCGAGCCGCACCATTTTTGTCGTCTGCAACAACGGGCGTCAAGCGCTGTGCTCCTCATTCAGCAGAAGAACAGAAGTGAACGACGAATGCACATCATCAACGATCGCCGCTGCACCTCATTGAGTCCTCGCGGCACACCGCGGTTCCAAGACGACAGCAGCATCGTCGCCCACGCCGCCTGTGCACGGCGATGGCGAAAGTCCCGTGCACCGGGGCAGTGAGAGCTGCGGCACTAGGGACCGGGCGCATCTGCCATGGCCCTGCCAGACGGATCGCGGCGTCGACGCGTGGAGCGATAGCCAGACATCACATTCCCTCGTCTGCTGTCAGCCACTCGCCGATGTCGAACCCCGTGGGCCCGTGGTACCGAATATCATATGGTGATCATGTATACGGAAGTCGTGACTTCACTACCGCTGTCTGCTCAATCACTCAGAACGGAGAGATAATGAATTGGCTCGATCTCATTGCCTGGATCTCACTCATTCTCAGTCTCGCCCAAGCGGTAGTGATCGCCGTCGACATCTTCAGGTACAGGCAGACGATGATGCCGATCATGAACGCCGTATGGCCCCTCATCGGGCTCTTCTTCCCCGTCGTTGGCATATGGGCGTACTTCGGACTGGGACGAGAACAGTCGTCGCAGAGTCACTCTGATGCGTCCGAGCCAGAGAAGCCATTCTGGCAAAGCGTGTTCGTCTCGACGACCCACTGCAGTGCAGGCTGCTCCCTCGGGGATATGATCGGCGCACCTCTCGTCTTCCTCACGGGGATACTGATCGCCGGTTCGACTCTGCTCACCGACTATATAGTCGAGTTCGTCCTGGCCTATATCTTCGGCATCGCCTTCCAGTACTTCGGGATGGGCTTCACGAAGCACAAGGATCCGAAAGCAGCCCTGAAGAACGCCATCAAAGCAGACACACTGTCACTGCTCGCGTTCGAAGTCGGCATGTTCGGCTGGATGGCGCTGGTGTCTCTGGTCTTCTTCGCTACACCGCCCCGACCTGATTCGCCGACATTCTGGCTGATGATGCAGATCGCCATGATGCTCGGCTTCCTCACCAGCTTTCCTGCGAACTGGGTCTTGGTCAGACGAGGTGTCAAGCACGCAATGTAGGCTTCCCTCCCGGGGGTGTCTGAGAACAAGCCGGTCCAGGCGTCGCCTGTCTCTCGACCAGCCGCTTCTCCCCTGATCGATATTCCGCGCGATGACCACAGCCACCGCTGCTTGGCCGGAAGCAA
>NZ_JAKDJU010000151.1 GCF_030453725.1 Brevibacterium picturae
CCATGTCACAGGAAGACGATTTCTGCTGAAGTTCGCCTGCTGGCGTGAGTTCGCCTGCTGGCGTGAGTTCGCCGGCAGTGCGCATCGGGCGCGACGGAGAGTTCGCCGGTGATGGTGGCAACAGGCAGGGCTGATGACGAAGGTGAAGACGAGACATGACTGACAATGAGAACGGCCCGCATAGTTCCGGGCCCGGGCCTGGGGACGGGCCCGGGGACGGAACCGGCGCCGATGCCGGTACGGGCGTGGCCGAAGCCGAGGGTCCAGCGAAATGGAAGGTGGTCGGACCCGGTCTGGTCGTTGCTGCGACCGGTGTCGGCGCCGCCGACATGGTGGCGACCCTGGTGGCCGGCAGCCAGTTCGGATACGGGCTGCTGTGGGCGGTGATCGTCGGTGTGATCCTCAAGATCGTCCTCGTCGAAGGTGCGGGCCGATTCACCCTGGCCACAGGGAAGACGATCTTCGAAGGTTGGACCTCTCTGGGCCGATGGACGACCTGGTACTTCGGGCCCTACATCATCATCTGGGGATTCGTCTACGGTGCCACCGCGATGAGTTCGGCCGCACTTCCCCTGGCCGCGCTGTTCCCCGGAGTCAACCTCACGGTGTGGGCTGTGGTCATGGGGCTGGCCGGCTTCGCCATGGTGTGGTTCGGGCGATACTCCGTGTTCGAGAAGATCACCGCGGCTCTCGTCGGAATCATGTTCGTCACCGTCGTCGGCCTGGCCATCATCGCCGTACCCAACGTGCCGAACATGCTCACCGGGCTCATCCCGCTGATCCCGGAAGGCGGCGTCATCTACACCTTGGCTCTGGCCGGTGGTGTCGGCGGCACCATCACCCTCGCCGCATACGGGTACTGGCTGCGTGAGAAGGGCTGGCACACGCCCAAGTGGATGCGGGTGATGCGCATCGACAACTCCATGGCCTACGTGCTGACGGGAATCTTCGTCATCGCCATGCTCATCGTCGGAGCCGAGGTCGTCCGCGCCGCCGGAGTCTCCATCTCTGCCGATGACAAGGGACTGATCGAACTCTCGGATGTGCTCAAAGCCAAATACGGTGATGTGGTCGGCACCGGTTTCCTCGTCGGGTTCTGGGCAGCATCCTTCTCCTCGATCATCGGAGTGTGGAACGGTGTGTCGCTGATGTTCGCCGATTTCTGGGGACACATGCGCAAGAAGCCCGCCGGGCACCCCGACACTCTGACAGGTGGAAAGTACTTCAAGTTCTACGTGCTGTGGCTGACCTTCCCACCCATGATCCTCTTCCTCTTGGGCAAGCCGATCGGCCTGATCCTGGCCTACGGCGTGCTCGGGTCGCTGTTCATGCCGTTCCTGGCGATCACGCTCCTCGGTCTCCTCAACGGCAAGAAGATTCCGAAGAAATGGGCGAACAAGCTGCACACCAACATAGCGCTGGCCTTCACAGCGCTGCTCTTCATCGTCCTCGGCGGCCAGAAGCTCTACTCGAGCCTGGCGCCGCTCTGGGGAGGATGAGGGGAGAGGGATGTCCTTCTTCACTCATCCGCGGCAGAATGGAGACATGCCCCGCGACGATGCGATGAAGACGATCCTCAAGAACCACCTGCAGGCCAGCCGCAATGATCTGATGTGGAAGCTCGAGGGCGTCGGCGAACGGGATCTGCGGATGCCGCAGACGCCCACGGGGTTCAACCTCTTGGGCGTCGTCAAGCACATGACGCTCGTGGAGATCGGGTATTTCGGCGACACCTTCGGCAGACCATGGCCGAACCCGGAAGAGACCTTCACCGATGAGCAGCTCGAGTCCGAGCCGCAGGCCGACTGGTATGCCACGGAGACGGAAACTGCGGGCTCCATCCTCGACTTCTACCGACGGGTGTGGACCTTCGCCGACGAGACGATAGACACTCACACGCTCGACGCGCAGGGGACGGTGCCCCATTGGCGACCCGAGAAGGCTGCTGTGTCGCTGCAGCAGATCATGGTCCACGTCATCGTGGACCTGACCAGGCATCTGGGGCAGGTCGACATCGTTCGCGAGAGCATCGACGGACAGGTGGGACTCAACCCCCGCAACCCGAACATGCCCGAGGGCCAGGACTGGGCCGCATACCTTGCCGAACTGCGGACTCTGGCGGACAACGCCTGAGCGCACCCGCACGACCGCCGGCGTCCGCCTCGGCGGGAGCAGACGTTAAGCTGGGAACTGACATGGCACAAGAGAACTCAGCATCGTCGACCCCCGGTACGGATAACTCGACCTCACGGACGGATACACCGTCACCACGCCCTGCGAAGCGACCACCTCGGCGCAAGAATCAGCGACGCAAGAACACCGGGGCCGGACACCGCGAACGTCGGGCACGGCTGACTGCTGCCCGCAAGGCTCAGCCCGTCGAGGTCACCTATCCGGAGAATCTGCCGGTCTCCGCTGCCAAGGACGAGATCGCCGAGGCCATCCGCGACAATCAGGTCGTCATCGTCGCCGGTGAGACCGGATCGGGAAAGACCACCCAGCTGCCCAAGATCTGCCTCGAACTGGGGCTGGGAGTCAACGGACTCATCGGGCACACCCAGCCTCGGCGAATCGCTGCCAGGACCGTGGCCGATCGCATCGCCGACGAACTCGGCGAAGACCTCGGGTCCACCATCGGCTACCAGGTGCGATTCACCGCGCAGGTCGCGGATTCGACCCGGGTCAAGGTCATGACCGACGGCATTCTGCTCTCGGAGCTCTCCCGCGACAAACTGCTGCGCGACTACGAAGTCATCATCATCGACGAGGCCCACGAACGCAGCCTCAACATCGACTTCCTGCTCGGTTACCTCAAGGAAGTGATGGGCAAGCGTCCCGAGCTCAAGGTCATCATCACCTCGGCGACGATCGACCCGCAGTCCTTCGCCGCCCACTTCGACGACGCCCCGATCATCGAAGTCGCGGGCCGGACCTACCCCGTCGAAGTCCGTTATCGTCCGCTCGTCGAGGACGAGGAGGACGATGACGTCGATGGGCCCGGGGAGTCGGGAAGCTACGAAACGGGGCCCGAGGATCAGACAGAGGGCATCATCGCAGCCTTCGACGAACTCAGCGCCGAAGCCCCCGGCGACATCCTCGTCTTCCTCTCCGGGGAACGCGAGATCCGTGATACCGCCGAAGCTCTCGAGGCTCACCTGCGCACACGACCACGCCTGAGCAACTGGGATGTCGTGCCGCTCTTCGCTCGCCTCTCCGCCGGCGAACAGCAGAAGGTCTTCAAGCCCCACTCCAGGCCACGCCTCGTGCTGGCCACGAACGTTGCCGAAACCTCGCTGACGGTGCCCGGCATCAAGTACGTCATCGACGTCGGCACCGCCCGCATCTCGAGGTACTCCAACCGCACTCGGGTCCAGCGCCTGCCGATCGAGCGCATCTCCCAGGCGAGTGCGAACCAGCGCAAGGGGCGTTCGGGCCGTACCAGTGACGGCATCTGCATCCGCCTGTATTCGGAAGCCGACTTCGACTCGCGACAGGAGTTCACCGACCCCGAGATCCTGCGCACCAACCTGGCCAGCGTCATCCTGCAGATGGCCGACCTCGGGTTCGCGGCGAGTGACAAGGAGATCCTCGAATTCCCGTTCCTCACCCCGCCGGAGGCCAAAGCAGTCCGTGACGGGCGCACCATGCTCTCCGAACTGGGCGCACTGACCAGCGACAAGGCCGGCACGATCACTGTCACCCCGACCGGTCGGCAGCTGTCCCTGCTCCCGATCGACCCGAGACTGGCGCGCATGGTCATCGCCGGCGCCGAGGCGGGATGCGGGGGAGAGGTCACCGTCATCGTGGCTGCGCTGTCCATTCAGGATCCGCGCGAACGCCCCACCGAGGTGCGAGCCGCCGCCGACGAGAAGCACGCCCGGTTCACCCACGCGGGCAGCGACTTCCTGTCCTACCTCAACCTGTGGAATTACCTGGATGACCAGCGGTCGACGCTGACGAGTTCGAAGTTCCGTCGTCAGTGCAAGGCCGAGTTCCTCAACTTCGTGCGCATCCGCGAATGGCAGGACCTCGTCGGCCAGCTTCGGTCCCTGCTCGGGTCCGCGGGCATCCGCGTCAACAAGTCCGTGTGGCGCCCGGTTGAAGCCTCTGCCGCCGGGGCTGCCTCGTCGACAGGTGCAACTGCTGGTTCGTCCTCCGGCGCCGAGGTGGGCCCCGGGTCCGCGTCGAATGTGAAGGGATCGAAGGCGACCGCTTCGAACGCCGCCGCAGCGAGGCCGGGGGCGGGCGGCGCGAACGGCAAGATCGGATTCGCCGAACTCAGTGCGCAGAAACGCAGCGCGAAGAAGAACGGCGGACAGGATGCCGAGAAGTCCGGGCAGAGTGCTGCCAGCGCGAGGCTCGACCCGCACGCCGCGGCCATCCACCGTGCGCTGCTGACCGGGCTGCTGTCGATGATCGGCTCCAGGTCGGAGAGGAACAAGGACTATCAGGGAGCGCGGGGCACCCGCTTCGCGATCTTCCCCGGTTCGGGCCTGTT
The DNA here is from genome assembly GCF_030453725.1 of Brevibacterium picturae. Lineage (GTDB taxonomy): Bacteria > Actinomycetota > Actinomycetes > Actinomycetales > Brevibacteriaceae > Brevibacterium > Brevibacterium sandarakinum_A. The sequence continues at coordinate 4,499 of NZ_JAKDJU010000151.1, forward strand.
CAAGAAGAAGCCCGACTTCGTCATGGCCGCGGAACTCGTCGAGACCTCCAGACTGTGGGCCCGAACCGTCTCAGCGATCGAACCCGACTGGGTCGTCGAAGCCGCCGGTGATCTGGTGACCAGGCAGCACTCGGATCCGCACTGGTCGAAGAAGGCCGGAGGGTCGATGGTCTATGAGAAGATCTCGCTCTACGGCGTCACCCTCGTGTCCGATCGGCGGGTCGGTTACGGGACCTTCGACCAGGAGGCCGCGCGTGACATGTTCATCCGCAAGGGCCTCATCGACGGTGACTGGCACGAACGCTTCGGGTTCCTCGAGCACAATGCGTCAGTCATCGACGAGGCGGAGGCGCTGGCCTCACGCACACGCAACCGCAGGGTCCTCGACCAGGACGACGCGCTCTTCGAGTTCTACGATGAGCGGATTCCGGCCACGATCACCTCGGCGGCGGACTTCCGTTCCTGGTGGAAGGGGCAGAAACGTCGCGACTCGCACCTTCTGGATCTGAGCACCTCGATCCTGCTCAGCGATGACAGCGAGGAACTGACCGCCTCGGTGGCCGATGACTTCCCGATGGAATGGGAGCTGGCCGACGGTTCGACGGCCAAGCTGCGGTACTCCTTCGAACCCGGCAGCACGGAGGACGGAGTGACCGTCGAGCTGCCTGCGGCCGCCGTGCCCCTGGTGGATTCCGAGGAATTCTCCTGGCAGGTCCCGGGGCTGCGTGAGGAACTCGTCGCCGCCTACATTCGCTCGCTGCCGAAGAACAAGCGCCGGTACTTCGTGCCCGCACCGGACGTCGCCCGCGACATCCTGGCCGTACTCACTCCTTATCGTGGGTCCCTGCCCGAGGTGCTCGCCGCACATCTGAGCGAACGCGCCGGAGGGGGCGGCCTGAACGATCTGGTGCCCATCACCGTCAGCTCGCAGGACTTCGACGGGAACCGCATCCCACCCCATCTGCGGATCCGCTTCCGCGTCATCGACGGCACCACCACTGTGGGCATCGGCGAGGATCTGACCAAACTGACGAAGACTGCGAAACCCCAGGTGCGCAAGGCTCGGGCGAAGCAGGTCTCATTCAATGCCGAGGTCGGGCTGACCTCATGGTCATTCGGTGCCCTGGCGAACCCCGATGACGCGGAGGTCGGCGCTGTACCCGGCCTCGTGGACCGGGGCACCAGCGTCGACCTCATCGCCTTCGACACCGCTGCCCAAGCTCGGCTGGCCTCACGTGAAGGACTCATCACCCTGCTGAGCCTGCGCACGAACGAGGCGCTGAAGTACCTGCGCGACGGACTGACGACCGATGAGAAGCTCGTCCTCGCCGGTCACCAGAAAACCTCGGACGAAATGCTCCACGCCCTGATCAGGGCTGGAATCCGCAGCATCGTCGAGACCGAGCTGGGGCCCGCGGAGACCGGCTGGGTGGCCGATGCCGACGAGTTCGGGCGTCTTGAAACCGCGATGCACGCAGCATTGACCGATATGTGCTCGGGGCTGCTGCCTTTCCTGATGAAGGCGCTGCGGTCCGCGACCGAACTCGACAGGCTCGTATCGAAAGCCTCGTCGCTGGCGATCCTGTCCAACCTCGCCGATGTGCAGGCATGGCGAGGATCGCGAATCACGGGGGAGTCGGTGGCCGCAATGACCGGGCAGATAGTCCGCGACCTGCCGCGGTGGGTGCAGGCCGAGATAGTCCGCATCGATGGAATGCAGAATTCCCCGATGCGTGACAAGCAGCTCATGGACCGCATCAGCGGCAGCACCGAGGCTGTGGTGAAGAAGCTGGGCAACAGATACCCCGAACTGGCCAAGGCGGATTGGTCACGGATCGTGGCCTCGGTGCCCAGCGACTGGCGGGACGTGGTCGTCATGCTCGAGGAGCTGCGCGTCAGCCTCTACGCGAATTCGCTGGGAACGGCGCACCCGGTGTCGGAGAAGAGGATCGCCAAGGCCCTCGCCCAGCTGTAATGGGCCGTGTTGGTGGGCACCCCTCACCGTTAGTCGCTGATCGCGCCGTTGCAACGAGAGGTATCGGCGCTGCGGGGGTGATGTGCGAAACTCCCGGTGAGAAGCGAGGCTATGTGTAGGACGTGGCGCTGCGGGTAGGGCGCGGGTGTGGAAGAGATGGTGCCGCGTGCAGGATGCCGAGGTTACGAAGCGCCGGTGGTGAAGTAGCCGTTGAGGAGCCACCAGATGGGCAGACACGCGGCGGCGAGGAAAGCAGCGACGGACCACCAGATGCGCCACTTCCACGTGCGCCGGCGGGTACCGAAGAAGAGGAAGACGAGGTAGAAGACGAGACAGAATGCACCGGAGAGGCTGAGCATCACCATGGAGAATGCCTCCCAGCCGGAGGTTCCGAGGTCGAAGAGGTAGCTGGTGACCTGACCGATCTCGAGCGAGAACTTGATCGCCAGCACCAGGAAGGGGATGCCGAGGACCGCCGCGAGGATCAGCGGCAAAGCCTTGAGTAGGCGTTCCTTCGGTTCCGAGCGACCGGCGTATTCGACAAATTCCTCAGTCATCGCCACCCAGCATAGACGCGAAATCCGACAGGACGCTGGACACACCTTCGGCACCTGGTGCGACGTCGGACACACCTTCGGCACCTGGTGCGACGTCGGACGCACCTTCGGCACCTGGAGCGACGTCGGACGCACCTTCGGCATCGCGGGCACATCGACGCCGGAGGTGTATGACGGTTTCACGCATCGAAGACAACTGTGACTGATCGGACATCCG
>NZ_JAKDJU010000152.1 GCF_030453725.1 Brevibacterium picturae
CCGTACACCGGAGTGTCCAGTCCCTCGTAGCGGGCCTTGAGCTGCAGGGCCAGGTACAGCGAGTAGTGCCGGGACTGGTGCAGGTTGCCGCCCTGGAACCACAGGTTCTCCTGCTGGGTGGGCTTCCACATATTGCGCTGCTCACCCTCCCACGGCCCGGGATCCTTCGTGGTGTCGGAGCCCAGCCCCCAGCACTTGCCGACTTTGTCAGCGGTCTCCTGATCGATGAGGTCCGCGACCCAGCCGTTCATGGAGCCGTAGCCGGTCGCGTAGACGACGAGGTCGGCAGGCAGCTCAGTGCCGTCTGCGAGGATCACGGAATCAGCGCTCAGATGGTCGACTTCGCCCTTGGCCAGTTTCACCTTGCCCTCGGCGATGAGCTCTGCGGAGCCGACATCGATGTAATAGCCCGAGCCGCGGCGCAGGTACTTGAGGAACATTCCAGAGTCGTCGTCACCGAAGTCGAGGTCGAAACCAGCATCCTCCATTCGCTGGTAGAAGTCCTTATCGCGTTCCTTCATCTGCTCGTAGAGCGGAATCTGGAACTCGTGCATGATCCGGTACGGCAGCGAGGCGAACGTGAGATCGGCCTTCTCCGTGGTCACCCCGTTGGCCAGGGCCTTCTCCGAGTAGAGGTCGCCCAGCCCGATGTCCATGAGCGAGTCGCTCTTGACAATGTGAGTACTCGAACGCTGCACCATCGTCACATCGGCATCGTTCTCGTACAGTGCGCCGCAGATGTCGAAGGCGGAGTTGTTGCTGCCGATGACCACGACCTTCTTGCCCGCATAGGCATCGGGGCCCGGGTGCTGCGAGGAGTGCTGCTGCTCGCCCGTGAAGATGTCCGCACCCGGGAACGATGGGATATTCGGCTTGCCGGACATCCCTGTGGCCATGACCAGATGAGTGGGCTTGAGGGTGATCTTCTCCCCGTTGCGCTCAACCTCGACCGTCCACTCCTGCGACTTCTCGTCATATCTCGCCGAGGTGGCTGCCGTCGATGACCAGTACGGAATCTCCATCACCTTGGTGTAGAACTCCAACCAGTCCGCGATCTTGTCCTTGGGCGCGAACACCGGCCAGTTCTCGGGGAACTTGAGGTAGGGCAGGTGGTCGTACCAGACAGGGTCGTGCAGGCACAGCGACTTGTACCGCGAACGCCACTGGTCGCCCGGCCGGCTCCAGCGGTCGATGACGAGTGCCGGGACCCCCATCTGCCGCAGGCGAGCACCAAGCGCGATCCCTCCCTGTCCACCACCGACGACGAGGGTGAAGGGCTGAGCCGTCTCACCCCAAGCAGCATCCTCTTCAGCGAGCTTCTCCGACCAGGACTTCCGATCGGGATCGACACCGTGTTCGGCACCCTTGGGTCGACGCGTGCCCTGAGGCTCTTCGAACCCTTTGAGCTCCTGCAGCGTCGTAAGCACTGTCCACGCCTTGATGCCGTCCTCGTCGATGAGACGAACCAGACCTTTGCCGCGACCCACCGAGGTGCTGAAGGTGAACCAGGCTTCGGTGACTCCATCCGCCGAGGTGGCAGGTTCGCTGATCTCGAAACCCGAGGGGGAGACCCGATCGAGGTTCACGGTCAGCAGATCCTCGACCCCGTCCTGGTTCTCCACCGTGTTGAGGTTCCAGGTGAAGGCCACGAGGTCCCTCCAATAGCACGTCGTGGCGAACAGTCCGACGGCTGCGGTGATGTCACGAGCACCGAGTGCGGATTCAAACTCCCCCAGCCATTCGGTCGCGATGTCGTCGGCGGTGAGCTGGGTGCGATCAATTGTCGTTGTCATGTCACTCCTCTTCGTTGAGCTGTGTGACACCAAGCTATGCCTGCACCACTTGGGACGGAAGAGTTGCATCATGTTGCAATGGTCCAGCGTCGATCGTTGCACGAGGTGCCTCACTCAGGAGTGAGCGCGTGATCCGTGTTGCATGGCCACCGAGGTTCACCACGCCTATACTCGTCCTATGCCTCAGCCGGATCTGGCGCATCTCGCCAGAGATCTGACACGCATTCACGATGCTGTGATCACCGGCGGTTCGCCGCCGGAACAACCGCGGGCGCTCGTCAAGCGCTCGTGGGATCGAATGCTGCGCCTCGGCCTCGACCCGGGCGGCGGCAATCACAGGGTCGTCGCCGCCGAGGCGGACATCGAGTTCAGGCGGCAACGGTCGAAACTGCGTCTGATCGTCGAGGAGATGAAATCGGTGCTCCTGCGAGCCCCCGATGCCGCGAGCTTCATCCTCGTCGTCACCGATGCCGATGGCGTCATCCTGTGGCGCGACGGCGCCCACTCCGCACGTCGGCAGGCCGATGGCCTGGGCTTCGTCGAAGGAGCGCACTGGTCGGAGTCGGTCGTCGGCACGAATGCGATCGGCACGGCTTTGGCCGAAGAGGCGCCTGTGCAGCTGTTCTCCGCAGAGCACTTCGAGTCGGCACAGCATCCCTGGTACTGCAGCGCTGTGCCAGTCCACGACCCCCACGACGGTCGACTGCTGGGTGTCGTCGACATCAGCGGGCCCGCGCTCACACTGCACCCGACCGTGCGGACTCTGGTGTCCACGGCCGTTCGTCTGGCCGAGGCGCGCCTGATGATCATCCAGCAGGAGCACCTGACGAGTCTGCGCGATCGGATGTCGGCCATGCTGCAGGGCACCCATGGGCCGGCGCTGGTTGTCGACGACGAAGGCTGGGTCGCCTACGAACAGGGTGTCAGGAGCAGAGACCGGATCGATGTACCCGCACCCGATCGGTCGATCCTCATCCCCGGTGCCGGAATCTGCATGCCCGAGAAGATCGCGGGAGGGTGGCTGCTGCGACCATCCGGTGACCGTCGAGCCTCCGTGGTTCTCCGCCTCTCACAGTCCCCGGCGGTGCTCGAGATCCTCTCGGATTCGGATCCGCTCATCGTTGCGCTCACGCCCCGGCACGCACAGATCGTGGGGGCGGTCACCTCGGCGGGGGCCCAGGGCGTCAGCGCCTCCGACCTCAGTCAGATTCTGTACGGGGACGCTGACCATCTGGTCACGGTCCGCGCCGAGGTGTCGCGACTGAGGCGCTCGATCGGGGCGTTGCTCGCCACCCGTCCCTACCGGTGGGCCGAGGGAGTCAGCACCACGCTGGAGTGAACCGGCCTGTCAGTTTCCTGCTGCATCGAGCCACCAGCGATAGCGCAGACGCAGAGCCCTTTCTGCGCTGCCGATCGCGGCCGCGACACCCAGGCTGATGGTCAGCCACAGGGGCAGAGCGATCAGCGGTTCGACGGGACCGATCTGCTCGGCAATCGGTGGGATCCGCAGGATCGGCAATGCGATCTGCTGGAGCAGCAGAACAATTCCCACCAGCAGCATCACGACCGAGATCGCACCTACGATGCGACTGAGCACAGGTCGGCGCGCGTCCAAGCTGGCCCTGCGGCCTTCAGCGGATCGGGCATCGGGCTGCATCTGCTGCTCAACTCCTTCGTCGGAGACGAAGTGGCATCGCTTCAGCCCGAAATTGCTCGAAGCGACGTCGATGCGCCCACCCTCCACCGGGAACACCGCCGGGACCCTCGAGACCGAGTGCTGCCGATCGTTGCGGTAGAGGAAGACCTTCATGTAGCCGTTGTCGTCGGTCTTCCACTGCCGCACATCGACTGCGTACCGCACCTGCTGCCCTGCCGAGTCGATGAGAGCAAGATGAAGCAGGGATCTGCCCAGCAGCTGCCACCAGCGGAACCTCGGCAGCCATCGCCCGTCCCCAGGCTCTATTCGTTTGACCGCTCGACGCCGTCGCCATTGCTGAAACATCTGGGCGCCTCCCCGGCACTCGACTCATTTCCAACACAGTGTGTTGGTAGGATCAGAAGTACACTAACACGGTGTGTTGGAAAATTTCAGTGGAAGGAGGCGATCGCGCGAATGAGCACGCCTGAGGGAAAGAGCACTCGTGAGCGGATCCTCGCAGCAGCCGCGGAGATCATCGCCGAAGAAGGCATGACCGCGAATTTGAGCGTCAGAGCAGTCGCCTCGCGTGTGGGAATCAGCACCGGTTCGCTGCGTCACCACTTCCCGACCCAGCAGATGCTGCGGGACGAAGTCATGCACCGCGTCTATGACTGGGTGCTGGCGGGAACCGACATCCGCAACTCTGCGATCCCTGCCCGCGACCGCCTGGTCGGATGCCTCCGGCAGGTGCTGGCCATGGCCGGGGCCGGGGCCGAAGCACGGACGGCGATGAACACGGTCACCACCACGTTCATCGCCGTCGAACAGACCGAGCAGGTCCGTGAATCCTATTTGGCCATGCAGCGAGACGGGCAGCGCAGGGTCGAGGAGTGGCTGCGCGTTCTCGCTGATGAGGGAGCGCTGGCTGAGACGAGCCGCATCCCTCAGCTGGCGCGGTTCCTGGGCACCGTTCTCGACGGCCTGGCTCTTGAGCGAGCCCTGCCCGGCGAGGACTCACTCGCGCAGCTGGAGACCGAGACGCTCTACGTGTCGGTCGATGCCGTGCTCAGCTCTTAGCCTGGGCCCCGCCCCGGGCAGAGTGATCAGCCGCCGTGAGGCACGACGACCGCACGGCCCGACAGCTCTCCCGCCTGCAGCTTCCGGTAGGCTTCGAGCCCGTCGTCGAGGCTGTAACGTTCGACCTCCGGAATGATCTGACCCGCCCGGTACATGTCGACGACCTCGTGGAGTTCCTCGATGGTTCCCCAGTATGTGTTGGTCAGAGTCGATTCGTACGGTGCCGTGAAGAACGACCATTCGTAGGCACCGCCGGCGACACCGACGATGGTGCATCGACCCATCCGCGCCATCGACCCCGCAGCCACGGCCACGGTCGATCCGACACCGACGAAGTCGAAAGCCGCGTCAACGCCCTTGCCTCCGGTGATGTCCCGGATCCGCTCGACCTGTCCTTCACCACCGGCAACGGTGACAGCACCCGCCTCGGCGGCCTTTGCCATCGCTTCGTCCTTCATGTCGGTGGCGATGATCGTTGCGCCGGTGAGTGCCCGCAGGATCTGCACAGCGATCTGACCGAGGCCGCCGAGACCGATGACCAGAGCGTACCGGCCGCCGCCGCCGAGGTTGGGCAGCGAGTTCTTGATCGCGTGGTACGGGGTCAGTCCGGCATCCGACAGCGGTGCTGCGGCCACTGGATCGACATCGCCGAGCGGCACGAGATTGCGCGCCGGGACGGTCACGTACTCCGCCATTCCGCCGTCACGTCCCAGGCCGATGCCAAGGTACGGATTGGTCGCCGCATTCTCACAGTAGGTGTCCTGACCACGTGAGCATGCTCGGCAACGGCCGCATCCGACAGGTCCGTACACCAGGTAGGCGTCGCCCTTCGTGAAGCCGTCGACTCCTGGCCCGAGCTCTTCGACCCAGCCGGAATTCTCATGACCGAGCACGAATGAAGGTGGAACCGCGCCGGGACCACCCTTCTCGAATTCGTTGTAGACGGCGACATCGGAGTGGCAGGCACCGGCTCCCGCGACTTTCAGCAGAACTTCGCCTGGTCCCGGCGTCGGCCGTTCAACCTCTTTGAGCGTGGGAAAAGTCTTGTAGTCCTCGAACACGATCGCTTTCATCAAGTGATCTCCTCTCGTGTCTCACAGGAGCGGCAGGTCCGCTTCCGATTTCAGACTAATCGTCAGAATCGGATGCGTCACCACTTATATTGTGAGGTGAGAGACACCGCACGAAGACGCCACACCAAGACCCCCCCTGCTCAGATGAGTCCAGTGGGCCTGGCTAGGAGTGCCCTCAGTGACGAAGCAGGGGTCACTCCGCCTGGGCCCCGCGATAGGTGCCGATCGACCAGAGCACTCCTTCGGGATCGGCGACGCTGAAGTCGAGTGATCCGTAGTCCTGTTCGGTCAGCCCCATAATCTCTCTCGCGCCCGCCGTCATCGCTCGGTGGTAGAGCTCCTCGACGTCTGAGGCCGCGAGGTAGACGGACCCGGCGGCAACACCGGTCTTCGTCATCACGCCCCCGTCATCGCGGACCGAGCCGAGCATGACTCCCCCGCCTTCGGGCCACGACAGTTCGGCATGGTCGATGCGCTGCGGGTCATCGGCGTTGGGGTATTCGGCCGCGACTTCGAAGCCCAGCGCTTCCTGCAGGAAGGCGATTGCGGCCTTGGCATCCCGGTAGCGGAAGGTGGGCCAGACGTTGGCTCCGGTGGTGTTCGACATTGTCAGTCCTTTCCTCGTTGCTGCTGTCGCCTCCATCGTGGACCGCAACCGCTGCCGAGGTCTTGGACAAATGGGAACGGAGCGAGGCACAGACGTATCTTGTCGCCGAGGCGGTCGAACGCAACCGTTCACCCGAGAGCCGAATCGTCGCCCACGGAGGCCCTGACGACGTCGTCGGCGCTCAGCCACCCCCGCGGACTGGTGCCCGTCAGCGCTCGGAAGTCGCGATTGAGATGAGACTGATCGGAATAGCCGCAGGTGGCGGCGATGTCTGCCATCGACGTGTCGCCTGCGGAGATCATTCTTCGCGCTCGATCGAAGCGCAGGACACGTGCCGCTTCTTTGGGGTTGATCCCGAACTCGGCCTGGAACTGCGCAGTCAGATGCCGCCTGCTCCACCCGATGTCATCGGCCACCAGGGACACCGGAAGTCCGCCATGACTGCGCGCGATCCGGATCCATGACTCGACGACGGCACCCCTCGGACGCGCTCCCTCATGGAGGGCGCCGATGAGCACCTCGTCGATGGCGTCGAAGCGCGCCGCCCAGCTTGCGGCTTCGTTGACCCGCTCGTGCAGCTCCGCGGCGATCGGTCGCGCGAGCTCGGCAAGGTCGTAGGTGCGGTGGGCGAGCTCGACCGCCGGGAGACCGAAAAACGCACGCGGGGCCAACGGACTGAAGTTGATCTGGATGCCGGTCATCGCACCGCTGTGTTTGATGAGTGTGGGCCTCAGGTGGAGGCCCGCGAGGAGCACATCGAACGCATCGGTCGAGTCGGCGTCCCGGTCGTACTGGCGCAGCGGTTCGTCGATCGCAACGATGAACGTCAGTGAACCCGAGGGAAGTCCCAGATGCGTCCCCGCGGGGACGCCGGAGATGTCGTAGCCGACGTAGTCGCCGAGGAACGGCCGCAGGCGCGGATGCGGGCGGCGAGTCAGATCATCGGCGGTCACCTCGGACATGACAGCAGTTTAGACCCGCG
>NZ_JAKDJU010000153.1 GCF_030453725.1 Brevibacterium picturae
CGCCGTTCGGTGCTAGGCTCGAAACACCACGGGGGAGCGCTATGAGATTGGCGCTGAGAGTGCGCAAGCAGACCCTTCGAACCTGATCCGGTAAGCACCGGCGGAGGAAGTGAGGACAGACACCGATGACCGATGTCGACACGAAACACACCACCAACAGCGGCATTCGACTGGCCGCGGATGGACCGGTTGCGAGCCTGAGAGCGGAAACGGCTCCAACCTGGGAGGCCGCAGTCGGGCACAGATTCGTCACCGAACTGTTTGCCGGGACAGTCGATGACTCCGTGATGAGTCAGTACCTGATTCAGGACTACCAGTTCTTCGAATCGTTCCTCTCGATGCTCGGTGCGTGCGTCGCTCACGGCGATGCGCTCGGGCCCAAGCTGCGGTTCGCCAAGCAGCTCGGCTTCCTCGAAGCCGACGAGGATTCGTATTTCCTCATGGCCTTCGCCGAGGTGGGTGTCCCTGCCGCCGACTACGCTGACCCCCAGCTGGCTGAGCCGACCGAGGGCTTCCGTGACCTCATGGACGAAGCCGTCGACTCGGCCTCCTACGCAGATCTGCTCGTCGTGCTCGTCATCGCCGAATGGCTCTACCTCGATTGGGGCGAGCGCTCGGATCCGATGCCTCCACGCCGGGTCCATTCCGGGTGGATCGAGTTGCACCGCGGTGACGCCTTCCGGGCCTGGGTGCAGTTCCTCGTCGACGAACTTGAGCGGGTATTCCCCACCGGCGAGGACGCAGAATCCGCCGCGGTGCGAGGCCGACTGACTCACATCTGGCACCGTGGCGTCGACCTCGAACTGGCCTTCTTCGACGAGGCGTACGCTATGAACGAAACTCGGTGAAGCTGGAGCACTCGGTTCACATTCTGCATCCCTGGCATAGACGAGGTCGCTCGGATTAGGATTGTTGAGCAGAACGGGTGTGCGGGTGCATCCAGTCACCCCTCGCCGTCGTTGGAGGATGCGAGGTAATACAGATGAGCACACAGCTGCTTCCCGTAACGGACGTTCCGGCGGTCTACATCATTCATGACAATCCCGAATGGATCGCGCCGTTTGCGCGGGCCCTCGAACGTTCAGGCATCAGCTTCGTCGAATGGCTGCTGCCTGAAGCCTCGATCGATCTCACCGCGGAGCCGCCGCAGGGCCTGTTCTGGTCGCGGTTGTCCGCCTCGGCGCACACTCGCACGGATCCACACGTCAAGGACTACGGGCGTGCGGTGCTCGCCTGGCTCCAGACCGCCGGGCGCACCGTCATCAACGGCGCAGACGTCTACGAACTCGAAGTGAGCAAAATCCGCCAGCACCGCGAGCTTGCCACTCGCGGCTTCGACACGCCGCGCACCTCGGCGGTCTTCGGCAGTGCTGCGCTGTCCACGGCGGCGCGCGATTTCGTCCCGCCCTTCATCACCAAGCACAACCAGGGCGGCAAGGGCCTCGGAGTGCGCCTTTTCGAGTCCCATGCCGAACTCGACGAGGCTGCGGGTGACTTCGCACCAGGTGGTGCGAACGAGCCGATCGACGGGATCACACTGGTCCAAGAATATGTCCAGCCGGCACAGCCGTTCGTCACCCGTGCCGAATTCATCGGCGGCCGGTTCCACTATGCGGTGCGAGTCGATGTCTCCGATGGGTCCTTCGAACTGTGCCCCGCCGAAGCATGCGAGATCCCCGGCGCTTCTGCCACACCACTCGACCCGTTCTCCCTGCGTGAGGACATCACCGCGCGCACGCCCCTCATCGGCAGGCTGGAGACGCTCCTGAGCGAACTGCACATCGACATCGCTGGAATCGAGTTCATCGAGACTGCCGATGGTCGCCAGGTCGTCTACGACATCAACACCAACACGAACTACAACCCGAGCGTCGAAGATGGCCAGCGCGCGGCCGGGCGCACCGCTGCCGCTGACCGGATCGCCGAGTACATAACCGCTGAGGTTGCCGCGTTGACTGTGTCCCATCCTTGATGCTTGCCCGTCGCATTGTTCTCCACCAACTGCTCTCACTGCTGCGCGGAGTCGATAGTGGCAATCGAGTGCTTGTCGGCATTGATGGATCCTCGATAACGAAGATCTGGTTCACCCCGCGATCAGAGGCATCCTCACACCGGGGTAGACCGATTGTGCGTCACGGAGATAGTCCGTCCTCGCAATGGTCGCGTCACCCCTCTCCCTTAGACTGAAGCCATGAGCAACGCTGAGGTAGATGCCGTCGTCGTCGGATCCGGCCCCAACGGCATGGCCGCCGCGGTCACCATGGCTCGGGCAGGTCTGTCCGTGCAGGTCTATGAAGCCCAGTCGACCATCGGCGGTGGTGCCCGCACCATTGACCTGGGCCTGGCTCCGGGCATCACCCACGACATCTGCTCGGCCGTGCACCCCTTGGCGATCTCGAGCCCGTTCTTCGTCGATTTCGACCTCCGTGCCCGCGGCCTCGAGTTCACCACCCCGGAGGTCTCCTACGCGCAGCCTCTCGACGATCAGCCGACAGCGCTGGCCTTCCACGATCTCGACGCGACGGTCGACCGCCTCGGCGCGGCCGGACCCGAATGGCGACGGTTCTTCGCCCCGCTCCTCGATCGCGTCGATGATGCGATCTGGCTCTCCCTCGGCGACAAACGCTCCGTCCCGGAGACTCTGCGCGATGTTCCCGGCATCGCCAATGTGATGAAGTTCGGACTGCGACTGCTGTCCCAGGCGAGCCCGGCCTGGAACATTCCGCTCTCCCACGAATCCACCCAGTCCCTCTTCACCGGCGTTGCCGCACATGCGATCGGCGGACTTCCTGGCATGGGCACGGCCGCCACGGCCACCATGCTCTCGACCGTCGCCCACGCCGGTGGCTGGCCATCCCCTGTCGGTGGCTCGCAGGCGATCATCGACGCGATGGTCACCGACCTTGAGGCCCATGGCGGGTCCGTGACGACGAATGCGCGCATCGATCACGTCTCCGATATGCCGGCGGCCCGGGCCTATCTCCTCGACACCTCGGCACTGAATGCCGCACAGATCTTCTCCGGACTCCTGCCAGCCAATGTCGACAAGTCCTTGCGCCGTTTCAAACAGGGCAACGCCGCTGCGAAGGTCGATTTCGTCCTCAACAGCCCTGTGCCCTGGACTGATCCGGAGACCGCTCGGGCCGGCACCATCCACGTCGGCGGAACCCGGCAGCAGATGGCCGCCGCCGAGGCGGATGTGATCGCCGGACGCATGCCTGCCCACCCGGTCAGCCTGGTTTCCGACCCAACCGTGTTCGACCCATCGCGTGAGGTCAACGGCCTGCGCCCACTCTGGACGTACTGCCACGTCCCCTTCGACTGCCCGATCGATCCGGCCGAATACATCATCAGGCAGATCGAACGCTTCGCCCCTGGTTTCCGCGACACCATCGTGTCCTACAACTCGATCCCCGCATCGGAGATGGCAGCCCACAATCAGAACTACATCGGCGGCGACATCGCCACCGGGCTCGTCTCCTTCTACCGGATGATGGCCCGGCCGCGCATGAGCTGGGACAACTACAGCCTCGGCGTCCCCGGCGCCTACCTGTGTTCGGCGGCGACCCCACCGGCACCCGGCGTGCACGGCATGAACGGCTGGTTCGCCGCTCAGCGAGCGCTGAAGACACGGTTCGGCATCACCGAGGCACCGAGCCTGGCGCCCTGAGCTCGTCCCCTGGACTCCGAGCAGCGTGGGATTTCCTCCGCCGTCGCCACACCCCGTTGGCTACGGCCACCGCGAGGACAACGAGGCCTGCACCGATCGCCTGCCCCAGGGTGAGCATTTCGCCGAGGATGAGCGCCGCGAGCACGAGGGCGAGCACGGGTTGGATGAGCAGCAGGCTCGCCGTCATCGTCGGCACCAATCGGACGCTGCCCCTGTTGATGAGCAGCCACGCCACCACTTGCCCGAGCAGGGCCAAGGCAATGAGGTACATCCATGACTTCGGGCCGATCCCGGCCAGGTGGAGGCCACCGGTGAACTGCGCGATGATTGCCGAGGTCACCGCCGCCGAGGCTGTCGCCCAGGCCAACGGCTGAAGTGTCCCCTCGGCCTTGCGCCTGGTCCCACGGCGGGTGAGGAACATGTACACCCCGTAGCCGATTCCCGCGATCAGTCCGAGAACGGTGCCGAGGACGGCACTGTCGCCCACCTCGGTCAGTGTCACGATGCCTCCCACCAGACCGACGCCGATGAGCATCAGCGGAAGTGCGATGAGGAAACGTGCGCTCACACGCTCACGATCGACGAGCAGCGCGAGCAATGGCAGGACGATGACTTGGACATTGACGAGCACGGTCGAGACGCCCGCGCCCACGAGGTAGATCGACGCCGTCCACGCAATGTAATCGATCCCCAGCGCGATGCCGGCCGCGATCGCCCAGAGGATCCCTGCTCGAGAGAGCCCACCGTGGCGTCGGCGTTCGAAGCGCGCCAGAGGCACGAGGGCGATGACGGCGATCGCGCACCGCAGCACGGCCGTCGTCGCCGCATCGACCCCGGCGAGTTTGACCAGAATCGCGGAGATCGAGAGGCACAGAGCACCCGCGAGCACCGCCGAGACGGCGAACGCGGTCGGCGGCTCCGACGCTGGGGCGCCTTTGGGTGCGGCGGTCATGAGACGACACTATGCCCGCGGAGGCGATTTCGCACCGCCCGTGGGGTGAAATGGCCAGTCCGGCAGTGGGGTGCATCGCTGTGCTGACTCACGAACAACGCGCACATGATTGAATCGGGCAGAGATTGTCGGGCGGTGTACACCGCCTGCGCGGAACCATTGATGAGTGAAGGGAGACATCGTGATCGCTGAACTCAATACGCTCATCGACCTCATCGAGTCGGACCTCGCCGATACCGGCAGCACTGTCGGAGACGAAGGGGTTTCGCATCTCGATGTCGAATCGTTGGCAAGGACACTCGGCACGAGCGAATACCATCTGCGGCGCATGTTCTCGTCCCTGGCGGGGATGTCGCTGTCGGAATACGTTCGACGGCGCCGGATGACCGTGGCTGCCGCCGATGTGGCGGCCGGCCGGGGGCTGTTGGGCATCGCGGTCCGCTACGGATACGGATCGGCCGAGGCCTTCGGGCGAGCGTTCCACTCCGTCCACGGCGTGAGCCCGTCAGCGGTTCGGCGCGACGGTGGCCCCCTTCGCAGTCAATCAACCATCAGGTTCCGCCTGACGATCGAAGGGAGTTCTTCCATGGACACTCGAATCACCGACAAACCGGCGTTCTCACTCATCGGCCACGCCAAGCGCGTGCCTCTCATCCACGAGGGAGAGAACCCGCACATCCGCGAGCACATCGAATCTCTGCCTGCGGATGAGCACGCTCGCCTCAAATCCCTCAGCGACGCAGAGCCCACCGGACTGCTTCAGGTCACAGCCGATGTCGACCCGGACTATCGGGAAGGCACCGAGCTCACCTACCTGCACGGCGTCGCGGTCGGGACACCCGCCTCGGCGCCTGAGGACCTCGACGTCATCGACGTCGTGGCGGGAACTTGGGCGGTCTTCACCACTGCCGGCCGCTTTCCCGAAGCACTGCAGACGACCTGGGCGGCGACGGCAACTGAGTGGTTTCCGTCGAATCCGTGGCAGCTGCGGCCCGGGCCCTCGATCGTTGCGATCATCGACCGGGCAGCGGACTTCAGCACGGCCACCACCGAGCTCTGGCTGCCGATCGAACGCGCGTGACACAATGCCTGTGCGTCCCTGCGGGGACGCACAGGCGTCACCACTGCCCAGTCTCAGCAGCGTCCGCCGTCACCTCGTGCTCGCGGCGAACCGCTTCGGGATCAGCTTCTCCAAGGGCAGGAACGCGGCCCAGCAGATGACCGTCGGCAGGAAGTGGATGCCCAGGGCGATGTAGGTCATGAGGTGGAAGAGCATGAAGAAGATGACGGCACCGTAGAGCCACTTGCCCTTGAGGAACAGCACGATCGGCGAGAGGAATTCGAAGGCCAGCGTCGCCCACTGCCCGGCGATGAGCAGGCCGGGCATCTCGAGGAACGGTTTCGACCATTCGGCACCGCGGCGCATGAGAGCCCAGACGATCACGGCTCCGTTGGCCCAGTGGGTGATATTGCCCGAGGCGATCCACTTCATCACCACCGAGTAGAAATACGTGAGGACGACGGAGATCTGCACGACCCGCAGTGCCCACCCTGCCTTCGCCGAGGTGGTTCCCACGTCCCGGAATCGTGCGATCCCGACCGTCGGCAGCACGACGACGGCGATGACGAGTGCCATGTGATCGTGGGCGACGTACCCGTAGCCCTGGGTGTAGAACATCCACAGCCCGAAGGTGATCGCCACCATCCACCCACTGATGCGCTGGAGGATTCCGGCGGCCGCCAACAGCGAGAAGACGATGATCGCGGCGAGCAGGATCTGTGCGCCGAGGACGCTGACCGGTGGGATGTGGAGGAACCTGGCCAGCCACAGCGGTTGGTAGAGGTCAGGGGTCCATCCGTGTGGGATGACATCGGCGGAGATGGTCAGCACGTCGATGACGACGAAAATGTAGACGAAGACGCGGAAGATCGCGACCCGGGCCAGAGAGATCTGGGGCGTGAACCAGCCGATGATCGGATTGCCGACCTTTGCCTTCGAGGAGGTGCCCGTCAGGGTCTGGGTCTTCGGTGTGGATTTCGCGGGCTTGTTCACTGCACCTCCCAGGTCGCCAGGATCTTGTGTTCGGGCTCGCCGACGCTCTGCCCGTTCTCCAACTGAGTCACGGTGCGGCAGAGGATCATGGACTCCGGCTTCGGCTCATCCGGGTGGAGGCGCTCGTAGGAATCGGCCAAGGTCTGCAGGAGTTCGGGGTGGGCGATGACCCGGTCGAGCTGCGACTCGATGTCACCGCGTTCGATCCCGACTGTGTCCGTGTTGAAGCCGAGTCTGCGCGGTTCGTCCTCGCCGGGGAACTGGGCTTCGATGCACGTCGAATTCACTTCCCCGTTGAGGTCCTTGGCGGTGGCGTACTGGGTCAGCGACCCGAGCGGGAAGAAGTCGTTGGTGTTGAGGAACTGCCCGCAGGTGAGGATGACGAGGGCGATGGCCGTCGCCCCCAAGCGCCACATGATCGACCATTTCGTCATCGGCTTCGGCTTCGTCGCGGTCTCTGAGTCCACAGAGACGGCTG
>NZ_JAKDJU010000154.1 GCF_030453725.1 Brevibacterium picturae
CCGCGGATCGACGAGACGATGAGACTGTGAATCTCAGTTGTCACCTCGGCGGTGGACCGAGTCCGGCCGGTCGCCTCGGAGACATCTCCATGACACCCGCGTCTTGCCCCGTGCCGATACCCTGTTCACAGAGGTCGGATACATGGAGAGTAGACTCGCACGGCGCGGTCGCCGACAGACTCAGTGCGCTCAGACGGACCAGAGCTGTCGCCCACCGGACGGTGAGGGCAATCAATCAGGGGAGAGAAGGAACTTCATTGACAAAAGAGGATAATGCTCAGAGCACGGCAGCCGATGGCACGCCGATCAATCGGAATGTGGTTCTCGCAGTTCTCGTCTCCGGTGCCTTCGTCATCATCCTCAACCAGACCCTGCTCAACACTGCACTGCCCGCATTCATGCAGTCCTTCGACATCACGGCCAGCGCCGCACAGTGGGTGACGACGAGCTTCATGCTGGTCAACGGCATCATGATTCCGATCACGGCTTTCCTGATCCAGAAGTTCACCACCCGCGGACTGTTCCTCACAGCGATGCTGCTGTTCATCGTCGGCACACTGGTGTGCGCGCTGGCGCCCACCTATCCTGTCCTTCTCCTCGGACGCGTGATTCAGGCGTCGAGCGGCGGCATCATCATGCCGCTGATGCAGACCATTCTCTTCGCAATCTTCCCGGTGGACAAGCGCGGTACGGCGATGGGCACGTTCGGCCTCGTCATCGCCTTCGCTCCGGCCATCGGACCGAGCCTCTCGGGCTGGATCGTCGACCACCTGCCGTGGGAGACCCTCTTCTACATGATGCTGCCGATTGCGGTCATCGACATCATCGTCGCCTACTTCATCCTCAAGAACGTCACCGAACGCACATACCCCAAGCTCGATGTCCTCTCGATCATCCTGTCGACATTCGGCTTCGGCGGACTGCTGTTCGGCTTCGGAACCGCCGGCGACGCAGGATGGCTGAGCCCAGAGGTCATCATCCCTCTGCTCATCGGCGTGGTCGCTCTGGCCATCTTCATTCCGCGCCAGCTCAAGTTGGACCAGCCGATGCTCGAGTTCCGAGTGCTGCGCTACCGCATGTTCACCCTCAACACCGCCCTGGGCATGTGCGTGTTCATCGTCATGATCGGCGGCATGATGATCCTGCCGCTCTACATGCAGAACATGAACGACTTCTCCGCCATGGAATCAGGCCTGGTGCTTCTGCCCGGTGCAGCGGTGATGGGACTGATGTCGCCGGTCACCGGACGAGTATTCGACGCCATCGGGGCAAAGTGGCTGGCCGTTGCCGGTTTCACCCTGCTCACCGTCACCACATTCCTCTTCGCCGACCTCGAGGCCGACACCTCGTTCACCTTCCTCGCCGTGGTCAACACGATCCGCATGTTC
Organism: Brevibacterium picturae; assembly: GCF_030453725.1. GTDB lineage: Bacteria > Actinomycetota > Actinomycetes > Actinomycetales > Brevibacteriaceae > Brevibacterium > Brevibacterium sandarakinum_A. The sequence goes on from NZ_JAKDJU010000154.1 coordinate 1,389, forward strand.
GGAGTGGCCATGGTGATGATGCCGGTGACGACGGCAGCGCTCAATCAGCTGCCGCAGCGCCTCATCCCCCACGGCACGGCACTGAACAACACCTTCCGCCAGATCGCCGCCTCGGTGGGTACCGCAGTCCTGGTCACCATCATGGTCTCCACGACGCGCGACCCGGAAGTCTACGGAGTCGAGGGGCTGGTTCACGGCGCCGATGTCGCCTTCTTCGTCGCCGCCGTCATCGGGATCTTCGGCATCGTCGGGTCCTTCTTCATCAAGAACTCGCACGGCGCGAACACACCCGGCTGAGCGGCTACCTGTAGAAGCCTTCGCGAAGGTCGATGCCGTATTCGATCCAGGCCTTCATGGCAGCCAGCATGCCCGTCCAGCCCATGCAGTTGCCGAAGGCGCCCTCGGCTCCCCCAACTGTGGTTTTCCATGACTTCTCGGTCACCGTGACAAGAGTCCGCGCTCCGTCATCGACAGGCGAGAACTCGAAGGTCGTCGTCGTGGACTTCGCCGTGGCATGCTCCGTGCCTTCCCACGCGATGACGATCCTCTCATCCTGAACGGACTCGAGGACCTCAACCGGGAACCGACCGGGGAAATCCGCGAAGTCCCAGGTCACCTCGGCGCCGGACTCCAAACGTCCGCGTGCACCGCCTGTGGTGAAGTATTTCGAGAGCTGCGCCGGATCGGCCACGGCTTCGAAGGTCTCATGCGGGGTCTTCGAGATGTAGCCCATGACGGTGAAAGACAGTTCGTCCAGCCGTGCATCTTTGGTGCTCTGTTCATCATTCATGTGATATTTTTACCACATGTCGACTGCAGATGGAATGGCTTCTCCTGTTGATGAGGACGAACGCGATGATGCCGTGTTCAAGGCGCTGGCCAATTCCACCCGACGCCAGATCCTCGACTTGCTGCGCGACGAACCCCGGACAACCGGAGAGGTCTGCGCCGCGTTTGGCAAGCTTGATCGCACGACCGTCCTGCAGCACATCCGAGTCCTGGAGAGAGCCGAGCTGATCGGCGGGCGTCGCATCGGCAGAACCCGTCAGCTGGCGCTGGCCCCGTTGCCGATCAAGCGCATCCACGACCGCTGGATCGGCGAATACACGCGGGCCGCAGTGGGGCTCCTGGCCGACCTGGACGACCGGGCCACGAACTCACGATGAGCGTCGTCGCAGGGTCTGCAGCATCCAGGAGATGATGCCTGCCAAAAGCAGCAGCAGGGCGCAGACGAGGAAGGTCGCGGAGTCGCCGAGGTAGGTGAAGCCGAGACCGCCGAGGACACCGGCCACGGCCAAACCGATATCGAAATTCATGTTCCACGCCACGCTGGCCTTCGCCGGCGTGCTGACACTGGCAAAGGCCATCACCAGGCTGGCCGATTGAATTGTGCCCAGCCCGAGACCGATGATCACCATCGCGACGAACAGCATCCCGCCGTAGACGACGACGGTGACGACGAGCCCGATGACGGCCAGCATGAGGCCCAGAAGGTTGAGTGCGAACGGGGAGAACTGATCGGCGATGGCACCGGCGACGAACCGTCCGACCACCGCCGAGACCTGCATCGCGCCGATGAACAGCGCGGCTCCGGCGACGTCTTCGCCTGGCCCGAAGCCGACGATGAGGCCGAAGACGATCATGCCGACGAGGAACGGGGAGAGCATGACGATCAGGCTCAGCGCCTCACCGATCGTGCGTCCGCTCCTGCGCAGGGAGCGACGTTCAGCCGTGCCTGCCCGGACAGCGTCCCCGGAGTCCTCGGCCGGTTCCTTCTCACTCCTGCGCTCTCGCCCCGGCAGATACTTCACAACGGTCGGCACCGCGAGGAGAAGTGAGGCACACACGATCACACGGAAGGTCCAGACGGGAACCGTGCCGACCAGCCATAGGCCCAGCGGTGCCCCGAGAGCGGCCGCCAGCGAGGTGATCCCACCGAAGATCCCCAATGCCTTGCCGATGCGTCCCGGGGAGGTCGTGGCGGGCACAGCGGCATTGGCCAGGACGACGAAGAGGCCGAAGCCCACTCCCCCGAACAGCCCAGCCAACACGAGGCCGAGCAGAGGCGCGGGCACAACCAGACCGAGGATCTGGCCCAACAGCTGCAGCCCCAGGGCGACGAACAGGGCACCCTTGAGACCGAGCACCCGGCCGACCCAGGGAGCGAAGGGCTGAACTGCGATGACGCCGATCATCATCGTCGTCAGCACCGAGCCCCCGGTGACTGTCGAAAGCCCGTGGACAGCAGCGATCGAGACCATCGTCGAGTAGCTGAAGAAGAACGCCGAGAATCCGAACATCGCCGTCCACACGAGCCCCAGCAGCGCAGGGGTGAACGTCGATGCCTCAGGTCGGTCAGAACTCATGATTTGACCTTACGACACACGGCGTCACGCCACGAAGTCCTGCCCTCTCAACCCTCAGCCCCTCACACCCGGCCCCGGGTCCCGCAAGCTCGGTCCTCAGCCCCGAAATCTCATTCAGAATTCTGGGCCCTCTCGATCTCAGCGTCGAGTTCCGCCCCGAAGATGAGAGCCAGATTGACCATCCACAGCCAGACGAATCCGACGATCACACCTCCGATTGCACCGTAGGTGGCGTTGTAGTTGTCGAAATTGTTGATGTAGACGACGAATCCCAGAGACACGATGACGACCGTGAGGAGTGCAATGAACGCACCGATGCTCGACCAGCGGAACTTCGCCTTCTTCACGTTCGGAGTCGCATAGTACAGAAGGGCGATCATGAGCATGACGAAGAAGACCACGACCGGCCATCTGGCGATGCTCCAGACCATCACCGCCACCGGCCCCAAGCCGACCAGGCGACCGAGCGACTCCGCGATGGGACCGGAGACCACGAGCAGCAGACCGAGTGCGGCCATGAGGAGCAGCAGCACCAGAGTGATGAACAGCATCATCGGCTTGAGCTTCCACAGGGGACGGCTCTCCTGCACCGAATAGGCCTTGTTCGCCGCCCGCCCGAAGGCACCGACGTACTTCGACGACGACCAGATCGCGACGATGAGGCTGACGATGAGCGTGAGACCGGCCGCCGGGGTCGACACCAGCTCGGACACGATCGGGCGGATCGACTCGACGGCCTCGGTCGACAGATCCGAGGCCAAGCCCAGGACCGCCTCGGTGGTGGACTTCGCCTCCCCGATCACACCGAGCATCGACACGAGGGCGAGAGTCGCCGGTGCCATTGACAGCAGCGCGTAGAACGCCAGACCCGCTGCCAGGTCGAGCCCCTGGTCACTGATCACGTGACGGATCGTGTTGGCGAGGATGCCCCTCTTGCCTCGTTCCATCGTCCTTGCCGCGGGGACAGCCTGCTGGGAATTGGGCACCATGGTGACACCTTAGTCGTTCACAGCTTTCACTCAGCTCCGCCATGCCGCTCGAGGAACTCCCGTTCCAGCGGTCCGTCCGAAACTCTCGGGCAGTTGTACTGTTGGGCCATGGTGACAACCGCGGAAGCCGTGCTGATACGTCGTGACTAGGTCCGGGCACGTGCACAATCCTCATCGCAACGCCATCGACCGTGTGGTCGTGACATACCTGGCTGCGCTCGTCATCGGCACCGGGTTGCTGATGATGCCCTCAGCAACCACGACTCCGGGCGGAATCTCACTTCTGTCCGCGCTCTTCACCGCCACCTCGGCGATCAGCGTGACCGGACTGGAGGTCCTCTCCGTCGGCGGGGACTTCACATTCTTCGGCCAAGCCGTCATCCTCGGATTGATCCAAGCCGGTGGACTGGGGATCCTCCTGCTGACCACTCTGTTGGCCATGCTCGTGGCCGGCAAGGTCGGGCTTCGCCTCCGGGAGTCGGTCGCGGCCGAGGCGAAGAGCTCACACATCGGCGGCATCCGACCGATGGTGCTGCGGGTCATCGGCCTCACGGTGGCCACGGAACTCGCGATCACCTCGGCGCTGTTCCTGCGCCTCTGGCTCCACTACGACGAGTCGGCGGGCGGGGCACTCTGGGATGCGGTCTTCCACGCGATCTCCGCATTCAACAACGCCGGCTTCGCGTTGGAGCCCGACAGCTTCGCAGCCTACGCCACCGATCCCTTCGTGTGTGCCCCCATCGCCCTCGGAGCCATTCTGGGCGGACTGGGGTACCCGGTGCTCATCGAACTCTTCCGGCACTACAGGATGCCTCTGAAATGGTCCATGACGACCCGGGCCGTCATCGTCATCACGCCGGTCCTCCTCCTCGGCGGCACAGCCTTCATCGCCGCCATCGAATGGAACAATCCCGGCACACTCGGCCACCTCGATTGGTGGGGCAAGCTGCAGACCGCTGCGTTCCAGTCGACGACAACACGGACTGCGGGCTTCAGTTCCATCGACATCTCGCAGCTGCACTCGGCGACCTGGTTCGGCATGGACATCCTCATGTTCGTCGGCGGTGGACCGGCGGGCACTGCCGGCGGTGTCAAGATCACGACAGTCATGGTGCTCCTGGCGATCACCTGGGCCGAGATCACCGGCGGAACGAAGGCGAACCTCTTCGGAGCCCGCGTGGCCGAATCGGCGCACCGGCAGGCCACGACCGTGATCGTCCTCGCCCTGAGCCTCGTTGCACTGTCCACGACGGTGCTCATGCTCGACGCTCCCGAGCTGGGATTGGACCGAGTGCTCTTCGAAGTCATCTCCGCCTTCGCGAACGTGGGCTTGTCGACCGGCATCACCGCCGGGCTGCCCGGGTTGAGCCAAGTGGTGCTCATCCTGGTCATGGTCCTCGGCCGGCTCGGTCCCGTGACCGTCGCCTCGGCTCTGGCGTTGAGGGCCAGGACCATCCGCTACGAACTGCACGTCGAACGACCACTGATCGGCTGAGCAAGGCCACCGGCCGATCATCGGCCCACCGGCAGAGGCGAAACATCGGCATCCACAAAAGAGGAAGGACACTGATATGAATACGAAATCCTGGCGAGCGAGGCCGGCCGCGTTCTTCCTGGGCGATCCCACCCCGCTGGCGCAGCACGGAGCGGTTGCCGTCATCGGCCTGGGGCGCTTCGGCGGATCGTTGGCATCCGAACTCGCCGCTCACGGTGTCGACGTCATCGGCATCGATGTCGACGAGGCTGTCGTGGCCCACTACTCGGAGACGCTGGCTTTCGTATCGCGGGCCGACTCCACCGACGAGGCTGTTCTGCGTCAGCTCGGAATCGACGAAGTCAGCCGGGTGGTGATTGCCATCGGCAGTGATCTCGAGGCCAGCATACTCACCGCTTCCAAGATCCTGAAGATCGGGAACCGACACATCTGGGCCAAGGCGATCAGCCAGACGCATGCGGAGATACTCGATCAGCTCGGCATCGAGAATGTGATCCGACCGGATAACGACATGGGGCGCCGTCTGGCCCATCTGATCCGCGGACATATGTCGGACTTCCTGCCGATCAGCGACGACTTCGTACTGGCTCGCACGACTCCACCGACTCGCTTCTCCGACTCGCCCCTGGGCTCCTTCGATCTGCGCGGCACGTACGGTGTGACGGTCGTGGCCTTCAGGCGCAGCGGCGACGAGCATTGGGACATCGCGGATCAGGATGTGACGCTGTATGCCGATGACGAGATGCTCATCGCCGGCAACCCGCGCAAGGTCGAGGACTTCAGCGCCTTCGACAAGGACGACTGAGGACTGGGGGCCGGGA
>NZ_JAKDJU010000155.1 GCF_030453725.1 Brevibacterium picturae
GCACCGAGCGAGTGGGCACCGAGCGCTTCGCCTATCTGGGCCCCGAGGCCACATTCACCGAGGCCGCGCTGCTGAAGTACCTGGATACGCAGGGTCTGCGAACGACGGCGAGGTCCCAGCCCATGCGCAATGCCGTCGCGGCGCTGGACTCCGTCCTCGACGGCGACTGCAGCGCCGCAGTCGTCCCGATCGAGAACTCCGTCGAGGGCGGCGTGCCTGCCACGATCGACGCCCTGACCGATCATGGCCGGCTCCAGATCGTCGCCGAGGTGGTTGTGCCCGTGCGCTTCGTCCTGGCGGTGAAGCCGGGAACGGATCCCAACACGCTGACCTCGTTCGGCTCCCACCCGCACGGTGAGGCGCAGGTGCGGACGTTCATGTCCGCGAACTTCCCCGATGCCGTCTACCTCCCCACCTCATCGACGGCCGCGGCCGCACGGGACCTGGCCAACGACGCCGCCGATCATGTGGCAGCGGTGTGCCCAGCGCTGGCAGCCGAACGCTACGGTCTTGAGGTCCTCGCCGATGACATCGGAGAACGACAGGACGCCGAGACTCGCTTCGTCGTCGTCGCTCGCCCCGGCACTATTCCTGCACCGACAGGATCCGATAAGACCACGGTCGTGGCCTCACTGCGCTCCGACCGTGCCGGTGCGCTGTTGGAGATGCTCGAGCAATTCTCCAGCCGTGGTGTGAACATGTCGCGCATCGAATCCCGGCCCACCGGAGGCGGCCTCGGGCTCTACCAGTTCTCGATCGACCTGTTGGGCCATGTGCACGAGGCCCGGATGGCCGATGCCCTGCAGGGAGTCCACCGTGTGACCCGGAACCTGCGGTTCCTCGGCAGCTACCCCAGCGCCTCGAAGAACACGGTGCCGCTGGACCCGACGACCACAGACGATTCCTTCGCGGCCGCCACTGCCTGGCTGAATACGACGCTGAACGGCTGAGACCCCATATACCCGGCGCCTGGTACCCGGTGCCTGCCGTCATAGTGCGCTCACGGTCGAAATGCCCGCCGAAATCGACCACGGCCCACGAAGGCGGCCGGCGGTCGACCACGTGGCCGCGATGTCGGCCGGCGTATGGGCGCTGTGTGTCCTGGTGGGCTCGGAGGACAGTAGTCTGAGAGTGCATGGGGTCGCCAGGCCCACACATCGACGAAGGAGTCGCCCATGGCAAGCAGCTCACCGACCGACGCTCCCGACCGGGGCGGCGCAGCAGGTTCCTCCGACGGGTCCGGCTTCCCTGACGGACACGGCCGCTTCGACGCGATCGTCGTCGGAGCCGGTCTCGCCGGGCTGGTCGCCGCTCATGAGCTCAGCCTCGCCGGCAAAAGGGTGCTCATCCTCGACCAGGAGAATCGGGCCAACCTCGGCGGACAGGCCTTCTGGTCACTCGGCGGTCTCTTCCTCGTCGACTCCCCCGAGCAGCGTCGGCTCGGCGTCCACGACTCACTCGACTTGGCACGGCAGGACTGGGCCACCTCGGCGGGCTTCGACCGGGACGAGGACCGCTGGCCCCGGCAGTGGGCCGAGGCCTACCTGGAGTTCGCGGCCGGGGACAAGCGTCGCTACCTCCATGACCTGGGACTGCGTCTGACTCCGGTCGTCGGCTGGGCCGAACGGGGCGGATCCGGCGCATCCGAACACGGCAATTCCGTGCCGAGATTCCATCTCACGTGGGGCACCGGCCCCGAGGTGGTGCGGGTCTTCCGTGAGCCGGTGGAACGAGCCGAATCCGCGGGCCTCGTGACCATGGGATTTCGCCACCGGGTCGATGAACTCGTCGTCGAGGACAGCGGCAACGTCGAGGACGGCGGCCATGGCGACGGAAGCAGCGTCGTCGGGGTTCGCGGGCGAACACTTGCCCCCAGCCACACCGGCCGAGGCATCGAGTCGAACCGCGATGAGGTCGACGACTTCGAAGTCCACGCCCCCGCGGTCATCGTCACCAGCGGCGGCATCGGACACAACTTCGACCTCATGCGTCAGTACTGGCCGGTCGAGCGCCTCGGCGAATTCCCGCAGACGATGCTCGCAGGAGTGCCCGCCCATGTCGACGGCCGCATGCTCGCCATTGCCGAACACGCGGGTGCGAGCCTGATCAACCGGGATCGGATCTGGGCCTACACGGAAGGCATCGAGAACTGGAACCCGGTGTGGCCCAACCACGGTATTCGCATCATTCCCGGGCCCTCATCGCTGTGGTTCGACGCCGAAGGCAATCGGTTCCCGGCTCCGAACTATCCCGGGTTCGATACGAACAAGACCATGCGCACAATCTTGTCCACCGGGCATGACTACTCATGGTTCGTGCTCAACGAGTCAATCATCCGCAAGGAGTTCGCACTCTCCGGCTCGGAGCAGAACCCGGACATCACGAAGAAGGACTGGCGCCTGACCCTCGACCGTGCCCGGTCCTCCGATGCGCCCGGCCCGGTGGAGGCGTTCAAGAAGTTCGGCGCGGACTTCGTCGTCGCCGACACCACCGAGGAACTCGTCGCGGGGATGAACGAGCGCTCGCGCGGGCCCGTCATCGATCATGACCGCCTCCTCGGACAGATCGTCGAACGCGATCGGCAGATGGACAATGCGTTCTCCAAGGATGCGCAGGTCCAGGCGATTCACAATGCCAGGAACTACCTCGGCGACAAGATCGTGCGGGTGCAGAAGCCGCACAAGATCCTCGACCCGGCCCATGGACCTCTCATCGCGGTGCGCTTGAGTCTGCTCTCACGCAAGACGCTGGGCGGATTGGAGACGAACCTCGATGCCCAGGTCATCGGGGTCGGCGGTGCACCGATTCCCGGGCTGTATGCCGCCGGTGAGGTGACCGGATTCGGCGGCGGGGGCATGCACGGCTACAACGCGCTGGAAGGAACGTTCCTCGGCGGCTGCATCTTCTCGGGGATGCGCGCCGGGCGGGCCGTGGCGAAGCACTCCGGAGCGCGCGGGGCTGTGGCCGGGGGCGGGCCATACGACGTCAATCGAACGGAGCAGTGGTCAGAGTGAATACCAATCTCACAGTGCTCGTCACCGGCGGCACCTCCGGCATCGGCGCCGCACTGGTCAGGGTGCTGGCAGACAGAGGCTATGCGGTCCTGACCACGAGTCGAGATCCCGAGCGGATCCGGGCGAGCGAACGGGTCCCCGGTGTGCGCTATCTTCGGCTCGACCTCGCCGACCCCGGCAGCGTCGAGGCCCTGAAGAACGAGGTCGCCGAGGTCGACGTTCTCGTCAACAACGCCGGCGAGAGCCAGTCAGGCCCCTTCGAGGAGCTTCCGCCCGAGGCCGTCGACCGCCTGTTCCGGACGAATGTCTTCGGGCCGGTGCGGCTGAGCCAGCTCGCCCTGGCAGGAATGCGCCAGCGGCGTCGTGGCCGGATCATCATGGTCGGGTCCATGCTCGCAAGCTTCCCCCTTGCCCATCGCAGCTCCTATGTCGCATCCAAAGCCGCCCTGCGCGGGTTCGCCACGGCCGCGCGCCAGGAGCTCTCGCCGTTCGATGTGTGGGTCAGCGTCGTCGAGCCAGGGTCCATCTCCACCGGAATCGGCAACCGGCGGACGAAGTACCTCACCCCCGATTCCGCCTACACCGACGACGTGACCACAATGCTTGAGCACCTCGATGACAATGAGCGAAACGGCATCTCACCGGAAACCGTCGCCGCGACCATCGTCACGGCCATCGAAGCCACCAGGCCCCGCGAATTCTATGCTGCGGGCAGCAGGTCGCCGTTGCCGTTCCTGCTCAAACGGGTACTTCCGCGAGGTGTGATGTCACGGATCATTGCGGGCCAGCACGGACTCAAGCGGTGATCGCCGCCGGGCGATTCGGCTACTGGAGACGCGAGGGCACGAGATGCTGGGTCGTCGAGATTCCCAGCACGCGGTGCTGACGGGTGAGGTTGTAGGTCCGGTCGTGCTGGAGGTATTCGACGAGGAACAGCTCGGCTCGATTGCCCCGTTTGAAGAACGTCTTGATCTTCAGGCCCAGCTTCGCGGCGAACAGTGCCTTGTCCTTCGCGATCGCGTCGATGACCACAGGCTCATAGTCCATGCGGGCGAAGTGCGTGGAGACCGCGTCCTTGAGCTTGTACGGGGTCGGGTCTCCGATGTTGAACGGTCCCGAGGCCGACGGCACGTCGACGCAGGCGATCGCCGCGCGCACCAAATTGTCGATATGGGTCAGGGTGATCTTCTGCCTGCCGCCGCCGGGAAGTCGCAGGACCCCCTTCTTCGCCACTCGGCTCAGATACGGCATGAGCATCGTCTCCCCCTGCCCGTAGACCGCGGCCGGTCGGAGGATGGCGGCATCGGGGCGGATCCGCATCACGAGCTGCTCGGCCAAGGCATGCGTCCTCGAATAGGCATCGTGGAAATCGTTGGGATCCTTGGGGCCGGCTTCTTCCCACAGGTCCGAATGAGGCTCGGTGGTGGCATAGACCGTTGTCGAAGAGATATGCACGATCCGCGCCTTCGCGAATGCGTCGAGCACGTTCCTGGTCCCCGTGACCTTCACGCTGTAGAGCTCATCGTCGTCGGCGCTGACTTCAGCGATGCCTGCGCAGTGGAAGACCGCCGAGGCCTTCGCCGCCAGGGACGTCACTGATTCGGGTGCAGGTTCGGTGATGTCCCAGGTTTGGAAGTTCACACCGGGGATCTCAGGGTCGCGTCGCCCCAGCGCGTAGACCGTCTCATCCCTGGTCGCCAGGGCACGGGCGATGGCGCCACCGATGAAGCCGCTGGCTCCGGTCACGATTACCGCCACGTCTGATCCTCCATCATCGTCTGAAGCATCTCATCCGGTCCGTCCGGACAAGCCACACAGTCATAGGAAATCACACTGTCAGCCCCGATGCTGCCACGCAGGCTCTCTTCTGCCCAGAAAAGCATCGATCCCCTCCTGCGCATCGGCTGCGACGGCGTTGTGCGCCATCACCTCCGACATGCGTCCGTAGGCCTCTGCCACAGGCAGATCACGCTGCTCGTAGAACGCCGCTTTGCCTAGTGCCACTGTAGCCGACGAGGCGGACGCGACCTTCCGCGCCAGCTGGGCAGTCGCCGTCTCCAACTCGTCATCGGCAACCACGTCGGAGACCAGCCCGAACGTCAGAGCATCGGCAGCACTGAGGAAGTCCCCGGTCAGCAGCATCCGCATCGCCGTCTTCGCCGGCACCGCCCGAGTCAGCGCCACCATGGGCGTGGAGCAGAACAGGCCGATCTTCACACCCGGGGTGGCGAACCGAGCCGACTGCGCTGCCACCGCCAGGTCGCAGCTGGCAACGAGTTGGCACCCGGCTGCGGTCGCCACACCTTGGACCTGTGCAATGACCGGCTGCGGGATCGACTGGATCAGCTGCATGAGTTCCGAGCAGACGGCGAAGGTCTCCTGCTGCGATTCCAACTCGGCTCCACGGATCTCTTTGAGATCATGCCCGGAGCTGAAGACGTGTCCTGCGGTGGACAGGATCACTGCACGGACGTCGGTGCGTCGGCCCACCTCGGCGAGGGTGTCGACGAGCTCTTCCATCACGGAGCGCGACAGCGCATTCCGGGTGTCTGGTTCGTTGATCGAAATCGTCGCGACTGCGTCGTCGGCCAGAGAGAATACAATTGAGTCAGACATAACAGCATTCTGCCAAAATATCGTTGGTCCCGGCACGGAAACCTGATGTGGATTCGTTTCTGAGTCCTTGCCAGGCGCCCTCGAGCAGACGATGTTGATGACATCGACGCCAGTGCTGCGGTGCGCACCGCCTGCCTGACATTGCGAGGAGACGACCATGACGACCCTGCTGATGATCATCGGATTCGGTGCCGCAACCAGTGTGGTCGTCGGTCTGGGACAGAAGCTGCGCCTCCCCTGGCCTGCACTGATGGTCGTCATCGGCATCGCCGGTGCGTTCATCCCCACGTTCGCCGAGATCACCATCGAGCCCGAGCTCATCCTGCCCCTGTTCCTGCCCCCGCTTCTGTTCGCGGCAGCGCAGAAGACCTCATGGGCGCTCTTCGCCATCCGCTGGCGCACGATCCTGGGCATGGCGGTCGCGCTCGTCGGGGTCACGGTGGCGGCCGTGGCCGGAACCGCGGTCCTCCTCATCCCCGGGATCACGATCGCCGCCGCGGTGGCGCTGGGAGCCATGCTCGCCCCACCCGACCCCGTCGCCGTCGATGCGGTCGCCGGCACCGTGTCGATACCTCGGCGGATCATGTCCACCCTGCAGAGCGAAGGGCTGTTCAACGATGCCGCCTCCCTCGTGATCTTCCAGACCGCGATGGCCGCGGCGATGTCCGGCACCGAGGTGGACTTCGGGCAGCTGGCGCTGTCCTTCCTCATCTCCGCGGTCGTCGCCATCACCGTCGGCCTCGTCGTCGTGTTCATCGTGTGGTGGGTGATGGAGAAGATCGATCACACGATCGCCCGCTCCTCGCTGATGCTCATGCTGCCCTTCGGCGTCTACCTCATCGCCGAACATTTCCACGCCAGCGGCGTCATCGCCGTCGTCGTGGCCGCACTCGAGGTGCGCCGACGCGATGTCGAGGGCAATTCCGCGGAACGCGTCACCCAGGCCTCGACGTGGCAGGTCCTCGAGATGCTCATCACCGGCATCGCCTTCGGCCTCATCGGCCTCGACCTGCGCATGGTCGTCGAATCCCAGCCCGATGACCTGGGCAAAGCCGTCCTCGTCGGATTGGGCATCGCGCTCGTCGTCATTGCGGTGAGATTCGGGTGGCTGCTCATCGGAACCGTGCTGGAGAACAAGCGCAGACAGGACGATCCGGATGCCGCACCACTGAACATCAGGGATGCCACCCTCATGACCTGGGGCGGAATGCGCGGTTTGGCCACGATCGCGTTGGCGCTGTCGATTCCGGCGACCACGGCGACCGGCGAACCGTTCCCCGGCCGCGCCTACATCCTCGTCGCGGCCGCCGTGATCCTGCTCGTCACCCTGGTGCTGGCCGGCCTGACCTTCCCCACCATCGTCAACGTCCTCGGCATCGACGACGAAGCGGAGAAGGA
>NZ_JAKDJU010000156.1 GCF_030453725.1 Brevibacterium picturae
CGTCCTCGACCCTGTCCGAAAGCTCCTTGAGTGTTTCCGGGAACTTCGACCGGACATAGCACCGCACAGTGGCGGATTCCGTGATGATCGAGGGCCGTGTCCCGCCGTTGGCAATGACGGCGTGCAGGCGGGAGATCGGCGGCATCTGCTGGCGGATCAGCCCGAGGCCCTGGTAGAAGAGGTTCGCGGCGTCGAGGGCATTGCGGCCCATGAACGGCTGCGCCGAGGCATGGGCGGCGACCCCGGAGTACGTGACGTTGAGCAGGCGCCTGCCCAACCACACCTGATCCGCGCAGTCGTACCCGTAGCCGTGGACCATGATGGCCGCGTCGATGCCGTCGAAGGCTCCGCCACGGGCCATGACCTCCTTGCCTGAGTGGCCCTCCTCTGCGGGAGTGCCGAGCAGCACCACGGTGCCGGGAACGGCGCTCGGGTCCTGTTCGCAGAGGGCATGCAGGGCAAGGAATGCCCCAACCCCCGAGGCGGCGATGAGGTTGTGACCGCAGGCATGACCGATCTCCGGGAGAGCGTCGTATTCGGCGAGGATCGCGATCGTGCGCCCGCCGCCGGCTCCTGTGGTCGCACGTAGGGTCGTGTCGACTCCGAACAGTCCGGTCTCGACTTCGATTCCCCGTGAGCCCAGCACCGAGGCGATGGCCCGGACAGAATCATGTTCGGCGAATGCGGTCTCCGCCAGTGAGTGGATCGTGTGCAGCAGTCCGTCGAGATCCGCCCTGGCCGCAGCGAGCCCGGCGGCGAGGACCGCGGTGCTCGACTCGGGTGCCCCGTTGAACTCGGAGTTCCACTCGCCTGCCTGCTCGCTGCGGGCTTGAGTCTCGGCGGCGATCTGGCCGAGATAGCTCTCGTCTGGGACGGTCGGACGACTCAGGTCACGAATCTCACTCATAGAGATCAAGCATAGGAGAAATGAGGCAAGTGCACATGCCCCTTCCCTCTATTCGGGATTCGGCCGGACACCTTGGGTTCGGTGTATCACAGGCGCTTAGGACTCGGCGAGCTGCAGAGCCAGCGAATCCACTCTCTCGACGATCGTCTCATCGGCGGCCAGCGCCTGTTGGAATCGTGTCATCTCGTCGGCGGGCACCTGAGAGCGCACCCCGAGCCTGATGCCGACCTCGGGTCCTTCGACGTGGACTCGGGCGCTGCCGGGGCGCAGGCTGATCTGAGCCAGCCAGGGGAAGTCCTCGGCGATTGTGACCAGCGCCTGCCCCACCTCGGCGTCGGCCCAGGCCGGTGTCCAGGGGTGCCCCTGGGCGAAGGCGAACATGGCGGGACGCCGGAGCAGGAAGGGCTGTGACGTGCCCGGGTCGAGGACGATGAGTTGGGATCCGGCTTCGACCGCGCCGAGCACGAGGCGCTCGGATTCGATCGGCACGGGGCGGGCTTCCTGATGCCATGCAGTCAGCGGAGGGATCGAGCAGAAGCCGGGGGTGCACTCACGGCCGTCCTCGCCCTGCAGCCGGACCATCGCCATGTCCGAGGCGTTGTCGACCATGTGCCCGTGCTCGCCGACCTCTTGTTCGGTTGCGACCGGAACGATCGGGGCATAGAGCCTCGCACCCGCCAACGCTCGAACGACGCCGAGGTGGGCCTGGGGTTCCAGCGGTTCTCTGTTGACCCGACCGAGCGCTTCCAGCAGACCGGTGTCGGCGAGACCCGAGTCACCCGAGAACGGGTTGGGTTTGAGTTCCCGGCCTGCCCAGGACTGGCCGGCCGAGTCGGAACCATCTGCCGAGTCAGGCCGATCTGCCGAGTCGGATGTCACTTCTTCAGCCTCCAGCAACCTCGAGAGCTTCTTCCAAGGTGAACTTTCCGGCGTACAGGGCCTTGCCCACGATCGCCGAGTCCACACCGAATGGCACGAGGTCGCGCAGATTCCTCAGGTCATCGAGGCTGGAGACTCCCCCCGATGCCACGATCGGCTTTTCGGTCTTCTCTGCCAGCGACTTCAGCAGTTCCACATTGGGCCCCTGCAGCGTGCCGTCCTTGCGGACGTCGGTGACGACATAGCGGGCACACCCTGCTTTCTCAAGAGTCTCGAGAACCTCATAGAGATCTCCCCCCTCCTGGGTCCAACCACGGGCCGCGAGTGTGGTGCCACGGACGTCGAGTCCGATGGCGACCTGATCACCGAATCGGGAGATCATGTCGGCGGTCCATTCCGGGTTCTCCAAGGCCGCCGTGCCGATGTTCACTCGCTCTGCCCCAGTGTCGAGCGCACGCTCGAGGCTCTCGGTGTCGCGGATGCCTCCGGAGAGTTCGACCTTGATGCCGACGGCCTTGACGACCTGGTTGAGCAAGTCCGAGTTCGACCCGCGACCGAATGCGGCATCGAGGTCGACGAGGTGGATCCACTCCGCACCCCTGCTTTCGAAGTCATGGGCCGCGTCGATGGGAGAACCGTAGTCGGTTTCGGTGCCGGCTTCGCCCTGGACGAGGCGGACGGCTTTGCCATCGGCGACGTCAACTGCGGGGAGGAGGACGAGCTTGCTGGGGGTTTGAGTCATTGTGACCTTTCTCAAGAGGCTGTGGAGACTGTGGAGGCTGAGTTGGGCGAACCGGAGCAGATGAAACGAGAGCGTATCGGCAATGTTAGTGGCGTGTCTGGCCTGCCCGGGAGAAGGAACCGACCCAGTTGCGCAGCAGGCGCGCACCCGCTTCGGCTGACTTCTCCGGGTGGAACTGGGCTGCCCAGGTGGTGCCGTCTTCGACGGCCGCGATGAAGCTGGCGCCGTGGGAGGCCGTGGTCGCCACGGTGTTCGACGGTGCTTCGTTTGCCGCATAGGAGTGCACGAAGTAGAAGCGTTCGTCGGCGATGCCGGCGAACATCTGTGAGGTCTTCGGGGCGCTGACCTGCGACCATCCCATATGCGGAACGACCGGAGCCTCGAGCGCTGTCACCGCGCCGGGCCAGAGCCCGATCCCCTCCGTCTTCTCCCCGTGTTCTTCTCCACGGGCGAAGAAGACCTGCAGTCCGACGCAGATGCCCAACAGAGGTCGCTGGCTGTCGTGCCATGAACGGATGAGTTCGTCTCCGCCGACTCTTATCAGTCCGGTCATCACGGCCGAATAGGCGCCGACGCCGGGGACGAGCAGACCGTCTGCGGCATCGATGACGTCACGATCGGCCGTCAGCACGACCTCGGCACCGGCGGCGGCAACCGCTCGCACGGCCGACCGGACGTTTCCTGCCCCGTAGTCGAGGACCGCAACCGTGCTCATTGCGTTGCCCCCTTGGCCAGGACGTTGTAGATCCTCCACAGTGAGAAGCCGAGGACGATCGCGCCGAAGACAGCCACCACCCAGGCCACGGCGTTCCCACCCAGCCCGATGGTGATGCCGAAAGCGGTGATGAGTCCCGCGAGTACCGCAACGACGATCCAGAGCAGCGCCGTCCGTGCAACTGCCGCCCGTCCCGGGGACATCGTGGCGGCGCTGGCCTGCAGTTTCGTCATCGAGGAAGTGGCGATGCTGCCCTCGACATCGTCGGCGGACACGACTTCGAGCAGGAGCTGCTCAAGGACATCCGGCAGGTTCTTCAGCGCCAGGCCGGCCGGTACATCCGATTCGCGTGCACCGTGCCGGAAATGACCGGCGTCGATCTGCTCCTCGCTGCGCACGAGGAGGAGGACCTCGTGCTTACCGGAGAGCTTGGAGATCGCCGCAGCCGCCTCGTTGCCCGCCTGGACATCTGTGTCGGCCAGGACGATTCCGGTGAAGTCTCCGATCGGGACAATGGTTCCCCTGATGTTCGACAGCACGCAGGCAGCAGCCAGCTGCTCGGCGACCCCGAAAGGAGTCACAATGACGGTGGTGCTCACAGGACTCCCTTCGTGCTGGGCACAGATTGATTGCGGGCATCCGGCTCGACGGCCTCGCGCAGAGCGCGGGCGAAGGCTTTGAACTCAGCTTCTGCAATGTGGTGCGGGTCCCGGCCGCGCAGCAGGTCGAGGTGCACCGTGAGGCCGGCGTGGAACGCAATCGATTCGAGAGAGTGCGAGGTCATCGACCCGGTGAAGTGACCGCCGATGAGGTGGTACTGCTGTCCCTCAGGCTCTCCTTCGTGCACGAAGTACGGGCGACCGGCCACGTCGACGACGCAGCGGGCCAGCGCCTCGTCCAGTGGGACGGCAGCCAGCCCGTAGCGGCGAATCCCGGTTTTGTCCCCCAGCGCCTCGCCCAGCGCCTGGCCGAGAACGATGGAGGTGTCCTCCACCGTGTGGTGGACGTCGATATGGGTATCGCCTTCGGCCTGGATGCTCATGTCGATGAGCGAATGCTTCGACACCGCCGTGAGCATGTGGTCGAAGAAGGGAACACTGGTGGAGATGTCCGACCGGCCGGTCCCGTCGAGGTCGATGGATACGGTGACCGAAGATTCCGAGGTCGAGCGGGAGCGTTGAGCCTGCCTCATGACTGGCCTTTCGTAGGTAGGTGGGGTGCCGCTTGAGGACCATTGTCCTCTGTGCCGAACGATGTGCAGCATCTGGGTGTGGACATCACAGTGGTGTCGTCTCAGTGCGACGGCTGCAGAATGCCGGAATCCTCTGCCATGATCTCGTCGACAGCTGTGAGGAATGCCGTGGTCTCCTCTTCCGTGCCGGCGTTGACCCGGGCGTGATGGCTGATGCCGATGTCGCGGATCAGTATTCCGCGATCGAGCAGCTTCTGCCACAGTTCCTGCGGTGAGGCGATGTTGCCGAAGAGGACGAAGTTCGAATCGCTGGGGTAGACGGTGAATCCAACCTTGCTCAGGTGGTCCGAGATTCGGTCCCGGGAGTCGATGAGTCTGTCGACGTTCTCCAGGAGGACATCAGAGTGTTCAAGGGCGGCGCAGGCGAGCACCTGAGTGATCTCCGACAGGTGGTACGGCAGGCGCACCAGTCGCAGAACATCGATGAGCTCCGGTGCGGCAATGGCGTAGCCCAGGCGCAGGCCCGCGCAGGCGAATGCCTTGCTCATCGTCCGCGACACGACCAACCGGGGGCGGTCGGCCACAAGCGTCATCGCCGAGGGCTGCGCGGGTCTGGAGAACTCGGCATAGGCCTCGTCGACGATGACGATGCCGGAGCAGTTGTCATATGCGGCTTCGATGACGTCGAGACCGATCGATGTGCCTGTGGGATTGTTCGGTGTGCACAGGAAGACGATGTCGGGATCCGCCTCGGCCACCTCGGCGGCGACGGATTCTGCATCAAGGGTGAAGTCGTCCTTGCGCGCAGAGGCCTGCCACGTCGCGCCGGTGCCGGTGGTGATCAGCGGGTGCATGGAGTAGCTGGGAGTGAATCCGAGGACCGTGCGGCCCGGTCCGCCGAATGCCTGCACGATATGGGAGAGGACCTCGTTCGATCCGTTCGCCGCCCAGATCATCTCAGAGCTGAGACCGACGGACTGTCCGGCCCGGTCATTGACTCCCTGCAGGTAGGTGACCAGGTGTTCGCGCAGTTCCTCGAACTCACGATCGGGGTACCGATTGAGTCCGGCGAAGTGTCCATCGACGGCTGACCGCATGCTGTCGACGACCACATCCGGAATCGGGTAGGCGTTCTCATTGACGTTCAGCTGCACCGGCACATCGAGGTGCGGAGCGCCATAGGGCTTGAGGCCGACTAGATCCGAACGCACTGGCAAAGGCTCGTTATTTCCCACCGCATCAGTCTAGCGTCGGGGCACATCCAAGGTCTGCCCCGGGTGCACCACAGGCGAGGACAGATGGTTGATGTCGACGATGTCGGCCACGACATCGCGGGTGTCACGGTCGAGCCCGAGGCTCGCGGCAACGGTCCACAGAGACTCCCCGTCACCGACGACGACTGCTTCGGCGTCGATGCCGATGTTCTCTGTCTCCGCTCCGGCTGCCGCCGAAAACGACTGTGTGGCAAGGAAGAATGCTCCGCCGACGATGACGAAAGCGCACACAATGGTCCGAAGCAGACGCATCGCCTGGCGTCCGCGTGTGGTGAAACGCAGTTCCTGGATCTGTGCAGACATCGCTTTACCTCTTCTCTTCGTACGATTCCACCCGCAATAGGTAGAACGTCTGTTCTATTCAACATGCCAATCGAACATATGTCCAGTCCAACTCGAACATTTATGCGACAATGAGAGAGAACCAGCGTTGTTGATTGATCTGAAAGAACCATCTCAGGCGGCACTGACACGAGAATTCTCGACGAGAGGATCAAGCGGTGAGGTCGGCGGGAATAGAACGAAGGGGAACGGGCAATGGTTCAGAACAAACGAGGGAGAGGTCGTCCGCGCAACGAGGACGTCGCCAGCGAGATCGCAGCCGCACGCACTGATGACGAGGAGGTCTCGATTCCGGAAGGCTCCACCGGCGAGGGCGATTTTCGACTGACCCCGCGACAGCGTCTGGTCCTCGAGACCATTGAACGGGCCGTCGTGACCAACGGTTACCCGCCGAGCATGCGCGAGATCGGCAAATCAGCCGGACTCGCCTCACTCTCCAGCGTGGCCCACCAGCTCTCTCAGCTCGAACGCCTCGGTTATGTCCGCCGCGACCCGAAGCGCCCGCGTGCCATCGAAGTGGTCAATCCCTTCGAAGAGGAAGAGGCAGAGCGGGCCAAGTACGAAGAGCTGGCCAACAACACAGTCCAGGTTCCTGTGGTCGGTCGCATCGCCGCAGGCGGGCCCATCCTGGCCGAGCAGGAAGTCGATGATGTCTTCTCGCTGCCGACCCAGGTCGTCGGCTCGGGCGACATGTTCCTGCTCAAGGTCGTCGGTGACTCGATGATCGAAGCCGCCATCTGTCACGACGACTGGGTGGTCGTGCGCAAACAGCACACGGCAGACAACGGTCAGATCGTCGCAGCCCTGCTCGACGGGGAGGCAACGGTGAAGACCCTCAAGCGCAAGGCCGGTCAGCAATGGCTGCTCCCTCAGAACAAGGACTATGAACCGATCGACGGCACCTATGCTCAGATCATGGGTCTCGTCGTGTCAGTGATTCGCCGCCTCTGACACAGCCGCCGGGCCCGACCGGT
>NZ_JAKDJU010000157.1 GCF_030453725.1 Brevibacterium picturae
GGGCGAAGGCTAAGAGCCGGATGCCGTGAACATATAGAATGGCTGTACAACAAGAACCGTGTTGTGCAGCCATTTCTGTCTGTGTGGGGAGAGGTTCATGCCCAGAAAGAGCGCATCGGTCCGTCGGGAGGAGATCTTGGCGGCGACCGTGGAGGAGATCGAGAGCACGGGCCTGCGCACCCTTCGTGTCGCCGATGTCGCCGCACGGCTGGGGCTGAGTCCGAGCCTGGTCATCTACCACTTCGTGACGAAGGAGGCTCTCGTCGCCGCAGCCTTCGCGCATGCCGGAGAGAACGATCTCTACCGCGCGCGTCGACTCGCCGCGGCTCGGAAGTCGGCACGAGAGCGGTTGAGCGACGTGGTGCGGTGGTACATGCCGACCGGTTCGACGAGAAGCTGGAAGATCTGGATCGACGGCTGGTCCGCCGGGCTCTTCGACGACGGGGTCCGGTCGACATTCGCCACACTCGACCGTGAGTGGAAGACGATTCTGGCGGGACTCATCGTCGCAGGGATCGAGGCAGAGGAGTTCCGCTGCTCCGAGGCAGGGGAGGCGGTGGCAAGGACCGCAGACGCCACTGCCGCCGAGGTGGCCGAGGGCAGTGCCACACGGATCCTCGCCTATCTCGACGGACTCGCAGTCCAACTCATCTTCAACCCCGAATCCGTGACGCCTGCGACCCTGGCGAACTGGGTCGACGCCTTCGTCGCGGGCGAATTGGACTGAGCTGCGCACGAGCCTGGAGTCGCTCTTGACGCGGCAGTCCTCGGGCGGTCAGACTGGTGGTCTCAACTCAACTGAACAGCGATTCAGTTAAACCCTTGGGAGCACCATGTTCATGGACATCACCTGGCAGGATCCGGTCACCGGGGCACACGGATTCGTCGTCATCGACACACTCGTGAGGGGAACCGCCTCGGGCGGCCTGCGAATGCGCCAGGGATGCACCCTCGAAGAGGTGCGGGGGCTGGCTCAGGGGATGACCCGCAAGGAGGCGATCCACCTTCGACCCGGCCGCCGCTACGTTCCCGTCGGCGGCGCCAAAGGCGGCATCGACTTCGATCCTCGCGCACCCGGAGCCACGGACATCCTCGAACGGTTCCTCGTCGCCATGAACCCGATCATGCGCACCTACTGGGCACTCGGCGAAGACCTGGGTGTGCGCCAGGGCGACATCGACGACATCCTGGCCCGACGCGACCTCGGAAGCGGGCTGAGCGCCGTCGAGAAGCTGCTGGCCGATCCGAACGCGGCCACAGCGCGGGCTGAGACGGCTTTCTCCACGATCATCGACGGCGTGGCCCAGGACGAGCTCGTCGGCGGACTCGGGGTGGCCACCTCGGTGATTGCGGCGCTCGAAGCCGACGGGGTCGACCCGGCAGCCGCGAGCGCAGTGATCCAGGGATTCGGTTCGATGGGCGGGGCGAGTGCCCGATTCCTCGCCGAGGCGGGAGTGGCCATCGTCGGCATCGCCGATGCCGACGGGTTCGTGTCCAACCCGGCCGGCCTCGACGTCGAGACCCTGCTGACGACTCGCGACCCCTTCGGCGGTATCGACCGATCCGTCCTGCGCCCCGAGGACCAGGACAGTGATCGCGGAGACTGGCTGGCCGCCGACGCCGATGTGCTTGTTCCCGCCGCGGTCAGCTACGCGATCACGAGTGAGAACTGCGAGACCATCACCGCCGGGCTCATCGTCGAGGCCGCGAACATGCCGGTCATGCCTGATGCCGAAGCCCGCCTGCAGGCTCGCGGCGTCACGGTCGTTCCCGACTTCCTGGCGAACTCCGCGACGAATGCCTGGTGGTGGTGGGTGACGTTCGGTGATGTCGACGGCAGCTGGGACGAGGGCAGGTCGATCGTGACGACGACTCTGCGCGAGTTGACGGAGGACGTGCTGGGTGCAGCCGCTCGCCAGGGCATCACGCCCCGGCAGGCGGGGCAGTCCCGGGTGGACGCGAACCTCGAAGCGCTCCGCAGCGAGTCGGGGCCAGCGACCGAAACCGAGCCCGCGAGCAGTGACCAAGCATCCGTTTCGACGGCAGATCGTTAGAGCCATGGAGCGGTTCTTCGACCCCGGCAGCGTCGCCGTCCTCGGAGCCTCGAACGACCCTGCGAAATGGGGCTTCTGGCTCTCCGCGGGGGCGCTGAAGGGCACCCACCGGCGCAGGGTCCACCTCATCAACTCCCGCGTCGCCTCGATCCAGGCCCAACCCACCTTCGCACGTCTCGCTGACCTGCCGGAGACTCCGGAGCTTCTGGTCATCTCGATCCCGGGCGCTGGGGTGCCGGCTGTCGTCGATGAAGCCTTGGCTCTCGGAGTGCGCGCCTTCCTCATCATCTCGGCCAGGGTTCCAGGCGCTGCCGACGTGGCCCAGCGCATCGTCTCCGCGGGCGCACGTCTCATCGGGCCCTCATCCTTGGGCGTCGTCGATTCGAGCAATGAACTCCTGCTGGCCTGGGGTAACTTCACGCCAGGATCCTTGGCGGTGGTGACGCAGAGTGGGCAGTTGGGAACTGAGATCGCCACCCTCTCCGCACGCAGCGGGCTCGGGATCTCCCGCTTCGCCTCCATCGGCGGACAGTCCGACGTCCGGGCAGCAGAGATTCTGCGCACCCTCGTCGCCGACGCCGACACCGCACAGGTCGTCCTCTACCTCGAGTCCTTCACCGGCGGCAGTGCCCTGGTCTCGGCCATGCAGGCACTGCGCGCGGCCGGAAAGCCCACCATGATCCTCACCACGGGTCAATCCGACGCCGGCGCCAGACTCGCGCGATCGCACACCGGGTCGCTCACCTCGGCGATGGACACGGTCGATGCCGCCTGCCGCGCAGCCGGAGCCATCCGACTCTCGACACCCGGTGAAGCGGTCGAGCTCGCCGGGTTCCTCGCCACATCCTGGCTGCCTGCGGGCAGGCGGATCGCCATCATCTCCGACTCCGGCGGGCAGGGCGCGATCGCCGCAGACCGAGCCGAGTCCCACGGTCTGCGCGTGGACGTCCTCGACGCCGCCACCCGTAGGCGCGTCGAAGGTCACCTGCCGCAGGCCGGCCACATCGACAACCCGATCGACCTCGATGGGGCGGGGGAGGCGGACCTGTCGGTGCACTCACGCCTCGTCGATGAGCTCCTGGCCGATGAGACGATCGACGCCGTCGTTCTCAGCGGGTACTTCGGCTGCTATGGCGAGGACGTCCCCGCTCTTCTCGACGCGGAGCTGGACGAAGTGGACCGGCTGGGCCAGACCGTGCGCGGCCACCGCAAGCCCCTCATCGTCCACTCGATGAGCGCCGATTCACGCGCCGTGGCAGCACTGTGGGAGAACTCGATTCCCGTCTACACCTCGATCGAATCGCTCATGCGTGTCGTCGCCAGAGCAGGCTTCCACGCCTCGCACGCCGGGCGCATCACCGAAGCTTTGGAGCAGTCGGGTCCGGTCACACCCTGGGGGAGCGGGTACGGTGCCGCCCGGGACACGATCTCGGCAGCCGGAGTGCCCGTCCCGCGGGCCGTGACCCTGAACCGCGGGTCCGAACTCGCCGAGGTGCTGGCGGGCTCGGACCTGACACCGCCGTTCGTGCTCAAGGCCGGGTGGCCTGCACACAAGACCGAACTCGGAGCGATCGCGCTCGGACTCGGCGATGCCACAGCACTCGACCATGCCCATGCGGAGATGGTGGCCCGCCTCGGCGAGGGCGAGTACATCGTCGAGGAGATGGACACCCGAGATGACGCCGTCGAGATTCTGGTCGGCGGACGACAGGACGAGAACTTCGGACCCATCGTCATGGTGGGGGCCGGAGGAACCGAGACCGAGCTCTACGGCGACACCTGGCTCGAGCTGGCACCGGTCTCGCATGCCGAAGCCCTCGACATGGTCTCGCGGCTGACCTGCTATCGGCTGCTGACCGGATGGCGGGGACGGTCTGCGGCCGACCTCGACGAGCTGGCCGAGATCATCGTCTCGGTCTCGCGCCTGATCGCCGGCAGCAATGAGATCCAGGAGATCGAGATCAACCCGGTGCGCGTCACACCTGTTGGGGCGCTTGCGGTCGACGCCCTCGTCGTCACCAGCCGGGACGACAACGACAACAATCACTATGGCGAGAGCGTCAGCGGCAGCGGCGACGACGGCAGCGACAGCATTGGCGAGAAGGAGCCACGATGACAGAGGAACAGACAGCGATCACCGGTGGGGCGCACCTGGCCCGTGCGCTGAGAGCCGAGGGGATCACCCGCGTCTTCGGGATCCCCGGGACCCACAATCTTGAGATCTTCGCGCAGCTGGCCGCCGAGGGCATCGACATCGTCTCACCGCGGCACGAGCAGGGAGCCGGATACATGGCCGACGGCGCGGCCCGCGTCACCGGCCAGGTGCAGGTCGTCGTCACGACGACGGGGCCGGCGGTGTTCAACGCGCTGACCGCGCTGCTGCAGTCCTTCACCGACTCGGTCCCGGTCCTGCTCATCAGCCCCGGCATGCCGCTGACCCACCCCGGTCGCGGCAACGGACTGCTCCACGAGGTGCGCAACCAGAGCCAGGCCGTCGAAGCGGTCCTCGGTGACAGCCACCGGGTGACGAGCCCCGGCGAGGTGTCCCTGGCGGTCGGACAGACCCTCTCACACATGCGAACCGGACGCACCCGCCCCGCCTACATCGAGATCCCACTCGACCTCATCGAGGCGACGGGACCCGGATGGCTGCACCCGGCAGTGACCCGGTCCGTGCCGGCTCCGGAGCCGGCGGCAGTCAGGTCCGCCGCCGAGGCGCTCGCCGGGTCCCAGCGCCCCCTCCTCATCGCCGGGGCCGGGGCACGTCACGCCGGAGCCGAGGTCGCGGAGCTGTCCGAGGCGCTCGGTGCCGGGATCATCCTGTCCTCGAATGCCAAGGGCACCATCGACGATGACCTCGGGAACAACCTCGGCGCCATCGGAGTCCTCGAGGTGCTGCCGGAGATCCTGAGCGATGCTGATGCCGTTGTCGCCATCGGCACGGAACTGGCTCCCAGTGATTTCTGGCCCGAGCCGCTGCCGCTGCCGGACACGGTTGTGCGCATCGACCTCGACGAGGTGCAGATGCTGCGCAACGCCCGCGTCACCCACCCGATCCTCGCCCACGCCAAGGATTCGACGACCGCACTGACGCACCAGCTGCGACAGACCAGATCGCCCAGCCTCTCACAGGCGGCAGGCCAGTGGCTGCGCGACTGGCAGGACACGGTCACGACCGCGGCGCAGGAGGAGGGCGCACCCTGGGCACAGCTGTGCGGAGCACTCAACGACTACACCACCTCGGCGGTCTCACCTGTCGTCGTCGCCGCGGATTCGACGATGTGCTGCTACTACGGAGTGCAGACCGGATGGACGGCGCGCCGAGGTGACCGTTTCCTCTACCCCGCGGGCGCGGGAACCCTGGGATACGGCCTGCCGGCAGGCATCGGTGCGAAACTCGCCGCGCCCGAGGCCAGGGTCGTGGCGATCGAGGGCGACGGGGGAGCGATGTTCACGATCACCGAACTCTCCGCTGCCGTGCAGGCGCGGGTGTCTCTGTCACTCATCATCGTCGATAACGGCGGCTACGGGGAGATCAGGAACGAAATGGCCGATCGCGGCGACACTCCTGCCGGTGTGGCACTGCTGGGACCCGACTTCCCGACCATGGCGGAGTCGATGGGCGCTCGCGGCCTCCACGTCGAGACACAGGAAGAGTTGGTGACGGCGCTGAAGGAGGCCGAGGAATTCGCCGGTCCGACTCTGATCCACATCACCGAGGACTCACGTGCGGCCACAGACATGATGGACGCGTTTCGGCAGACCGAGACGTCGACCGCGACATCGATCGATACGTCGACCGATACTTCGACCGAGGAAAGGGATCTGACATGAGCTACACACCCTGGCCGCTGAGTGATGAGCAGAACGACATCATCGAACTGTGCGCCACCTTTGCCAAGGACAAGATCCGACCGGCGGGTCGCGGCGTCGACGAGGCGGACACCGAGTCCCCGGTCGAGCTGTTCCGCGAGGCATCGCGCGTGGGAATCACCGACTTCATGATCCCCGAGGAGTACGGGGGCGGTGGCTTCACCGACGTGTTCACGCAATGTCTGGTCCAAGAGCAGCTGTGCTTCGGCGATCCCGGCATCGGCAACCTCCTGTGCTCGAACGGCTTCTTCGCCGATCCGATCCTGGCGCTGGGAAGCGAGGAACAGAAGGATGCGTGGCTGCGTCCCCTGACCGGCCCGGATCCGATGTTCACCGCATTGGCGACGACGGAACCGGGCTCCGGTTCCGACTCGGCCTCCATCACCACCCGAGCCAGCGCCGTCGACGGCGGGTACCTGCTCAATGGGCAGAAGGCGTGGATCTCGAATGCCGGCCTGGCCGGGGGTTACGTCGTCTTCGCCAAGACCGACCCGGCGCAGCGCTCACGCGGGGTCACCGCGTTCCTCCTGCCACGCGACACCGAGGGCATGGAATTCGGGGCACCGATGAAGAAGATGGGCCAGCGCGCGATCGTGTGCCGCGAGATCTTCTTCTCCGACGCATTCGTCCCGAGCGCCAACCGCCTCGGCGAGGAGGGGCAGGGCTTCTACGGACTGATGCGCACCTTCGACATCTCCCGCGTCGTCCTCGGTGCGGCTGCTCTGGGCACGGCCAGGGCCGCCTACGAATACGCCCGTGACTATGCGCTTGAGCGTGTCCAGTTCGGCAAACCCGTCATCGAGCACCAGGCTGTGGCCTTCCGGCTCGCGGACATGGCCGCGCGAATCGATGCCGCCTGGCTGCAGGTCCTCAATGCGGCCCGGATGATCGATGCGGGTCAGGCGGTTCCGCGGGAGCAGGTCACCGCCTCGGCGGCGATGGCGAAGCTGGGTGCCTCGGAGGCCGCGATGTTCTGCACCTGGGCCGGAGTCCAGACCCTGGGAGGTTGGGGGTATTCGCGTGAGCACCCGGTCGAGCAGTGGATGCGCGATGCCAAGCTCGAGGAGATCGAGGAGGGCACCTCAGACATCATGCGG
>NZ_JAKDJU010000027.1 GCF_030453725.1 Brevibacterium picturae
GCGAGCGAGACCGGCCGACAATCCGCCGTCCCCGCCGTTGCCGAACACGAGCGAGTCGAGTCCGATCATGCCGAGCCCGAATATGCCGATCTCACCCACGGACCCACCGGTGCCGGTTACGCGCACCTGCCCGCTCCGAGTGCTCCGACCAGCAGTGTCAGTGCCGCCCAGGCGTGGGTGGATGCGGCACGAACTCATCCCGGTGAACTCATCGGAGTGGTCATCGGTCCGGCGACGAACCTCGCATCGGCGCTCGATCTCGACCCGGAACTGCCCGGCCTGATGCGACGGCTCTTCATCATGGGAGGAGCATTCAACTACCGTGGCAACACTCATCCGACCACCGAATGGAACGTCACCTTCGACCCCGAGTCCACTGCTCGCGTACTCTCGGCCTTCGACCCGGCCCACATCGGGGGCGCACTCGACCACCTGCCGGTGATCGCCCCGATCGAAGCCACAGAAGCACTCGTGATGACACCTGGGCGGCTGGAAGCGATCCTCGGCCGCACATCGGCATCCGACGACGGGATCCACCGACCGGATGCACCCCGACCGGCTGCCGGCCGCAACCGATGGGACGACTGGCTGACCCAGATGGCCGAAGCCCTGCGCTTCTACTTCGAGTTCCACGAATGGGACGGCCTGGGCTACATCGCTCACATCCACGACCCCTTCGTCCTGGCCTGTGCCCTCGAATGGGCACGCAGGCACAAGCGAAGGGCCACCTCGGCGGCAGTCCACGATTCCGCGCCGACGAACAATCCGATTCCGAACGGAACTCGAGACACACTGCCCTGGGCAGAGACGATCTGCGCGCCCGTCGATATCGAACTCACCGGTACACTCACACGTGGCGAAACCGTCGCCGACTGGCTGGGACGGTGGGGGAAAGAGGCGAACGCAGAGATCATCCGCACGATCGATGCCCAGACCTTCCTCGACCACCTCGGCGAAACATTGAGCAAAGGACCTCATCATGAACACGACATCTAGACAGTCTGGGCAGGGGCCGGCACACACCGTCGGTCCCGCCCAAACCCAGAGCCGCAACAGTCACAAGCGTCACACGCTTGCCCTCACACTGACCTTCCTCGGCACCCTCGTCGTGCTCGGCACCTACGTCGCCGTCCTCCTGACACAGCCGGCCAACCTCGGCACCGATCTGGGACATACGACACTGTGGGTCATTCTCGGATACCTGGCAGGAGGAATCCTGCTGGCAGCCGGCACACTGCCGCTGATCCCACGCAGCATCATCGCCCTCATCCCCGTCGCTATCGCCGCCAACATCGTCATCGGCCATGTCATCGGCAACGTCACGCCCATCCCGCTCTACCTCGACTCGATCGGGACCGTGATGATCGGCGTTCTCGCCGGACCCGCAGCAGGAGCCTTCACCGGCATCATCTCCAACCTCATCTGGGGAGTCACCCTGAGCCCCAGCGTCATCGCCTTCAGCTCGGGAGCCGCCTTCATCGGTGCGGCAGCAGGGTGGGCCGCACGCCTCGGAGCTTTCCGCACCCCCTGGTTCGCCGTCCTCACCGGAGCCATCGCAGGAATTCCCGCCGGAGCGCTCGGCGCCCCCGTGGCCGCCTATGTCTTCGGCGGAGGGTTGGGGGCGGGCACCGGCGGTGTCGTCGCCATCCTGCAGGCGGCCGGCCTCGAAATGCTCAACGCAACCCTGGCGCAGAGCCTGTTCTCCGACATCATCGACAAGGCACTGATCTTCGCCCTGGCCTATGTCGTCGTGAGAACCCTGCCGCGGCGCATCCTCAATCGGTATCCATTCACCGACCACAGTCTTTCGCGCAGATCCAGAGCGCCGGTCGGAGTCGACTGAATGACCGCGACTGTTCTCGGCCGGGAACAGCACGCTGCGCGCCGTTGGCATCCAGCCACAGAGATCATCGTCCTCGCATGTTCCCTGCTGCTCGTCTTCGGAATCCCGTCCCCGGTCGTGCCCGTCGCCGTCATCGGCGCGACGTTCATCGCCGCCTCGATGTCGCCGGCGGTGAACCTGTGCTCCTGGGCCATGGGCGTCGGCGTGCTGTGTCTGCCGACACTGATCGTTCTCGGCGTCGTGCAGGGATTGTTCTACCCCGGCGCCGAGGTGAGCGTGCTGTGGCAGTACGGTCCCGCCCGACTCACCGTCGAGGGGCTGGCGATCGCCGTTCAGATCTGGCTGCGGGTCAGTGCTCTCGTGTCCCTGAGCGCGGTCTTCGGCCTCGGAGCCGACTCGGCCCGCCTGT
The DNA here is from genome assembly GCF_030453725.1 of Brevibacterium picturae. GTDB lineage: Bacteria > Actinomycetota > Actinomycetes > Actinomycetales > Brevibacteriaceae > Brevibacterium > Brevibacterium sandarakinum_A. The sequence continues at coordinate 2,253 of NZ_JAKDJU010000027.1, forward strand.
TCGACGGCCTGCGCACCCTGCGACTGCCCTCGACAGTGGCCTATATCTGCGCCTCGGCAATCGGCCTCATCCCGCTCATCCGCTCCCGGACCGTGCAGATCATCGAGGCCCGAGCCAGTCGCGGATGGAACGTCGGCAGCTGGGCGGTCCGCATACGACTGCTGCCCGGGATCGTCGCCGGACTGTTCACCTCCGTGCTCATCGAGGTCGAACAGCGCCATGACGTCCTTGCACAGCGCGGACTCCATGAGTCAAGGCAGACGACATCCCTGCAGAGGCACACCGACGGACGAGGACAGCGGTTCCTGCGCCGAGGTGCTCCCGTCCTCACCTGCGTTCTCATCGTGTGCTCCGTGGCCGGAATCCTCCCCCTTCCCACCGCAGACCAGCTGATCGGCGGTGTCTGAGACCGTGGTCGTCCAACTCGAGGGAGTCGGCTTCACCTACCGCGGCGCGGCATCAGCGGCGCTGTCGGACATCGACCTGCACCTGGCCCCGGGCCGGATTCATGCGGTCCTCGGGCCGTTGGGCTCGGGCACTTCCACCCTGGCACGGTTGATCACCGGGCTGCTCATTGAACGAGGAACAACCACCGGTGAGGTTCGCCTCGACGGGACTGCGGTCATGCTCGGCGACGATCCCGAGGCGCAGCTGTCCGGAATGGCGAGCCTCGTCGGCGATGAGGTGCAACTGTCCGGGAGACTGCATGGCGATGAGCTCTCAGCAGTCGATCAGCGAGCGCGGTTCGTTCTCGAGTCACTGGGCATTCGAGATCTGTGGGGACGCCGCCTCGACACCCTGTCCGGGGGCCAGCGGCAGCTGGTCGCACTGGCCGGCCTGCTCACCATGCGACCGTCGCTGCTGGTCCTCGACCAGCCTTCGCTGTCCCTCGACCCCGACACTCGTGGCCGCCTCGGCACAGTCCTGCAGGACTTCTGCTCCGCCGGGGGAGCGGTTCTCATCACCGCCCACCAGCGTGACGAAGTCACCGAAATCAGCAGCGCGATGAGTGTTCTGGATTCCGGGCGGCTGGTCACGACACCGCGCCGACTCACGGCCGAGGACTGTGACCACCACGGAATCTGGGACACACGAACACCTGAACGCCGCAGAACCGGCAGCGCTGCGACGGAAGGGTCCGCCCGTGCGAAGCCCGCCTCGTTGACCGTCAGAGGGCTGAGTGTCGCCCGCCCCGGAGCCGCAGTCCTCAACGACGTCGATCTCGACGTCGGATCCGGCGAGATCGTGACGATCAGGGGATCCAACGGTGCAGGAAAGTCCACGCTTCTGCGCAGCCTGACGGGTCTCCTCGGAAGTGGGGTCCGAACATCGGGCACGATCACGGTCGATGCCCATGGAAGCCCGATCAACCTCGGCGAGGCCCCGACGCACGAACGAGCACGCCACCTCGGTTGGGTCGGGCAGGACCCGGGCAGCCAACTCTCTGCCGCGACCGTGCGCGAGGAACTCACGCTCGCAGTGCCCCTGCCCCCGCACCGGCGCCGTGACCGGTCGGCCATCCGCGCCCAGCGACAGGCAGCGGTCACCTCGATACTGGCGAGAACGGCGCTGGTGGCAGTGAGTGAGACCCATCCTTATGACCTGAGCATCGATCTCCGCAAGGACCTGGTGATCGCTTCGGCGCTCATCATGGGCCCTCGGATCCTCCTCCTCGACGAACCGACCCTGGGCAGAGACCGCATGGCAATCGAACGGCTGAACGTGTTCACGACGGAATTCATTCGCCGAGGCGGGTCCATCCTGGCCACGACCCACGACCGGCGGTGGGCGGCAGAGGCTTCGGATCGGATTCTGCTGCTGGACGGTGGGGAGCTGCGCGGGGATCTGGGGTGATCAGAAGTCGTACGTGGTGTCCGTGGGCGGGGTTTCAGGTCCGCCGATCTTCTGCAGATGCACGTGCCGGATCAGGCGGATCACCGGCCGGATGAGCATCTCGATGCTGCCGAGGACGAACAGGCAGGTGCCCGTGAACACCCATTCGTCGGAGAAGAACATGAAGCTGCCGATGAGGAACCAGATGCCGATGAGCACATCATTGACGATGCTCAGCACCTGATACCGCTGACGGATGACGAGTTCGTCCTGGCCGATGCGAATGATCAGGTTGTGTTTGTCATCGCTCATGTCGTCCTCCTGGAGCAACTCGTGTGGGATCAACTCGCTTGTGCCGGGCCGTCATCGTCATGCGCCCCTGTGTCGATGCTAGACGCGATCGGTGCCACTTGACCATGTTCACAGGCGGAGGGCTCTGCCATGTCAGTGCCGCGTCGTAGCGTGAGGTCATGGATCAGAACGTGAATTCGTTTGACACGCTGTATGCCGAAGCCGGCAGTCACAGATCCGTGATGCCATGGGAAGAACTGCTCGGCTTCGTGCGACGATTTCCGCAGATCGCCGCGTTCAATGCGGCCCTCATCGCGCAGCAGAGGTCCGGGGCGATCTTCGTGGAATCAGAGCACGCCTGGCAGCACAAGCACGACAGGCTCCTCAAGGACGACGCCGTGGGGCTGATCGTGCTCCATCCCTTCGCGCCGGTGCGCTTCGTCTACGACGTCGAGGACACCCACGGGCCACCGGTTCCCGATGCAGCGATCACCCCTTTCAAGGCCGCTGGAGCTCCCACCTGGGACGGGCACCGCCGAGCTATGGACATGCTGCGCCGCAAGGGCCTGAGCTTCACTGACCTGCCGATGACGCAGAGCCCGACGGTGATGCTCGGGCACGTGCTCTATGAGCTGGCACAGGTCTATGCCGGCCATCGCGGGGCTTTCCCGAAGTTGGGGATAGTCGCAAGCGAGACCGACATCGACGGCAGACAGTCCCGTTTCGAAGCGGAGTGCATCACCTGGCTGATCGCCGGACGCATCGGCCTGAAGATCGCGGCAAGCGGGTCGTTGAAGGGATACCTCAAACACGGGGAACTGCTGCCACCGCTGTCCAGAGACAGGATCCTGCATTCGGTCAATGCCATCGAGAAGCTGTTCGGCGGGGCACTGCGATTCGGCGAGATCGTCCGGGAGGACGTACCCAGCCTGTTTCCACTGACCGAACAGATGCTGTTCCCGTAGGTCCTCGCCGTCGAGGTGCGTGGCAGCAACCGCTTCACGCGGCAGGTATCCTTGAAGCAACCATCTCAATGAGGAGACGCAATGAGCCGAGCAGTTCAGATCACCTTCGATTGTCATGACCCGATCGGGCAGGCCACCTTCTGGGCAGAGGCGCTCGGATACGTCATCCCCGGCCCACCCGGCGTCCGGCTCGAACCCGACGAGGACCCCTTTGCCGCGTGGCAGACATTCGTCGAGGACCTGGGCATTGATATGAAGCCCGAGGACTTTCGCGCCGCGATCGAGGATCCGCAGGGACACGGGCCCCGAGTGTTCTTCCAGATCGTGCCCGAAGACAAGACCGTCAAGAACAGAGTCCACCTCGATGTGCGCGCGGCGCCCGGACTGCAGAACGACGAACGTATGCAGGCTCTGGAAGACGAGTGCCGGCGCCTGCAGAAATTGGGCGCCCACCGCCTCGAACGAGTCGATCCCAACCCGCCGATGGAGACCGGATTCATCGTCATGGCCGATCCCGAGGGAAACGAATTCTGCCTGGACTGACCAAGCCCCTCACCAGCATGAGAATCCTCTTAGCAAGGAGGCAGAAGGCGCACGGCGTTGTTACGGTTGAAGGCATGAAGACACAGAGATTGGCCACGCGGGCCGCTGCAGGGACAATGATTCTCGCCTTCGCCCTCACCGGTTGCTCCAACGGAGAATCAGGCGCTGACCAGACGTCGGAGACTGAAGGCCAGACCTCGGAGACGAACGAGGCTGCGAGCGAAGCAGACGAGGACTCTGCGGAAACGACGGCTGAGGACTCGACGGCATCCGGCTCATCGGGATTGCCGAATGATGCCGACCTGAGCAACGAGTCCCCGTCGGTGACACCCGAGGACGCCATAGCCGCCGCGCAGAAGGAAGCAAAGGACGGCACCGTCCATGGCATCGAACTCGACTTCGATGAGCGCGACAAGGCATGGCAGTACGAGGTCAAGATCATCAACGGCACCACTGATTTCGACGTCGAAATCGACGCCGAGACCGGTGACGTCGTCGACGTGGAGAAGGACTCCACAGACGACAAGGAGAAGGCGATCGACCCCAGCGATCCGATGACCTTCGATGAGGCTCTCGAACTGGCCCAGGACAAGGCTTCGGGACGACTCGACGGGTGGAAGCTCGAATCAGACGACGATCGTATCGAGTACCAGTTCGATTTCGATGACGAGGGTGAGGAAATCGAAGTCTCCGTCGACGTCGAATCGAACAACGTCTCCGTCGACGACTGACCATCGCGGCGTAGGCTGGCTCCATGCCCACGAACCCCGTAGTTTCGCCCCGGCCGGCAGGCCGTCTCGACGTCATTGCCGGCCCCATGTTCTCTGGCAAATCCGAGGAGCTCATGCGCCGGGTCCGGCGAGCAAAGATCGCTGGGGTCAATGTGCTCGTCCTCAGCCACTCTCTCGATACCCGCTCCGACCTCTCGGCGATCACCTCTCACACCGGGGTCAACATTCCCGCCGTGCCGGTCGGCGACGTAGACTCCCTTGCCGAGGCGGCCCGAGCCGAGGACTATGATCTCGTGGCCATCGATGAGGCCCAGTTCTTCGGCTCCCATCTGGTGCCGATCGTAGTGGAACTGGTGGAAGGCGGTGCCACCGTCATCGTCGAAGGACTGTGCGTGACGTTCGACGGCGGCCCCTTCGAACCGGTGCCGACGTTCATGGCCGTGGCCGACGACGTTCTCAAGCTGACAGCGGTGTGCACGATCTGCGGCAGGGACGCCGTCTTCCACCAGCGTGTGGGGGCACCCGGCCGCACTGCCGAAGAGTCGGAACCGCGTGCCACGGACATCGACGCCAGCCATATCGGCGGTGCCGAATCCTATGTCGCACGGTGCAGAGAACATTTCGCTCCACCGCATTAGAAGCAGAGGGTCAGGGCTGCTTCGGGCCGGTCGCTCAGCCTTCGATGCTCTCCCACACCTCGCGCCAGATTCGCGCCAGATCCGGCACCTGATAGTGGGCATTGAGGCCGCTGGGCTGGGGCACGACATGAAGTCCGATGTCCGCGGGCCACCCATCGATGAGAGACGTGTCCTGTTGACCGAGGTGGGCCTTGGGCTGTGAATATCCGATCCGGAATGAGGTGATCCCAGCGACCGCGACCACACGAGGGCGGATGTCGTCGAGTCGGCGCACCAGCCTGGACGCACCGTCGCGCAGCTCCTGCTTGCCGAGCTCGTCTGCTCGAGCCGTGGCCCGTCCGACGAGGTTGGTGATGCCGATTCCTCGCGCCAACAGCTGTGCTTCGTCGTCGACGGCAAGACCCAGGGAGGCATCGACGAGGTGATCGGTCAGGCCCGCCTGATGCAGAGACGGCCAGAAGCGGTTGCCCGGCCTGGCGAAGGGCGCATTGACTGCGGCCGTCCACAGGCCCGGGTTGATTCCGACGATGAGCATCGACAGCTGACCCGGATTCCTTGGGAGGACGTCATCGATGGCATCAGGATCGTCAGTGGCGAACGCGGCGAGATCGTCCTTCGTCGGTTTGCGTCCACCCAGCGGCGATGGTCGGCGGGAGCTGATGAAACTTTCCTCAATCACCCTGTCCACACTACCGTCGAGTCAGACCGGACGAATCAGCGGCCGTCGAGGCAGAATCAGCGGGAACCCCATGACGAATGAACACGGGCAGCAGCCTCATCAGCATGTGCGACCGCAGACCGGTGAGTCCGCGCCCTTCCACTTCGAGAACCGGTGGAGGGTCAACGCCTGTACGGCAGACGTGTGGAACGTGCTCTCCGACATCGAATCGTGGCCGCAATGGTGGCCGGGCCTGCCCACGGCGGTACCCGTCGACGACAGGATCGCACCCGGAAGCCGCGCCGACATTCAGGTCGACAGTCCGATCGGTATGACGTTGAGCTTCGGCATCGAACTCCAGGCCACAGACCCGCCGACCTTCGTGGCGTTCTCCGCCTCAGGTGACCTGAGAGGGGCGGGGGCGTGGTCGCTGCTGCAGACGGGCCCGATCACCACGATCACGTCCGTGTGGTGCGTGACCACCCGGCGCAGATCCATTCGGATGATGCGGCCCGTGGCGGCGTGGATGCACTCACGGGTGATGAGCGCCGGGCATCGCGGTCTGGCCAGACGCTTGAACCGTCTCACTGCCTGAGGCCGACCACGCGTCGATGCCGCCGACCAATGACCGCAGACGCACGGACTCCGGTGCTCCATCCTTCAGCAGACGCACGGCCTGAGCGGAGCGAGCACCCGATTTGCAGTGGAGGACGACCTCGAAAGGCGGGTGAGCAGCCACGGTTTCCACCGCACTCCACCCTTCGACCTGCAGCACGCTCAGCGGCAGATGGATTGAGCCGGGAATGGACGAGATCTGCCGTTCCCATTCGGCGCGCACATCGATGAGGAGGACGGGGGAGGACCCAACCCGATATTCCTCGACGCTGACCTCATCCTCCTGGGCCAGACCATCTGCACCGAGTTCATCGGGTCCCGGACGGGTCGCGGCACAGGCCACAGCCACCTCGGCGAGGTCGGTGATCGGTTCGCGATCAGGGTCAGGAGAGAACCTCAGCGTGGAGTAGTCAGACTCAAGCGCGTCATAGCGCAGCAGGCGCCCGATCAGTGGTGTGCCGATGCCGCAGATGAGTTTCACGGCCTCGGTGGCCATGGCTGAACCCACGGTGCCGCACAGGACCCCGAGCACACCGCCCTCGGCGCAGTTGGGCACGGAATCGGCCTCGGGGATGTCGGGAAACAGGTCACGCAGCATCGGCCCGTGTGCGGGGACGAAGGTGCTCACCTGTCCGGAGAAACGAAAGATCGTTCCCCAGATCAGCGCGGTGCCGGTGAGTTCGGCAGCATCATTGGACAGGTAGCGGGTCGCGAAGTTGTCCGCACCGTCGACGACCACATCATGGGAGTCGAACAGTTCGAGCGCGTTGTCGGGACTCAAGCGTTCGCCGATGGTGTCGACCTCCAGCTCCGGATCGAGACGCAGCAGGGCATCACGGGCGGAATCGACCTTGGCTCGACCGATATCGGCATCGCGATGGAGGACCTGGCGCTGCAGGTTCGAGGCTTCGACGACATCGTCGTCGATGATCGTGATCGACCCGATTCCGGCCGCAGCCAGGTAGTTCAGTACCGGCGCCCCCAGTCCTCCTGCACCGATGACCAGCGCCGAGGCGGCCCGGAGCCTGGACTGGCCCTCGACTCCGATGCCCGGCAGGCTCAGATGCCTGGCGTAGCGGTCGAGCTCCCGTGGGCTCAGAGAATCGGTCGGTGCGACGAGGGGACCCGGATTGTTCGCAGTGCTCATACCGGGGTCACCATCCCGTCGAAGGTCGACGAGGCCAGGGCCAGCGGTCGTTTCGGAATGCGCCCGGCGTGAGCGGCCAGATGCCCGGACTCCACGGCAAGAGCCATCGCTCGAGCCATCGCGGTGGCGTCATGGGCCCGAGTCACAGCAGAGGCCAAGAGGACGGCGGTGCAGCCCAGCTCCATCGCCAGGGCCGCATCGGAGGCGGTGCCGACGCCCGCATCGAGGATCACCGGCACTTGGGCACGGCCGACGATCGTCTCGATGTTGTGGGGATTGAGGATGCCCAACCCGCTGCCGATCGGAGCCCCGGCCGGCATGACCACGGCGACACCGGCATCCTCGAGCCTCTTGGCCAGAGCCGGATCGTCGTTGGTGTAGGCGAAGACCGTGAAGCCGTCGAGGACGAGTTCCTCCGCAGCACGGAACAGCTCAACCGGATCGGGCAGGAGAGTCTCCTCATCGGCGATGACCTCGAGCTTCACCCAGTTCGTCTCGAGAGCCTCGCGGGCCAACTGGGCTGTCAGCACGGCATCACGGGCCGTGTAGCATCCGGCTGTGTTGGGCAGGATGCGGATCCCGAGGCGCTGCAGCAGGGCGAACACCGAGTCCCGGGCATTGCCGTCATAGCGGCGCAGCGCCACGGTCGTCAGCTCGGTGCCCGAGGCTTGCAGAGCCTGCTCGAGGATGCTCAGCGAGCTGGCGCCACCGGTGCCCATGACGAGCCGGGAGTCCAAGGTCACCTCGTCGACGTTCCAGGTCATATCAGCCTCCCTGCACTGCAGTGACGACGTCGACACTGTGTCCCTCGCCCAGGGTGAAGTCCGACCACTGTCCGCGCCTGATGACCTCACCGTCCACAGCGACGGCGATGCCCAGGCGGCTGCCGTCGACGGGTATGCCGTCGGCACCGATGTCCTTGTCGACGATGCCGGCCACAAGGTCCCTGGCCGTGGTGGGACCGGCGAGTGCGTGGCGCTCGCCGTTGAGCATGATGGTGATGGTGTCGGTCACGGATGACTCCCTGCTGGTTGCTGGTTCGGATCGGTCGTTGTGGGTTGGAGGTGGTGAGCATGAGGGGACTGGTCGAAGCGGGCGGGCGCCGCGGCCAGTGTCCCCGACGGTGCCCACCGTGTGTGGGACCGACAGACAAGGTCGGCGGTGATGCCCGCACCCAGCGGGGCGAGGAGGATGCCGTGCCGGAAGAAGCCGGTGGACACCACGCAGCCGGGATCGATGCGACCGATGATCGGCACGTCATCGGGTGAGCCCGGCCTGGCCCGGGTGGTGATATCGGTGATCTCGGCCTCGAGGATGGCGGGAACGAGTCGCTCTGCGTCACGCAGCAGTTGGTGGACGCCGCCGGCATTGGTTCCCGATCGCCCGTCCTCACGGCTCGTGGCCCCGAGGACCAGCTCGCCATCGGGGCGAGGCACAACGTAGACGGGGCGGCCATTGATCAGACCGCGGATCGTGCGGGTGAGCAACGGGGCCAGTGACTTCGGCGCCCGAAGTCGGATCACCTCACCCCACACCTGGCGCAGGGGCAGCGTCGGCATGCCCGCGATGTCATTGCAGGACCCGCCCGCAGCCACGACGACCTGATCGGTCTTCAGTCTCGTCCCATCCTCGAGTTCGACACCGACGGTCCGGCCCGCCTCACTGAGCAGCCCGGACACCCGGGCCCGCACAACGGCGTCACCGAGGATCGCAAGCAGTGCACCGGTGACCCGTCGGGGATCGATCGAATGGTCCCCGGGGATCGTCACCGCACCGCACACCCCGGGTGCCAGGGACGGTTCCAGCTCCCGGGCCCGGGAGCCCGGGATGAGGGAGACGTCGAAACCGGCCGAGCGCTGCAGCTCGGTGAGCTCTCGCAGTGAGGCGAGATCGGCCCGATCGCCGGCACAGACGAAGGTCTCGGTGCCCGAGTAGCCCAGATCATGACCCGATTCGGCAGCAAGGTCGGCGGCGAAGTCCGGGTAGAGGTCTGCCGAGGAGCGCATGAGCGGATACAGGGGAGACTGACCCCACACCACCTCGGCGGCAGGAGCCAGCATCCCCGCCGCCGCATGGGAGGCACCCGTGGCGGGGGCAGGATCGACGATGGTGACACCCACACCGCGACGGTGCAGGTTCCAGGCAGTGGACAGGCCGATGATTCCGGCTCCGATGACAATGGCGTGCAAGCGCCTCTCCCTCCGGCGGCATGATCCGCATCAGGTCTGACGGTCGGCACGAAGCCCTCTCAGCCTCTTTATGAGGCTCCCGCGAACTCCTCTACTCTAGAAGCATGGCCGCAGATATGACAATGGAGCACGCAGTCCCGGACACAGACAGAGCCTCCCGCCTCGACCGCCTTCGCGATGCCAGGCTCTATGCCTGCACCGATTCCAGGAGCGCCGAGGGAGACCTTCCCGAGTTCCTCGATGCCGCCTATGCCGGTGGTGTCGACATCATCCAACTGCGCGACAAGGGGCTCGAGGCCCGGGCAGAGATCGAAGCACTCAAGGTGCTCAGACAGACAGCTCACCGACACGGGAAACTGTTCTCTGTCAACGACCGTGCGGACGTCGCCCTGCTCGTCGGTGCCGACGTCTTCCACATCGGCCAGGGCGACCTCACCAGCGAGCAGGCCCGCACGGTCCTCGGCCCGGATGTGATCCTGGGACGTTCGACCCATTCCCTCGACCAGGCGCTCGCCGCCGAGGCGGATCCTGAGATCGACTATTTCTGCCTGGGTCCCGTCTGGGAGACCCCCACCAAGCCCGGCAGGCCCTCCATCGGACTCGAACCCCTGCGCGCGCTCGCCGCCACCGCGACCAAGCCCTGGTTCGCGATCGGCGGGATCTCAAGTGGTGAGCGCCTGGCGGAGGTGCAGGCCGCAGGAGCGCAGCGCATCGTCGTCGTCCGTGCGGTGACAGCAGCAGACGACCCGACAGCGGCAGCCACAGAACTCAGACAAGCATTGTGATGGCACACAGCGCGACAGCGAAAGAATCCGCCTGACATGGGAGAGCACACCGTGAAGATACTGATCGCCGGAGCCGGCGCGACCGGCGGAGCGTTCGGAACCCGCCTATTCGAGGCAGACCGTGACGTGACGCTCCTCGTCCGCGCCGCCCGAGCAGAGACGATGCGAGCCGATGGCCTGCGATTCATCGCCCCCGGTGAAGACCGGACGAACCACATCCCCGTCCTCACCGCAGCAGAACTGGCCGCGGCCGAGCGCACTGCAGCAGATCGCAGCGATTCACGCCCATTCGACCTGGTGATCGTCGCAGTCAAGGCCAACGGGCTGGAGACGATCATCGATGACATCAGACCAGCGGTGGGCCAACACACCCTCATCATCCCGTTCCTCAACGGCATGGCCCAGATCGAGCGTCTGGTCGAGGAATTTCCCGGCCAGGTGCTCGGCGGGCTGGTCAAGATCGTCGGCACGGTCAAGGACGGAGCAGTCCATCAGATGACCGACCTGGCCGTTATGACCATCGGCGACCTCGACGGGGAAGAGGTCCCGGCCTCCATCGCCGAGGCTCTCGATGTTCCCGGCTACACACTGCAGATCCTTGAGACCATCACGGATGCGCTGTGGGAGAAATGGATCTTCATCGCCGCGGCAGGCGTTGTCACCTGTCTGTTCCGGGCGCCGGTCGGAGCGATCATGTCAGCTGGGGGAGAACCGGAGATCATTCGGATCGTCGATGAGCTCGAAGCCGTTGCGAATGCCGGGGGACACCCGGTGTCAGCCAAGGCGAGGACGATGACACTGTCGATGCTGACCGCCGAGGACTCCGCGTTCACCTCATCGCTCTACCGTGACGTGACCTCTGGCCTGCCCAGCGAAACTGAGCACATCCTCGGACATCTGGCGAGCACTGCAGCCGATCTCGGTGTGCCGACGCCGCTGCTCGATCTCACACTTGTGCAGCTGCGGGCCGGCGAGACTCTGCTCCGGTCGAGAACTCGGAAACAGCCTTGATCTCATCGACTCCGCGACGCAGCATGGTCAGGTAGGACTCATTCGGCGTCCTGTGCGTGACTGCATCGGATCCGTGTGGAGCAGTGAACGTCACCATCGGGATCGAGTCTCTGCGGTCGAGGACCAGCAAGGTTTCGTAGCCGCCGGGTCCCACCGAATGAGTGGAGCCGACAGGCAGCTGGGACGCGAGCGTCTCGAGCGGGTTGTTGGCTGACGGCGGCCGATTCATCTCCTGGTCGGCGACATCGGCGAACTGCTCGGCGGTGATGAGATAGGCCTTGGCCGGTGCAGGGCCAGGCACATGATGGTCGTAGAACGCCATCCCGCCGCCGCCCCACACGGTCGAACGACCGGCGAAGTAGATGGATCCGGGGAGCTCGATGCCCATCTCCGCAGAAGGAAGAGCAGTGTCCCTTGCGCCCGGGTAGGTGACGAAGGCACCCGGGGGTCGGCCTCCCTGCAGGTAACAGGCGAGCCTGTCACGATGCATGTTCGATCCGTAGCTGACATACCACACGAGTGCTTGAGACATCCCTTTCATCATGCCACGTCCACAGCCTGAGCTGTCCAATCCGGACCGCTTCGGACAGCCGCCGGATCCGTATCCGAACGTGTCCGTCTCCTGGCCAGGAGACTGCCCGTGACTTCGGCAACACCGGTGATCATGAGTGCGATTCCGATCCCCAGCCCCACTGCGAAGAGCGGTTGATCGTCGAAGACCACGCCACCGAGCAGACCGACGCCCGTCGAATACAGTGCCCACGTCAGGCACCCTGCCGCATCGAAGGCGAGGAACCGAAGCGGCGAATATCCCACCGTCCCCGCGGTCACGGTTGTGGCCGTGCGACCGCCGGGAACGAAACGACCGGCGATGAGCGCAGCCCCGCCTCGGCGAGCGAACATCTCCTCGGTGCGACCGATGAGGCCACGCACGCGCGAATGGTGAGTCCACCGAAACACAAGTGTGTCGCCCCCGCGCCCCACGAGATAGGCGGCGACATCACCGGTGAGCGCACCGACTGCTGCTGCCAGAATGAGGCCCACGGGATTCGGGGCGCCGGCAGCCGCATAGCTCGCGGCGGAGATGAGAACCGTTTCGGCCGGGACGATCGGGACCAGAGAGTCGAAGCCGGCGATAGCGAAGACGAAGAGATACACCCACGGTGATTCGACGCTTGTGCGGAGGATATCGAGTGCAAGATCCATACTCACCGACGCTATTGACCGGAAGCGGAGATCGACACGGGGCGAGGAATAGTCTTGTGCGCAGAAGCCCGGACACACGATGCGGAAAACCGGAAGCGAAGTCTGCAGAGCGACGCATAGGAGTCGGGACACTGCGTTGCTACGATCGACCCATGCCCTGGCCGACATCGCTGACCGCGAGGATTCCCCGAGAGTCCCGCATGTTCGTCACACGCTGGAGCGCCTCGGTGGTCGGCATCCTGTGGGGAGTGCTGCTGTGCATTCCGCTCCTCCTGGCCGCTGTCCCTGCCCCCAACTCAGGACTGAGTCGCAGGGTCCTCGGCTGGGAACGCTCCCGGCAGCTCAGATGCTTCGGAATCGTCATGAGCCACGATCCGAACACGCGTTCGTTCTTCCTCCTCAATGGTGCGGTCGCCGGCCTCATCGCAGTACCCGTGCTCAACCTGCTCACAGGATTCCTCGTCGTCACGATCGGCTCCCTCATCCAGGGGCTGTTCATCGGCGGCAGCGTCACCATCGGCTTCGACCTGTGGACCATCAGCCAGCCGACGCTGTTCGTCGGTGTGCTCTATGGGGCCGCCAACCTCATCGGAGTCATCATTCTCGCCGAGGCGGCCAATTGGCTGCACGGCAAGATCGACTCCCGATCCACCGACGTCAGCCGACCCAACGCACCGCACACCCGGATCACCCAGCTCCTGATGACCCGCCACGGTGTGGTCATGGCCATCGACGAGGAGAGGCGCCGGATCGAGCGGGACCTGCACGACGGGGTCCAGCAGAACGTCGTCTCCCTGTCCGTGCTCATCGCCCGGACGCAGCGGGCGAAGGACGCGGACAAGGTGAGTGAGCTCCTCGACGATGCCCTGGCCCAGTCCCAGGACCTCATCGACGAGATGCGGGAGGTCGCCTGGCGCGTCTATCCCACGGCCTTGGACGAACATGGCCTGAGCACCGTCCTCAACCGGGTGGCCGATCACTGCCCGGTCCCGGTCACCCTCACCGCAGTCCCGTCGAGGAGGGCGCCGCAGGCCACTGAATCGGCCGCTTATTTCGTCGTCCGGGAGGCCGTGACCAACGTGGTCAAACATGCCGATGCCACGAGTATCAGAATCAGCGTCGTCGACGATGAGGAGAGGCTGCTCGCCGAGGTGGTCGATGACGGATCCGGTGGAGCCGATACCACCGGTGGAGGGTTGAAAGGGCTGTCGCGTCGGGTCGGGGCACTGGACGGGACGCTGACGATTGAGAGCACAGAGAATGTCGGCACCACTGTGAGAGCGGAGATCCCCTATGTCTGACCCCAGCACGTCTGACCCCAGCGCCGAGGCTATCGACAATGGTGCTCTGAGAGTCGCCTTGGCCGATGACTCCGTGCTGCTGCGAGAGGGGGTGCGCAGTCTGCTCGAAGACGAAGGCATCGCGGTGGTCGCCTCGGTCGATGACAGCCAGCAGCTGCTGGCCGCGGTCGCTGCCAAGCGCCCCGACCTGGCGATCGTGGATGTGCGGATGCCACCGACCCACACCACAGAAGGACTCGAGGCCGCGCTGGCGATCAAACGGCGCTTCCCCGAGATCGGTGTTCTCGTGCTCAGTCAATACGTACTGCGCGAATACGCGACCGAGCTGCTGAGCACCGAAACCGTCGGCGTCGGGTATCTGCTCAAGAACCGGGTCACCGACATCGACGGTTTCCTCGAGTCCGTCAACCGCATCGCGGCGGGTGGAACCGTCATCGACCCCGAGGTGGTCAGGCAGCTGCTGAGCGGCTCGGAGAAGCAGAACTCGCTCTCGGCGCTGACACCCCGTGAGAACGAGGTCCTCGAGACCATGGCCGAGGGCCTGTCGAATCGCGGCATCGCCGAACGCCTCTACGTGTCCATCAGTTCGGTGGAGAAGGCCATCAGTGCGATCTTCGACAAGCTCGGTCTGCACGCCGGCCAGACCACGAGTCGACGGGTGGCAGCGGTCCTGCACTACCTCGACCAGTCCTGAGCCGATCGTGGCGAAGCAGGTGTTCAGAGTTCGGAACGGGCCCGGTCGCCGATGCGCAGGTTGAGGTCTTCGAGCTCGGCGAGGACGTCGTCGGCACCCCAGATCTGATTGCGTTTGCGACTGGTCAGGCCACGCAGGACCCCAGCCTCCGTCAGGGAGGAGACTGCCCTGTTCGCCGAGGAGCTCGACAGGTGCAAGGAGTCCTCAAGGTCGTCGATCGTGAACACCGGGTCCGATGCGAGGTAGACCAGGATGCGGGCCGCGGCGCTGTTCTCACGCGGCCGGCCGATCAGGTCCCGCCAAACATTCGGCAGTGCAGCCAGCCGATGTGCGGTCAGCTGGGCCTCCTCCGCGGCGATCACCGAGGACTTGGACCAGAGCGAGATCATCGGTCCCGCGTCGCCCGAGTGATGGGAATTCAGGGCACCGAAGTACCGGTCGCGAACCTCGACCAACGCGGCAGCCAGCGGAACAGTGATTCCGGTCGTAACTCCTCGCGAGTGGAGGATCCCCGCCGCCAGAGCTCTGCCGATGCGTCCGTTGCCGTCGGTGAACGGGTGGATCGCCTCGAACTGCGAATGGGCCACGGCGGCCTGAGCGATCGTGGGAATGTCATCGCGCAGGGCGAAAGCCAGCAGATCGTCCATGAACCCGGGAACAAGCTCCGGGGGAGGGGGAACGTAGAGCGCTCCGCGCGGCGAATGATCAGATCCGCCGATCCAATTCTGCAGCGGACGATATCGCCCGGCCAGGTGGGCCTCGCTGGTGTCGTCGGCCAGGAGCAGGCGATGAGCGCGAGAGACTGAGTCGGCACTGATCGCTCCCGATGTGAGCAGATCCAAGGCTCCTGTCGCAGCGGCCATCGCCGTAGCTGAGGAATTGGATTTCGCGCCGTGCAGCGCCCTGACGAAGTCATCGATGGGCGCCTCCTCCGCTTCGATCTTCGATGAAGCAATGGATTCGCTGCGCAGCAGCAGATATGACAGCGGAATCAGAGTATTGCCGTGCTCGGCATCGAGTCGGGAGATCGCACGGATTGCGGTCTCTGACAAGGTGGTGAGCTCGGATGGCAGCTGCAGGTCGACTGCGCCGATCCGGGCGGGGATGGACACCGCGACCTCGGCGAAGGTTCTGTCGTCGATCGTGCCGCCCCGGAACTCCTGGCGCCACGGCCTGGTCTCCGTCCGCGAAGTTGGGACGGGCACGGAAGAATCGGACATGGGAATAGTGTAGACGATATTCCCACATAAGGTGGTAAGTGGGAATATCTCTCATGATGGTCCCACTTCCAGCGAGTGCCGACCCTCGCTAGACTCGCAGCTCAGTGCTGAACCAGAGGAGAAGAATGAAAAGGCAGCTGCCCGACGTGAAAGAACTCGCCCCGCTCCTGCAGTTCGGTCTGCCCCGACTCGACCGGGTGGCGGCCCGGCTCGACTCGGCGGCCGATGTCTGGGACCTGCGGCGAATCGCCAAGCGCGTGACTCCCACAGCGCCCTTCGACTACGTCGACGGCGGGGCGCTCGACGAGCACACGCTGCGCAAGAACCGCGAGGTGTTCGCGAATGTCGAACTCCTCCCGCGCATCCTGCACGGGGTCGATGCCCCGAACACCTCGACGACGATCGCCGATCAGACGGTCTCGCTCCCATTCGGCATCGCGCCGACCGGCTACACGCGGATGATGCACTCCGAGGGTGAGATCGGGGGAGTGAGAGCCGCGACGAAGGCCGGCATCCCCTTCTCCCTGTCGACGATGGGAACCCGGTCGATCGAAGAGGTCGCGCAGGCGGCACCCGGCTCCACGCGCTGGTTCCAGCTCTACCTGTGGAAGGATCGCGAGCGCAGCCTCGACCTGCTCCAGCGGGCCCAGGCCAGCGGCTACGAGACACTGCTCGTCACGGTCGACACCCCGATCACCGGACAGCGCCTGCGCGACAACCGCAACGGCCTGTCGATCCCACCGAAGCTGACGCTGAAGACCATCCTCGACGCCTCCTACCGGCCAGGCTGGTGGTTCAACTTCCTCACCACCGAACCCCCGAAGTATGCGTCATTGTCGAATACCTCCCAATCGCTGGCCGAGATGACTCGGTCCATGTTCGACCCGACCCTCGACCTCGATGATCTCAAGTGGATCCGTGAACAGTGGAAGGGCAAACTCTTCGTCAAGGGCGTCCTCACCGCGGACGATGCCGGCCGGGCCAGGTCCATCGGCGCCGACGGCCTGGTCGTGTCCAACCACGGAGGCCGCCAGCTCGACCGGGCACCCGATTCGCTCACCGCGCTGGCAGAGGTGCGGGCGGCGGTCGGTGAGGACATGGAACTCATCCTCGACTCCGGGATCATGTCCGGCACCGATGTCGTGACAGCCCTGTGCGCCGGTGCGGATTTCGTCCTCATCGGCAGGGCCTACCTCTACGGACTCATGGCAGGTGGACAGCGCGGCGCGGAGAAGACCATCGACCTCATCCGGGCGGAGATCCTGACCGCCATGGGGCTGATGGGTGCGCGCAGCATCTCCGACCTCGGACCCGAGCTTGCCCGAGGGCTTCCGGTCGCTCCGGAGCCAGCAGGAGAGCGCATCACGCCTCCAGCAAACGCCTGAGCAGACGGAACTGATGATCGGCGGCGGTCTCGAGGCCGCCGCCGTCGTCGCTTTCGGTGCGCAGCAGCGCCCATTCGTCGAAGGCGGTCAGCAGGGTCGTTGCGGCGAGGACCTGCAGCTCGACCGGGCAGGCCGAATCGACTGCGCCGGTCTGCCGTCCGACGTCCAATGCGGCGGCGACCCAGCTCTCGAAGGAACTCCCCAGGGCCGCCACCGCAGGATCGCCCCGGTTGGCGTGGACGATTCGCCACAGCAGAGCGAGCGCCCGGCTGTGCGGCCACACGTGCAGCGCGTTCTGGAAGACCAGGCCCGCGGTGGCCCAGAAGTCCGGGGCGAAATCTGCGGGCTCCGGCGGTGTCCAGTCCTGGGCGGCGTCGTCGCGGAGCTCATCGACGACCAGCGTGAGCAGAGACTCCTTGGATTCGATCACGTGATAGAAGGAACTCTTGCTCATGTGGCAGTCCGCGATGATGCGGTTGAGGGACGCCTGATCGAAGGAGTGCGAGGCGAACTCTCGGGCCGCGGCGAGAACCAAGGTCTGTCGTTTGGCGTCGGGCATGCGGGCGTATGCGGTCTGTGTCATGTCGTAACCTCACATTCTATGGACTGCCTGGTCCAATCGATGCTACCGTGACTGGACCAGGCAGTCCACAGGGAGTGGGCCGGACCGATCTGCTCGCGCATCCCGGTGCGCCGGCACCGTGAGGAGATGCGATGATCACAGGGACGTCCTTTGCTCGACAGTATGAGGCCGCAGGGACTGATGACCTGCGCATCCTCGTCGTGGGAGCCGGCATCGCCGGAGTCACGCTCGCCCAACTGCTGCGCAGACAGGGCAAGCACCCCGTGCTCATCGAGCGCTCTCGGGATGCCGAGACGATGGCCGATGACGAGCATGCCGGATACATGCTCGCTCTGATGCCCATGGTCGATCCGGTCCTCGACGGACTCGAGGTCCGCGAGGACTATCGCGACCGCAGCGTGGCCATCGACCGCTACACCTTCCACGCGCACACCGGCAAGACCATTCGCCAGGATCGCCTCGGCGGTCTGCTTGCGCAGTACGGAGACTACAGGGGCATCGCACGCGGCGAGCTCATCACGGTGCTTGCGGGCACATCATGCCCGGTTTCCTTCGACTCTTCTCTGGACGCCATCGCAGACGGTGAGCCTGCATCAGATACGGTCCCTGCCCGGGTGCAGGTGGCCACCGGCGTCCACGGCGACGCCCCTGAGATGCACGAGGCCGAATTCGATCTCGTCGTCATCGCCGATGGACTCAATTCCCATACCCGAGCGCTCGTTCCCGGTGGTGAGTCGGAAGGGTCCGTCGACACCGCCTGGGGCGGATGGGTCGCCTGGGCGCCTGCTGATGACGACACTGACCAGGTCGACGAACTCTGGGGCGAGGGTTTCTTCCTCGGTGCCTATCCGGTCAAGGACGGAATCGGTGTCTTCCTGGGCGGGCCAGACTCGCGGGAACCGCTCGGGGCGCGACGCTTCGCCGCCGAGGTGCGCAGCAAACTCACCACGCTGACACCGAGGATCGACACCGCACTGACCGCCGTCGCCGAGGCGGATGATCCCTACTTCTGGGCGCTGCGAGACTTCCGCAGCTCCCAGTGGACCACGGCGAACACCGTCCTCCTCGGCGACGCCGCGGCAGGCTTCCTGCCCACGGCCGGCATCGGAGCCGGAATGTCGATGGAATCGGCTCGGATGCTCGCAGCCTCTCTTGAGACCACCTCATCCGCGCAGCTGCCCGACGCGCTGAGCCGCTTTGAGGCAGTGCAGCGGCCCCGGGTCGAACAGGCCCAGACGAACTCGCGCCAGTTGGCGGGCCTCATGTTCTACCTGCCCCGGGCACTGGCGGGCCTGCGCGGAATGCTCTTTCGCCTGGTGAGCCTCAGAACGGCGCTGGGCCCGATCATCGACCTCCTCAAGCACCCTGCCGGGCCGGACGAGGTGCGCATCCCCGAGGCCTGAATGTGGTAAGAATGGCCGGGGCCCGAACGGGACACCGACCGTACGAGACACAAGGGACACGATGAACGCAACAGCCACCTCGGCGGGCCAAAGACGCGAACTCACACGGGGGCTGAAGTCACGTCATCTGCAGATGATCGCCATCGGCGGTGCCATCGGGACCGGACTCTTCCTCGGTTCCGGCGGCACGATCTCCCAGGCAGGCCCCGGCGGTGCACTGCTGGCCTACGCCGCGATCGGGATCATGGTCCTCTTCGTCATGCAGTCTCTGGGGGAGATGTCGACCCATCTGCCCGTGGCCGGATCGTTCCACACCTACGGTTCGAAATACGTCAGCCCCTCCTTCGGGTTCGCCATGGGGTGGAACTACTGGTTCAACTGGGCCATCACCCTCGCAGCCGAACTCGTCGCAGCCGGGGTCATCATGTCCTTCTGGCTGCCGGACGTGCCGTCCTGGGTCTGGGCGGCGGTCTTCCTCGCCCTGCTCACCGGGCTCAACTTTCTCTCGGCCAAGGCCTTCGGCGAGGGAGAATTCTGGTTCGCCGCGATCAAGGTCACGGCCGTTCTCGCTTTCCTCGTCCTCGGGGTGCTCATGATCTTAGGTCTCATCGGCGGTGACTCGCCGGGTATGAGCAACTGGACGAGAGGCGAAGCGCCATTTGTGGGTGGCTGGGTCTCGATCATCAGCGTGTTCATGATCGCCGGATTCTCCTTCCAGGGCACGGAGCTCGTCGGTGTGACAGCGGGGGAGTCGGCCAACCCTCGCCGGGACATGCCACGTGCCATCCGCACCGTGTTCTGGCGCATCATGCTCTTCTATATCGGCGCGATCGTCATCATCGGCTTCCTCCTGCCCTACACCGATCCCTCGCTGCTGGCCTCGGCCACCAACGAAGACGTCACCGCCTCACCCTTCACTCTGGTCTTCGAGCGGGCCGGAATCGCCGTGGCCGCGTCCGTGATGAACGCCGTCATCCTCACTGCGATCCTCTCGGCCGGCAATTCCGGTCTCTACGCCTCCACCCGCATGCTCTACGCGATGGCCAGGGAAGGAACCGCGCCGAGGCTGTTCGCCCGCCTCAACGAACGCGGAGTTCCCGTCATGGCTCTGCTGGCCACTGCGGTCATCGGTCTGTTCGGCTTCCTCTCCGAGGTGATGGGCGATGGTGGGGCCTATACCTGGCTGATCAACGTCTCCGGCCTGTCCGGGTTCATCGTGTGGGTCGGCATCGCCTGGTGCCACTTCAGATTCCGTCGCGCCTACATCAAGCAGGGTCGTGACCTCGCCGATCTGCCGTACCGGGCGCCGCTGTTTCCCATCGGTCCGATCATCGCCCTGGGCATGCTCGTCATCGTCATCATCGGGCAGAACATCGAAGCCGTCGCCCACGGACGCGTCCTCGAAGTCGCCTCCGCCTACATCGGGCTGCCCGCGTTCCTGCTGGTCTGGGTCATCCACCGGCTGGTCACCGGCCGTCGCTCACGGACCGTGAGCCTGGCCGAGATGGACGTCGAAGGACTCGAGGTCAGACAGGAAACTGAGGCATGAGCCCCCGGTTCGGGTCGCCGCGAGGGCGATCCCTGCAGTCGCAGTGATCCTGCGCATGGGTTAAGCTAGGCTCGCCTAACTCAATCAGAAGGATCTCATGCGCAGAATACTCGCTCCCGTGCTCGCCTCCGTTCTCCTGCTCGCTGCCTGCGGCGGCGGCAGCGGTGAGGAAGACGCCGCCCCCGGTATCAGCGTCGACACCAAGTTCGGTTCCGTCGAGGTCCCGCAGGACCCACAGAAGGTTGTGGCCCTGGGGTGGGGCGACGCGGAAACCGCCCTGGCCCTCGGTGTGCAGCCGGTCGGCGCCTCCGATTGGGTGGAATTCGGCGGAAATGGTGTGGGTCCCTGGGCCGAAGACCTCTACGACGAGGCACCGGAGATCATCGCGACCATGGAGCCCGACTATGAGAAGATCGCGGCTCTCGAGCCCGACCTCATCCTCGACACCAAGAGCTCGGGCGAACAGGAGCGCTACGATCGCCTCTCAGAGATCGCCCCGACAGTGGGCGCGCCCGAAGGCGGCGACAACTACCTGACGACCATGGACCAGCAGGTCGACCTCGTCTCCCAGGCCCTGGGCAAAGAGGACGAAGGTGAGAAGCTCCTCGACGACCTCGACAAGAAATACACGGCCGCGCGTGAAGCCCATCCGGAATTCGACGGGAAGTCCGTGACCGTGGCAGCGAAGACCTCGGAAGGCTGGGGCGCCTATGTCGAGGGCTCCGAGCGCGTCCAGTTCATGGAAAATCTCGGGTTCAAGCAGTCCGAGAAGGTCGCAGCCCTCAAGCCCTCGGGCTTCACCGCCACCGTGTCCGAGGAGAAGCTCGGCGGCCTCGACGCGGACCTGCTTGTCGCCTTCCCGATCTACATCCCCGATGCGGAGATCACCGAGAACGCCGCCTTCAAGCGGATCCCCGCAGTCGAGGACGGTCGCAGCCTGGTGCTGACCGAAGACCTCAACGACGTCCGACAGGCGTTCTCGCTCAACTCGGTGCTCTCGGCGTCCTTCGCAGCGGAGCAGATGCCAGACCTCGTCGCCGACACCCTCAAATGACCCGAGCGCCGCAGCGGTGCTCAGCTACGCTGCGGCGCGCAAGGCATCGAGGCCGACGTCGATGATGCGGGCGTGGCGCACGCCGCCCAGCGAATCGATGGCCAGCCACTCGGCCCGATCCGTGGTCCCATCGATCTCGAGAGTACCGAGCGTGCCTCCGGTGATGCGCGCCTCATAGACGACCCGAACCCCTTTGAACGGGCGCGACACCGACCTGCGACGGGAGGAATTGCTGCGGTTCTCCGTGAAGGTGTGCGTTGTCAGCGGCCGCACCAGTTCTGCATCGAAGCCCGTCTCCTCCTTGATCTCACGGATCGTTCCGGCCTCGATGCTCTCGTGGAACTCGATTCCACCGCCGGGCAGGGTCCACAGCGCATGGGCGGGTTCGTTGCCGCCGTTGAACCAGCTGAGCAGGATTTCCCTGTCCTGGTTGACGATCACCGCATACCCGGCAAGTCGTGTGTCGTAATCGGAGAAGTGCATGGACTCACCCTACCTGTGAGTACCTCGTCCCCGGCTCTTCTCAAGGCTAATCGGAGTGAATAGGCTGATCGCATGGCCGAAGCAGCGAACTACCCCAACGACGACATCATCCGCACCCGAACGATCAGCGCCCCCGCCCGGTCGATCTTCGCGGTCCTCAGCGATCCCAACCGGCACCAGGAGACCGAAACCACGGACTGGGTGCGAGACGCAATCGATGCCGATCCGATCACCGGCACCGGACAGATCTTCTCCATGAACATGCATTTCGACGCCGAGAACGGTGACTACCGCATCGACAACACCGTGACCACGTTCGAACCCGATCACGCGATCGCCTGGGACCCGGGCCAGGCCGATGAGGACGGGATCGTTCGCCCCGGCGGGTGGCGGTGGCGCTACGACCTCGAGGAGTCGCTGGCGACGCTCGAGCGCACGGTCACCGGTGTCGGCTGAGCGTGCGCAGACTCCCGGGTAGGCTGGTGGCGTGACTGACATCGCCACCAGACTCATCGGCAGCGCCGGTGAGCGCATCGTGTTCCTCCACGGCCTCTTCGGCCGTGGCAAGAACTTCACTTCGATCGCCAAGACCCTCGAACCCGACTACTCGAGCCTCCTCGTCGACCTGCCCAACCACGGTGATTCGGCCTGGACCGAGGAGTTCAGCTATGTGGACATGGCCGACTCCGTGGCCGAGATGATCGCCGAGGTGACCGACCCCGATGACCTTCCCGTCCACCTCGTCGGTCATTCCCTGGGCGGCAAGGTCGCCATGATCCTGGCCCTGCGGCACCCGAAGCTCATCGACCGCCTGGTCGTCGTCGACATCGCCCCCACTGCAGGCGGCTCCCTGGGAGTGTTCGAGCACCTGCTCTCCAGCCTCGCCGAGCTCGATCTCGACCAGATCGACTCCCGCACCGCCGCGGACGAGGCTCTGCAGGAGAAGATCCCCGAGGACACGATCAGGGGATTTCTGCTGCAGAACCTGCGGACCACATCGGCGGGATATGCCTGGCAGCCCAACCTCACCCTGCTGCATGAGAGCCTTCCTGCGATCGGAGACTTCCCTGAGATGGGGGAGGCGACGTTCGGCAATCCGGTGCTGTGGATCGCAGGCGAGAACTCGGACTACGTCTCCCGCGAGGATCTGCCGCTCATGCGCTCTTTCTTCCCCCGCACGAGGCTGCTCACCGTCAAGGGATCGGGCCATTGGGTCCACTCGGAGAAACCGCAGACATTCATCTCCTCCCTGCAGGCGTTCTTCGCAGGCAGATGACACCTGGACCTCAGCGATGACACCCGGTTCTCATGTGTGACACCCTGGGGCCGGCATCCCGCTGCAGAGGAATATGCTGGTGGGCAGTGGCGTTGAGCCACACAGAGTTCCAACACACATCTTCTTGAGGAGGAGCGAGTGAGCACAGCGATCCCGGCCGATTCCACGGCCAAATTCGCCGAATACGCAGACGGATCACGACTGGTCAGCACCGAATGGGTGGCCGAGCATGCCGGTGAACCCGGACTGGTCATCGTCGAAAGCGATGAGGACGTTCTCCTCTACGAGACCGGGCACATCCCCGGAGCGGTGAAGGTCGACTGGCACACCGAGCTCAACGACGCCGTGACCCGCGACTACGTCGACGGCGAAGGTTTCGCCGCACTCATGTCCGCCAAGGGCATTGCACGCGACGACACGATCGTCTTCTACGGCGACAAATCCAACTGGTGGGCCGCCTA
>NZ_JAKDJU010000158.1 GCF_030453725.1 Brevibacterium picturae
ACGGTTCGAGCCGGACCGGAGAACGAGTCCTTGGCGCCGAAGTCACCGAAGTTCAAAGCGATCGAATCCAGTTCTGGTCCTCGTTCGTCCCAGAGATCAGCGGTCGAGACTGTCATGGTGTTTTCCTCCAGGTAGGTGAGTCACGCAAATAGGTCGGTTGAGAAGACGTTCGGCATTGGACCCAGACTAAGCGAATGCTCCGGCGCGAGCATAGAGTCCGGGCACTCCACCCGAATGGATGAAGACCACGTTGTCGTCGGGCTCGAACCGCCCCTGGCGGACCAGATCGATGAGCCCGGCCGCGGCCTTCCCCGTATAGACGGGATCGAGCAGGATGCCCTCGGTCTCGGCGAAGAGACGCACCGCCTCGACCATTCCGGGTGTGGGCAGTGCATAGCCGGTGCCGAAGTAGCCGCCCAGGCCGACACTGCGATCGCGGGGGACCGGCGGCAGCTCGAGGAACGATGCCACCTCATCAACGAGGCCCACGATCTTTTGTTCCTGGTCCTCCTGTGTGCGGCTGACGTTGATCCCGACGACCGGGATCTGACTGCCCGCGGCGTGGAGACCAGCGATGAGTCCGGCCTGCATCCCGGCAGACCCGCTCGGGGTGACGAGCGACGAGACGTCCAGCCCAACCTCGGCGAACTGGGTGAGCAGTTCTTGCGCGCAATCGACATACCCCAGAGCCCCGGTGATATTCGAGCCGCCGACGGGGATGACGTAGGGGCTCTTCCCCTGTCCCTTGAGTTCGGCAGCGAGCTCGTCGGCGCGGGCGATGAGCTCGCTGCCATTGGGGTGGACCTCAACCGAATCCGCGCCGAGGAGGTCGAAGAGCAGGAAATTGCCCGTGTGCTCGGCAGGATTGCCACCGGCTTCCGCTGGGACCGGCTTGCCATCGGGGCCGAGGTCCTCCTCGAGCACGAGGTGGCAGTCGAGTCCTTCACGCCGAGCCGCCGAGAGTGTGAGCCGGCAGTGATTGGACTGCACGCCGCCTGCGGTGACGAGAGTGTCGGCACCCTGCGCCAGGGCATCGGCGATGAGGAACTCGAGTTTGCGGGTCTTGTTCCCACCCTGGGTCAGGCCCAGTTGGTCATCGCGTTTGATCCAGATCTGCGGCCCGCCCAGCTTCGCACTCAAGGCTCCGAGGTGCTCAAGCGGGGTGGGCCCCTTGGTGTAGCGGCGGCGGGGCAGTGTGTTCAGGTCGACCATGGTTCCCGAGTCTACTTGCCGACTGCTCGTGGCAGGCTCAGCGAGACGGTTGGGCGCGGTCCTTGAAGTGGACGTGGTGAACCGCTGGGTGGTCGCCATGTGTGGCGGCTTCGTTATCGACGTCGAAGGTCAGCAATTCTCCGGTGGCCTTGTTCTTATAGACCACGGAGGATGAATCGGCGGACCCGTCGGCGGCGATGCGATCCCACTGCGTCGCATGCTCGTCACCATGCTCGGACAGGGCTTCGACGACGCCGGGTGTGGCGTATTCATTGACTTCCGCGTCTGAGCCGGCACCCCATGCCTTCACGAGCGCATCCGCGTAGCCGGACGCATTCCTCGGATAGCCGTCACTGTGCGCATCGCTGGCAACACTGACCTCGGCGCCGGAGCCGGAATCTGCTGGGGAGTTCGTTGAAGCCAGCGCGGTTCCGCCGGTGAGCGAGACCCCTGCGAGGCCGGCGATCGCGGCGAGTGACAGTGCTGCTGCGCGATTGCGGATGGTGGTGTTCATAGCGTCATTGCCTCCTGCGGTGACAGTCAGTGTGAGCGACTGGCAGTGAAATGTCATCGATCTCGTCGATTATCGTCACGGCAGGTGAGCGCCGACAGATCGCTGTTGAGGGAATTCACAGAGACTGTTGCGCGTGTGTGAAACCATCATTGCAGTGATGTCGCAGAATCGACATAGACGCAGGGTCTCTTGTCACGTAGACCGTCTATGCACCGCACAAGGATGCTTTCGACTTCACCTTCGAAATACGATCGTGATCAAGAATTTTCGGGGGCAGCCGCCTCGGCGGGGGTGTCGGTCGGTTCGATCTCCTCCGATTCGTCGGTCCTGTCCATCCAGCCCTTCCCGTCGAGGGCACGGGCGACCAACATGGAGCTGGCCTGGTCACCGACCGAATTGACGGTCGTCGCCGGAGGATCGATGACGGTGCCGATGATCTGGATGATGGGCAGAGCTGCGGCGGGAAAGCCGTAGAGAGTGATGATCATCAGCTCGCCGATGAACCCGCCGGAGGGGATGCCGGCCATGACCATCCCGGCCAGCAGGGCCACGGCGATGCCGATGAGGATGTTGCCGGGCGTGAAGAAGTCGCGGCCGAACACGGCGAAGAGGAAGGCGATCTTGAGGATCGCGGACAGGCTCGATCCCTCCATGTGGATCGTCGCCCCGATGGGAACGATCGTCTCCCGGATGTCACGGGGCACGCCGATGCGCTTGCCCGCACGGAGGTTGGCCGGGATCGCCGCCACCGAGGAGGACGTGCCCAGGGAGATCGCCGTCGGTTCGATGATGTTCGACCAGAACCTTCTGATGCCGCGACGTCCGCCGGCGAGGAAGGAGTAGAGCGTGAATGCGACGAGGAAGTACACGATCGCGACCGGGTAGTAGACGAGGAAGACGCGAACGTAGTCGCCGACCAGCTGGGCCCCGAGCTCACCGATGAGGGCCGCAAAGTAGGCGCCCAGGCCGATCGGGGCGTAGTACATGATGATCGACGTGAACTTGAGGAACACCTCGGCACCGGAGCTCAGAAATGCGGCGAAGGGTTTGCCCGCTTCGCCGATGCTGCTGGTGGCGACGCCGACGATGACGGCGAAGACGATGAGGGCGAGCATGTGCTCGGCGGAGAGGATCTTCGAGAAATCGTCGACGACGAAGGTCGACACGAGCTGATCGCCGATCGACCCGACCTCTTCGACGTCCTCCGGCTGTGTCATCTCGACCTTGACGCCCTCGGTGGCGTTGGTGATCCACAGGGCCGCGATCATGACGATGGAGGAGACGATGCCGGTGATGGCGAAGATGCCGAGCATGCTGCCCAGGATCTTGCCCAGTCGCGTGGCCGAGGACATGCCCGCCACCGCCGAGGAGATGGAGAAGAAGACGAGTGGGACGACGAGGGTGAACATCATGTTGATGAACAGGGTGCCGAAGGGTTTGATGACCGCGGCCCTCTCGCCGAAGATCAGCCCGATGATTGCGCCGATGACGACGCCGGTGAGGATGAATAGCGGGAAGCGGTAGCTGGCCAGGATGCTGCGAAGTCTCGACGAGGATCTGGGCGAGGCGGGCGGCTGAAGCTCGGAGTCGGCGGGGGTCGACATCTGTCCTGCCTTTCAACACGAGGGACATGGCAAGTGCCACGACATGAGGGTGGCTACGCAGATCCTAGTCCGCCCGAGAACAGGAAGTGCGCTTGTCTCAGCGGCGGTTCGACCACCAGGACGGATGAGCCAGAACGGGGGTTTCACCGAATCGATCCCCCTGTTAGCGTGGCGGCACAAGCGGAATGCTTCTGTCGTTCCCGCAGATCCTGTCCCGGGGCGACGAGGCATTCGCACAATCCGAGGAAGGAGAATGATGACTGTAATCTCACCATCGACAACCAAGGATCTCTACCCCACTCGATCCGGCGAGAAAACCGAAATTCTCGACCGCAGGGGTCCGATCGCATTCGGTTCGGCCGAACAGGGCCCCCTCGACGCGGCGACGCTGCAGCATTACGACGACAAGGGGTATCTCACCATCGACGAGCTCATCACCCCGGATGAGCTCGAGACGTTCCGGGCCGAGCTGCACCGTTTGGCCAACGATCCGACGATCAAGGACGACGACGCGACCATTGTCGAGGCGAAGTCCAACGAGGTCAGGTCGATCTTCGACATCCACCGCAGCAACGAGATCTTCCGCAAGATCGCCAATGATCCGCGGGTCATCGCCCGCGCTGAACAGCTGTTGGGGTCCGAGGTCTATATCCACCAGAGCCGCATCAACTACAAGCCCGGTTTCGTCGGCAAGGAATTCTCCTGGCATTCAGACTTCGAAACCTGGCACGCCGAGGATGGTATGCCCGAGCCGCGTGCCGTGAGCCTGTCGTTGTCGCTGACCGACAATTACTCGTTCAACGGGCCGCTGATGATCATGCCCGGATCGCATCAGCGCTACATCAGCTGCGTCGGCGGCACACCGGAGGACAACTACAAGAAGTCGCTGGTGATGCAGGGTGCGGGCACCCCTGATCCGCAGACGCTGAGCGACTTCGCCGATGAGTACGGCATCGACGTCCTCGAAGGGCCCGCCGGCGGTGCGGTCATGTTCGACTCCAACTGCATGCACGCCTCGAACGGCAATGTCACACCGTATTCGCGGTCGAACATCTTCATCGTCTACAACTCGGTGGAGAACACGTGCGTCGAACCCTTCGCCGCACCGAAGCCGCGGCCCGAGTTCGCCGGCAGCACGGACTTCACTCCCGCCGGTTCCTGAGGTCCCTGGACCGCCTGATGGAGCAGGCATGCTCAGAAGCCCGGCACCTGGTCGTTCAGGTGCCGGGCTTCATCCTTGCGTGGCGGGTCAGCCGTCTGAGTCGGACTCGGGAGTCATCTTCGTTTCGTCGACCGCCTCGTGCGAGCCGTCCGGGTGACGATAGAGCGTCACACCTTCGTCCTCGGCAGCGGCCTGAGCATCCTCTTCGACATTGTCCTGGACGTATCCGGGAGTCGATCCGTACGAGACGTCGGGTCCGCTGGCCCTCGAGGCCGCCTCATCGAGTCTGCTGTTGATCTCATCGGCCTTCGTCTGCAGGTTCTGATCATCGTTCATGTCCCAACACCTCGCATTGCGCAGATCGTACTTGGTTCTCATGCTACTCCGGGAGGCTCCGGCTCAGTAGGGGACTGATGCTGTCGCCGTCGCTACCGGGCGATTGTGTCCGAAATGGTTGACGAAAATCACGCCGTTGCCGTATCGCTGGGGCGATTGAGCGCGCATGATGGTGATACCAGGTTCGAGCACTGATTTCCGAGGGGAGGTGCAGCCATGTCTGAGAATCACCAGCCAGAGAACGGGCAGGACGAGTCCTCAACCTCCCCCGCCGAGGCGACCGAAGGTTCCGCTGAAAGGTCAGAATCCGCGCAGAGCCGACACGATCACGACGACAAGATGGTCGACGAATGGGAAGACGAATCATTCCCCGCCAGTGACCCGCCAGGACACTACTGACCGGGTTCACACTTGAAATGACGAGCGCGCTGTCGCAGAGGATCGGAAGTTCGATCTTCTGCGACAGCGCGCCTTGTCATCTCCGGCGTTGACTGCCGAGGGCCGGCGGCAGCGAGACGCCGAGCTCGGGAGTCAGTCAACGGTGCCACGCCGTTCTTATGGCAGAATCGGCTCCGTAGACCATTACGCCCGCAGTGAAGCCGGCGACGAGCGACGAACACCTTCTGAAGAGGACAAATATGCAGACCTGTGACGTGGATTCGCCGAGGCCGTCTCTCTTGGGACAGCGGACTGTATCGAGAGCTGTCGGCGCTGGGATGTTCGCGCTGGTGATTGGACTTTCGGGCTGCTCAGGTTCCGAATCCGCCGTTGGTGGGTCATCTGGTGACAGCACTGAAGACAGCGCCCAGAGCAATTCCTCGGCGGCCGGGACAATGTCTCCGGACGACCAGATCGCATATGGATGCCAGTTGGCCGACAAGGTGAAGACCGACTTTCCAGACAGCCAGGCATGGACAGATTCTCCCCCAGAACTCGGCGAGGATCGGGTTCTTTCTGAGCTGATGTCCATTGGCAGTCTGTTCGGTGGGGCTGCACCGATGGGTGATCCCGTAGACCAAGAAGTGCAAGATCTGGGCCGTGAGCTCGTCGGTGCCGTGAATACGCTGCAGAGGGACCAATTCGGGCCCCTCGTTGATTCGACGATCTCTGTCTGCGGAGACTTTCTGTCGACGAGCTACGAAGGTCAGCCGTCTGCCGCGGACACCTCCGAAACGGGACAGACGGTCTACGGGTGCCGAATTGTCGAGCAGACGCTTGAACAGTATCCCGATGCGGCGGCGTGGGAGTCCGAGGAACCGAAGTTCGGCGACGACCCTGTGTGGAATGAGGTGGCGGCTGCAGGAGGCCTGTTCGGCAGTGGGGGAGGCGGTACGAGCGAACCGGTCGACGCTGAGCTGGAGAAGATTGGTTACGAGCTCATCAGTGACGGGGCGACGATGGACACCGACGGTCTCTCCACGTCGCTCGACCAGGCACGCGAAAGCTGTTCCAACTTCGACGCGTGACCGCTCGAGGTACGAATAGGGCCACCACCGGCGACTACGAGGAGAGACCTGGATGAATGCAGTGCCCGGGAAGCCGACCGGCACGCCCCCAAACGAAATCACGCCTCCGGAACTGGCGTACCTGGCGACCATCGACGTTGAAGTGGAGGCACCGATCATGATCGGCAATACGGTCGACGGGCTGCGCAAAATCGTCCCGATCCGCGGCGGCCGAGTCACCGGACCAGAACTCAACGGCACAGTCCTCGACGCCGGTGCCGACTTCCAGCAGTACCCGATCGACACCGTTGCCTACCTCGCGGCAGACTATGTGCTGAAAACCGATGACGGGCACCATGTTCTCGTGGAGAACCGTGCGCTGCGCACCGGCAGCACCAGCGACCTGAACAAACTGATGAACGGTGAACACGTCGATCCCGAGAGAATCTACTTTCGGTGCGTACCCCGCCTGAGTGCTGACCGGTCCGGTCCCTATGCCTGGATGAGCGAGGTCCTGTTCATTGGCTCCGGAGTTCGCAGCCCCAACGGTGTGAGGATCGATATCTCCCAGGTGCTGTAACGCTCAATCCTCCTCTGAGGTCCACACCTCACACCGCAGCGCCTTCCCGAATCTCCGGCTTCCGGTTCGCCTCGACGTCGACTCCGCGCATACCCAGCAGCACGACC
>NZ_JAKDJU010000159.1 GCF_030453725.1 Brevibacterium picturae
GGACCAGCCAGCGACCGGCGAAGGGATAGTCCAGGTCGAATGGGTCAGACAACCGCGTAACCCGCACTCGCATGCCCTTCGTCGAGTTCTTTCAGCCAGAGACCACAGTGACCGATCGCGGCGTCATCCGAACGCCGCGCAATCGTGAACGAGAAGCCAGTCCCCTCCGCGTGCCGCTTCTGCTGGCGCACCACCCAGGCACTGGCCTCGAGCGAGGTGGCATTGCCCGGCAGCGAACCCGTCTGCGGCACATAGGGGTCGGTCGACAGTTCCTGCGCCATCGAAATGTCCCGATCTTCCACCGCCCGCAGACTGATCCGTCCGTAGGTTGGGCGTTCCGTGGGCCAGGGTGGCAGCGTCATGTCAACGGCATGACCACGATCAGGCATGGCGTGTTCATCGCTGTCCGTCACGGACTGCACGCCATTGGGTCTGTGTCATTCCACCCATGTTAGCGGCCACCTCGGCGAAGGCCACGCCTTCGAGCCGAGGGGACGCAGACGTCACTTGGTACGCTGACGAGCATGAGCGATGTCGACAGTCCGGTTCTCCGCCTGATCCCCTACCTCGCGGCTTTCACGGTCGCCGTGTTCCTCGGATTGCCCATGATGGGCGGCGGAAATCTGCTGACACCCCTGGTCGTGATGGCCATCGCCTATTTCGTGACCTACTACCTGGTCAGATACGTCATCGGACTCATCGTCCGCAACCGCCGAAACAGCACCGACGACCAAGAGTAGCCCCTACCTCTTGTCCTGGGCAGGTACGACGACCTTGCGGATGATGATCATCCCCGAGGCGGCCACCGGCACAGCGACCACGGCACCGAGCACTCCGCCCAAGGTGCCGCCGGCGATCGCGGCGATGATGACCAACGCACCGGGCACGTCCACCGCAGTCTTCATGATCCGGGGGCTGAGCAGGTACGCCTCCACCTGCATGTACACGAGGTAGTAGATGGCGGCCGCGATGCCCAGCCCGGGAGAGACCATGAGGCAGGAGGCGGTGATGATGATCGAACCGGTGATCGGGCCGACGAGCGGGATGAGTGAGGCGAGGAATGCGATGAAGGCGAGCAGCGCCGGCAGTGGGGCACCGATGATGGTGAGGAAGATCGCCGAGCAGACACCGTTGACGATGCCCAAGGACACCTGTCCCAGAACGTAGCGCCCGATGGATCGGGTGACCTCGTCGGTGACGGATTCGACGGTCGGTCGCGAACTCGCTGCGACGAGGGAGAGCATGGCCGACTTGATCGTCGGCATCGTCACGGCGAAGTAGATGGTGAGGATGACGACGATGATGACTCCGGCGAGGAAGCTGAGAATTCCGGCGCCGATCGATACGACGCCGCCGCCGAGCGACACCACGTTCTTCGGGTCGGCGGCCCAATCGCCGAGGTTGTTGAAGATCTTGTCGACATCGACGGCACCGGTGAACCTGTGTTCGAGGTCGGTCACCCATCCCGTGGCCGCCAGATTCGCGACGATGTCCGGGAGATCGCCGATGAACTGCTGGATCTGGCTGATGACGGCCGGGGCGATGAGCAGCACCGCCCCGGCGACGACGAGGATGAAGGCCAGGACGACGAGGACGACCGACAGGGGCCGGGGCAGTTTGCGCTCGACCAGCCACATCACGATCGGTTCGAGACCGAGGGCGAGGAACAGCGCCAGCCCGATGTAGATGAAGACGGTCGCCACGGACTGCAGGGCCATGATCAGCCCGATCGCGAGCCCCACACCCAGCGTTCCGGTGAAGCCCACCCGGAATGCGCTGTTGAGAGTCAGCGTCTTTCCCTGCCCTTTGACCATGGTCTCAAGTGTAACCAGCGACCATGCGCTGCGGCCCTCACACGCGTTAGGATCGAGGTCGAGACCAGGCACAATCCTTGAAACGCAAAGAAAGTGGTACGTCGACGATGAGCTCCGATCCGAACAGCATCGATGTCTGGGAGGCCTTCCTCGACCCACGGGGCGACTTCTCGTTGCCCGATTTCTCCGCTGTCACCCCAGCATCGCTGATCGCTGCAGTCCGTGCGGCCACGGACTTCGCCCGTTCCGAGGTCGAAGACATCATCGATGATGAGAATGATCCGACGTTCGTCTCCACCACCGTCCGCTTCGAATCCGCCACCATCCCCATGACCCGGATCGCGGCTGTCGTCGGTGCCGTCGAAGCCAACCATTTCCGTCCTGAACTCGCCGATGCCGTCGCCGAGGTGTGGGATCGTCTGTCGGCGGCACGGACCCGAATCTTCCTCGACGTCGATCTCTTCCACCGCATCGAACAGGTTCCATCCACCGATCTCAACCCCGAGGACAAACGTCAGCAGGAGCTCACTGTCGAGGAGTTCGTGCGTGCGGGAGCCCGCCTCGGCGAGGAAGAACGCGATCAGATGTCCACGATCGCGGCCGAGCTCACGACCCTGGGCACCTCCTTCTCCCGGGCACTGCAGAAGGACACGCGGGAACTGGCGGTCCACCTCGGCGAGGTCGATCAGCTGGCCGGGCTCAGCGATGACCAGATCGCTGCTGCCGCGAATCGGGCGGCCGAGCGTGGAACGGACGGGTATCTGCTGCCGCTGAACAATTTCACCCAACAGCTCGTCCTCGAGTCCCTGGAATCGCCCGAGACCCGCAGGCAGGTGCTGGAGAATTCCACCTCCCGCGGTGCTCGAGGAGGCGAGGGTGACACCCGGACCCAGGTCGCCGACACCACGGCGCTGCGAGCTCTGCAGGCGAAGCTGCTGGGATACCCCTCATACTCATCGTTCGCCATCGACAACCAGACAGCGGGCGGGCCGGATGCGGCGGCGGACATCGTCTCCTCCCTCATCGCCCCGGCCAACGCCCAGCTGGCCGCTGAGCTCGCGACAGTCAAGGAACGCTACGGCCTCGACGAGGTCGCGGCCGAGGACGTCAAGCACCATCTCGCACAGTACCGGGCGGACGAATTCGACATCGACGCCGACGAGGTCGCCAAGTACTTCGAATTCGACACTGTTCTGAACGAGGGCGTCTTCCGCGCGGCGACGGGCCTCTACGGCGTCACCTTCGCCTCGCGTGATTCAGTCACCGCCTGGCACGACGATGTTCGAGCCTTCGAGGCCACCGACACGAACGAACGTGCCCTGGGACTCATCCTCATCGACCCCTACTCCCGGGACACGAAACGCGGTGGCGCGTGGGTGGGAGAGCTGGTCACGAGTTCACGGCTGACCGGACACCTGCCCGTGGTCACACTCTCGCTCAACCTGGCCAAGCCGGGTCAGGGACGGCCGACACTGCTCAACCCCACCGAGCTCAACACCCTCTTCCACGAGTTCGGCCATGTCCTCCACGGCCTGTTCGCGAACTCGACCTATCCGTCGACGGCCGGCACCGCGGTTCCACGCGACTACGTGGAGTTCCCGTCCCAGCTCAATGAGATGTGGCGCTTCCACCCACAGGTCCTCCCCCACTACGCCAAGCACGTCGACACAGGCGAGCCCATGCCCGAATCGCTGGTCACCGCGCTGGTCGACAGTGAGAAGTTCGGGCAGGGGTTCGATACGACCGAATACCTGGCCGCGGCCATGCTCGACCTGTCGTGGCATTCGCTTGAGGCCGGCGAACACATCACCGACGTCCTCTCCTTCGAATCCGAGGTCCTGGCCGCCGCCGGGTTCAGCACGCTCGTTCCACCCCGCTACCGCACCACCTACTTCGGCCACATCTTCGCCTCCGGCTATGCCGCCGGCTACTACTCCTACCTCTACTCGGAAGTCATCGCCGCCTGGGTCAGCGAATGGTTCGAGGACCAGGGCGGACTCAATCGGGAGGCAGGCGACGCGTTCCGCGAGGCCATCCTGGCCCCCGGCTACTCGCTCGACCCCATGAGCGCGATCGAACGCTTCTTCGGCACGCGTCCCGATGTGGCGCCGCTGCTGCGCCGACGCGGACTGGCCGAGCCTGTGGATGACACTAGCTCGGACTCGTCCGAGGACGATGAGCCCGC
Source organism: Brevibacterium picturae (assembly GCF_030453725.1). Taxonomy (GTDB): domain Bacteria; phylum Actinomycetota; class Actinomycetes; order Actinomycetales; family Brevibacteriaceae; genus Brevibacterium; species Brevibacterium sandarakinum_A. The sequence continues at coordinate 4,000 of NZ_JAKDJU010000159.1, forward strand.
CGAGGCTGCCGAGCCTTCCGGTGTCACCGAGGCCGAACCGAAGGAACACCGCAACCACGCGGCCGTCACCGAGGTGCTCGAGGCGAACGGAATCGAACCACAGATCAAGCTCTTCACCGATGCCACGCCCACGGCAGCCTCGGCGGCGGACAAGGTCGGTGTCGACGTCGGCGCGATCGCGAACAGCCTCGTCTTCTCGGCCGGCGGCGACCCCGTGCTCATCATGACTTCCGGGCGCCACCGCGTGGACACGGAGTACGTGGCCGAGCTCATCGGTGTGAACTCCCTCGACCGGGCCGACAAGGATCTGGTGCGCACCGCGACGGGACAGGTCATCGGCGGTGTCGCTCCCTGCGGGCACCCTGAGCCGATTCCCACGTATGTCGACGCGGCGCTGAAGGACTATCCTGTTCTCTGGGCTGCCGCCGGCACACCGAATTCGGTGATGCCGCTGACGTATGAACAGCTGTTGGCGATCACCGGAGGGAAGGAAATCACTGTTGTCGAAGAAGGTGCCGAAGGCTGAGGGCTCGGACGAACCGAGCGCTGAGGGCACGAGTGCTGACAGTCCCGATGGCCTGAGCGCTGCTGGCAGATTCGCGGCCTTCGCCTCCTCCAGAGGTCGCTACTACGCGGTGATCCTCGCCGTGTTCTCCGCGGTGCTCATCATCTCCAACATCTCCGCGACGAAGGTCATCGGCTTCGGGCCCGTCGTCACCGACGGCGGCGCGTTCCTGTTCCCCATCGCCTACATCCTCGGCGATGTGATCAGCGAGGTCTATGGTTTCAAGGCCGCCCGCAAGGCCGTCATCACCGGCTTCGGACTGCAGATCCTGGCGACCTTCGTGTTCTGGCTCGTGCTCATCTCACCACCGGGACCGGGCTATGAGAACCAGGACGCGTTCGCCGCCGTCCTGGGCTTCTACCCGCGCATCGTCGCTGCCTCACTGGTCGGGTACTTCTTCGGTCAGCTGCTGAACTCCTATGTGCTCGTAGCCGTGAAGAAGCGCATGGGCGAGCAGAAGCTGTGGGTCCGCCTGCTCACCTCGACGGGCGTGGGCGAGTTCGTCGACACGCTGCTCTTCTGCGTCATCGCCTTCGCCGGAGTCATCCCGGGCCTCGACTTCATCAACTACATCGTGTTCGGCTTCGTGTACAAGGTCGCCGTCGAAGTCATCCTCATGCCCGTGACCTACCGGGTGATCAAACTCGTGAAGAAGCACGAACCCAGCTACGAGCTGCCCGGCGGCGGCGCGGCAGCCTAGCCGCGCTGCTTCGCGTAGTAGCGGCCCAGCACCTCTGCTTCGAGTTCGGCGAAGCGGCCGTCGATCATCGCCTGCCTGATCTCGGCGACCAGATTGACGACGAAGTACTCGTTGTGGACCGTGCACAGGGTGGAGAAGAGCATCTCCTTGGCCTTGTACAGGTGCCGCAGGTAGGCCCGCGAGTAGTTCTGACACGTGTAGCAGGAACAGTCGGGATCGAGGGGTCCGAAGTCGCGTCGGTACTTCGCGCCGGTGAGGTTGTAGCGGCCGTCGCGGGTGTAGATCGCGGCGTTGCGGGCCACTCGTGAGGGCGAGACGCAGTCGAAGGTGTCGGCGCCGGTCTTGATCGACTCGAACAGGTCGTCGGGTTCCGAGATTCCCAGCAGGTGGCGGGGCTTGTTCTCCGGCAGCTCCTCGCACACCCACCGGATGATCGTGCCGAGGTTCTCCTTTTCCAACGCTCCCCCGATGCCGAAGCCGTCAAAGTCCATCGCACCGAGATCGTGCGCGGCCTTGCGGCGCAGGTCCTCGTACTGAGCGCCCTGGAGCACACCGAACAGCGCCTGGTAGGGCCGGTGCGAGCGCGCAGCCGTCAGTCGCTGGTGCTCTTCGATGCAGCGCAGTGCCCACTGGCGGGTGCGCTCCAAGGACAGCACCTGGTAGCCGCGGGTGTTGATCAGGGTCGTGAGCTCGTCGAAGGCGAACATGATGTCCGCACCCAGTTCGTGCTGGACACCCATGGAGATCTCGGGGGTGAAGCGGTGCATCGACCCATCGAGGTGGGACTTGAAGGTCACGCCGTCATCGTCGACGTTCGACAGTCTCTCCTTGCCCACGGCGACGAGATCGTCGTTCTGCTCCCCCGTCGACTCCATCGAGATGACCTTCTTGAACCCGGCGCCGAGGCTCATCACCTGGAATCCGCCCGAGTCCGTGAACGTCGGACCGGGCCAGTTCATGAACTTCCCGAGCCCGCCGGCCTCGTCGACGAGGTCGGACCCGGGCTGCAGGTAGAGGTGGTAGGCGTTGGCGAGCACGGCCTGTCCGCCGAGTTCGGCCACCTCGTCGGGACGCACGGCCTTGACCGTGGCCTTCGTTCCCACCGGGATGAACGCCGGAGTCGCGATGTCGCCGTGCGGGGTGTGGATGACGCCGGTGCGCCCGCCCGTCTCGAGGCGGGTGCCGACCTCGAACCCGAACCGGGAGCGGTCGTTGATGGCGGGGGCATCGGCGGCGGGGGCCGAGACTGTCTCAGATTCTGCGGAGGATTCGATTCGGGTCACCCGACAAGTTTAACTGGGAGCATGTCGACAACCTTCATTCAGATGCTTCAGGCCGCGGAAGCCACCGGCGAGCCCCTCATCATCGACGGTGGTCTGGGCACCGCCCTCGAAACCCGCGGCATCGATCTGCGCCACGAGCTGTGGTCGGCAGCCCTGCTTCGGGATTCTCCGGAGACGCTGGCCGAGGTGCACGCCGACTTCATCCGTGCCGGTGCCCGAATCATCACGACCGCCAGCTACCAGGCGACTCCGCCGGGCTTCGAACGGGCATCGATGTCCGCCGAGGAGGGCCGACGCCTCATCGAGCGCAGCGTTGAGACCGCGGCCGGGGCTGCCGCCGCAGTCGCTGCCGAACCAGCCGGCGCACCTGCCGGCGCGGTCACCG
>NZ_JAKDJU010000160.1 GCF_030453725.1 Brevibacterium picturae
CCCATGTCATCGGCGAGGACGGCGCCGATTCCCAGACGTCCGAGGAAGTCCAGCCAGCTCAATCCCCGAGCCTGATACGGGCGCAGTGTGGCCCGGAAGTCCTCAGGTGGGTCGACTGTCTCGATGGTCTGGGCCGCAGTGCCGTCGAGCAGGTCACCCAACCACCCGTCTGCCTCGACGGAGGTGATCTCCAAGGGCGTCTCGAGTTCCTCAGGATCGCCGAGGGCGAGCGTCATCACCTCGGAGATTGGCATCTGGCCCTCCTCATGGTTCTTGAGGAAGTCGAGTCCACGTCTGATTCGCTCTTGGTCGACGACAATCCACTGTCCCCGCATCTGCACCAAGGGTGCCTTGGCAAAGATGAGGGCCGCGATCTCGTCATCGCTGAGGCCGTGGTCCCCGACGGCGAGCGCCCAGTCGAAGCTGGCCAGCCCGTCCCTGCCGATCTTCGCTTCCTGTGGGTCGCCGTCTGTCGGTGTGGCATGGAGCTTGAGACCGACCTTGGGCGTCGTGCCCCACCAGGACGGCAGCTGCACCTCGACCCCCGCCTCGGCGAGTCCGGTCGCTGCAGTATTGAGGAAGTCGAAGGCCGCCGAGGTGGAGAGCTCAAGTTCCGTCGGTTCGGCCCTGCGCAGCCCCGCCTCGAGATCCGGGTATACCCGTTGAGCGCGAGCGAGTTCGGCCAGCAGCACCTCGCGGGGTTTGTCGAGCCACCTCGCCAGACTCCCATCGTCATCCCAGACTCGAAAGGCGTCGATGACGAGGCTCTGGTCGCTGCGTGAGCGCAGGAGGAAGTCGAGGTGCCAGCGAACTTCGGCAGCGTCCGATTCGGTGAGGGTGCCTCCTTCAGGTTCAGGATCACGCAGGCGCAGGACCAACTGTGCCGGACCAGGTGACTCCGCTCCTTCGCGTACCCACGGGTCGAGTTCACGGATGAGTTCTTCCGCCGCGGCGGGGGCGATGTCGACACGTGCATCATCACCGGTCAGTGACTCGAACCACGTCTCGGCGGCGGGCAGAGTGGAGGGACGACGGCCCCGCCGAGGTGCCAGTAGGTTTGCGGGCAGGCGCCGGCGCACGAGGGCGTCGACGACGCCGTCCAAGAGTCCCAGGGTCAACTCGGCCTGCGGTGTCTCCGGTGCGGCGGCGCGAAAGGACGGCGGCATGGTCTGGACCAGACCGTGGTTCGTCACGGCGTCGGCACCGGTGGCGAACACCCGCCACCGGGCCTGCACCTCGGTGGTGGTGGTGTCATTGTCGTCTTCGTCGTCTCGGCCGACGATGACACAGGTGGGGAGCACGCGGGAACGATCCACGAGCATCTCGCCATGTCGGCGAAGTTCAGCAACATAATGAACGGAGGCGGCCGGTCGCACGTCGACCTCCGACTGATCCCCCAGGATCGAGTCGAGAACAGAGGACAGTTCGGAAGCGGGAATCCGCATCACGGGCACAGACCACGGCAGCAGAGACGGAGCCGAAGAGGACCGGCGCCGAGGCTGGATGCGCACCATCTCGGGTGGATCCAAGGGCGAGCGCTGCAGGGATGGAAGCAGGAGAGTCTGGGGCGTTCTGCGAGCCCCCTCTGAGCGCCCGAGAATGTCGGCGAGTGAGTCGGTGGGGACGGCGAAGGGGTGGTCGCGGACTTGGCGCACTGCTGCGCTGGGGCTCGAGACCGGGAGGGCGGAGTCCTCGGCCCACATGCCGATGTCGATTCCGTACTGGGCATCGGGCAGTGCACAAGCATGCAGAACGTACACTCTGACTCCTTCACACCTGGCTCACCGGTCGACGCATCTACGATACAGTCTGCCGAGCTCTCATCATGGACTTTGTCAGTGCCGGTGAGGGGCAGGTTACGATCGATGCTGCCACTTGTCGGCTCGCGTCACCTCAACAGTTCGAGATGGTCGGCGTCGAGAGCGATCCCGCTAGGCTGATGGACATGGCAATCGGTCGTGGCTTCAACGCTCTCTGGAGCACGAGCGCGCTATCGAACCTCGCCGACGGCCTCGCGTTCGTCTCAATGCCGCTGCTTGCAGCCTCGATGACGGATGATCCTCGCCTTGTAGCCGGATTGGCCACTCTCTATGCCGTGATCCGACTCGTGGCTGCTTTGCCGATCGGCGTCTGGGTCGACCGGTTTGATCGACGAACATTGATCGTCGCGGCCAACATTCTGCGAGGAGGTGCGCTGGCCGGATTCGCGCTGACCATCCAGTTCGGGGTCTCCTCCCTCATCGTGCTGTACTCGGCTATGGCCGTAGTCGCGGCTTTGGAAAGCGTTGCAGACAGCGCTGCAATAGCGATCCTGCCGTCGCTTGTCGGGACCCAACGACTGGAATCTGCGAACGGACGTATTGCAGCGACGCAGTTGATCGCCGATGAATTCGCTGGCCCTCCCCTGGGTGGATTCCTGTTCGCACTTGCGGCCTCAGTCCCCGCCTTTGCAATGGGCGGGCTCTGGGCGCTTGCGGGAGTCATCGCTCTTGCTCTGCCGACCCGGAGTCCGTCGACACTGTCCGCTGACGCACATTCCTCCCGACGGTCAGTCTTTGCTGAGGCTGTCGATGGCATTGCCTGGTTGCGACGCCACCATGTCGTCGGCGGCCTGGCCGTCATCGGAGCACTCGCAAGCATCGGCTACATGTTGCCGTTCTCGATCCTCGTTCTCTTCGCCCGGGAACGTCTCGGGCTGAACGGCACCGGTTACGGCCTGCTGCTCGCGTTCTCCGCCCTCGGAGGTCTCCTCGGTTCAATGCTTGCATCGCGCCTCCGCGCGCGTCTTGGGTCCAGATGGACGATTGTTGCCAGCCTCATCCTGGGAGCAGTTGCCCTCGGCGGCCTTGCGCTCACTCAGAATCCAATCGTCGCGGGCTTGCTGTTGGCGCTCTATATCCTGCACGCCGTCGTTTGGAACATCTGTTCGCTGTCGTTGCGGCAGCGACTCGTTCCAGACGACCTCCTCGGACGAGTCGGTGGGGCCACGCGAGTGCTCGGACTCTCTGGCCTGGCCGTCGGATCCGCGCTCGGTGGCATTCTGGCCGATTTCGACCTGAGGATTCCGATTGCTGCGGGAGGAGTGCTTTTCCTCGCGTGCTGCTTCGTTGCGGTGATCATGCTTCGAGGAGAGCTGGATTTGGGCATTCGACCAACAAGTGCACCGCACGAATCTGGGGACTGATGCAAGAAGTGTCGCTTGCCGGGGTTGAATGTAGCAGTCGAATCTCTTAACTCTGCACTATTCAGACTGCTACACTTGGAATACAGTTTGGAGGCACACCATGACCGCACACGCATATGGGGCTCCGCAGAACCGTCAACTGCAGGCCCAGAACCTCGAATGGTCGCAGATCAACGTGGAGGGACTGAGCCCAGCCGAAGTTGAAAATGCCCTCGAGCTGTACCGGACCATCGTCCAGGAACAACTCGATGAGCGCTCCTCCCTGTCCAAACGTTTGGCCCATTCGTACCTGACAAGGACCATTCAGCTCATCCCCGAAGCCACCCAGAGGCAAGCGCAGCGCAGCGTGGCATTCCGGGCTCGGTTGCTTGAAGAGGAGGGCGTGGAGACTTACGAATCCCTGGCAACCTTGCGCGGATCTTCGCAGAGCACCGTTCGCACCTGGGTGGCACGGCAACGGGAGCAACTCCACATGTTCACCATCGACGTGGAGGGCAAGACGTTCATCCCAAAAGTCCAGCTGACCCATCGCGGGACGCTCAATGACAACGTCACCACCCTGATTGCACCGCTGCTCAAAGTCGGCATAGGCAGCTGGGGACTATGGTCTTGGCTCACCGCACCCACTGGTCTGCTCAGTGATGAGATCCCAGCAAAGGTTGCGGAGACGAGCCCGGAGCGGGCAGTGAATGCTGCCGAGCTCTATGCAGAGGATTTGAGGGATGCGAAAGATCGGACCGCATGAGCCCGATCATTCTGCCGCCAGAGCGTCTCAGGTGCCCCGATCCCGCGAAGTGCCCCGTCGCTGTTGACGAACTCTGTGATGCTGTCGCGGCCGGCGCATTGCCATTGACGGTGTTGAAAGCCGATAGCGAGTGGTTCAGGGTGTTCAATACTGTGGACGGATACGCCACACCCAACCCGGGCAAAGGGAACTCTCGGTTCTCACCATTCAACGAAGCGGGGACCCAGGCACGCGTCCCCAGCATGTACCTCGCCGACACACTCGAGGCGGCCCTGCTCGAAACCAGTTTCCATGACGTCCCGATCCTGCCCCCGAGAGAAGTGAACGTCTCCACCCTCCTCGGCATGGCACACGCTCAAGTCAAACTTCCAACTGATCTCTCCGTCGTGGATTTGCGGGACCGGAGCCTGAAAGCCATGGGAATCGGCCGGGCTGGCCTCGCCTCGAGCCCGCGGGAGCACTACCCCTGTACGCGGCGAGTGGCCAAACGCATCCACACCTCAGGGCAGAACATTGCCGGTATTCTCTGGCACTCCCGGCAAACGGAGATCAATCAGCTCCCAGCAGCGGAAGTGCTTGTGCTCTTCGCCGATCGAGTGCCGACTGACCGCGGAGACTGGCAGCTCGTGCCCAACTTCTCGTCCATGGGGGCACTCCTAGAAGGGTCTGGGTGGTTGCTTGTCGATCGGCTGGCGGACTCACTGGGCGTGACTCTCGTTGACGAGCTCACCTGAGGCGCGCAGTGTCGAGAAGCTGGGACGGCAGGTCTTTGACGGCCTTTCCAATTTCGATCGGACGGACTCCTATCGCGTCGCAGAGCATGCCGTCTTGAGGATCGCGGCTCATAATGAGACCTCATCTCGAGACGCAGTCACAGCAGCTTCCTTCTTCAGCCCCTCGCGAGGAATCATGTCGACTGCGCAGCCGAGGATCTCCTCGGCTCGGCTCCTCATCCGCATGAGCTTGAAGAGACCGACAGAATCATCCAGATCTACAAGCAGATCGATGTCGCTGTCCGGTCGGTCGTCTCCGCGAGCAACACTGCCGAACACGGACATGTTCGTGGCGCTAAGTCGTGCAAGCGCTTTAATCAGCTCGCGAGAGTGAGAGCGAACAAGGCGAAGTGTCTCCGGTTCCGGTATAGCGGCAAGGCTGTACCCTGCCATATTGAGAAGAAGATTCAGCGCTGCCACCGACGGTTCTCGATTGCCACGCTCGTAAGCACTGATGAAACTTTGAGAGAAACCGGCGCGCCGAGAAAGCACACTTTGAGTCAGCACTGCGTCCTTCCGCGCTTGACGGAGAATGGCGCCTGCAGTGCTTATATGCTCATATTATCGCGCATCCGCTGTATTTGAACGATTTAGGGTGGCCGCGGCATTCGCGCCCTTACCCCAACCTGTCCCAGGCCATCCGTTGCCTCAGCGCCGGTGCCAGCACCAATGCAGCGATAACACTGCCGACCAGCAGCACCCACGCCCCGAAATACGTGAACAGCTTGAGCTCCGGTGCCAGCTGCGGACCGAAGTTCGCGGCCATGAGGATCACGCCGCCGAGGATGAGTGCCGTGGACACGATCACCTGGATGAACTGTTCGACCGTGGATTTGAGCAGGTTCTTGATCATCGAAATGTTCAAACCACTTGTGCCGACGTCGAGGGTACCGTCCTGCAGATGGCCGGCAATCCGTGAGAGCTGACCAGGCAGCTCCGCGATCTGTGGACCCACTGCGGCCGCGTAGAGGGCTGCCTCGTGCCGGTCGACGCCCAGTCCCCCGACCTCACGCAGCAGGCTGCGCCCATTCTGCGTGACCAGGGCCAGCAGGTTCAATTCGGGATTGAGCCTTGTGATCGACCCTTCCAAAGTGCTGATGGCTCGGAAAGCGGTCGCCACCGACACCGGCATCGGGAACCCGAAGTCCACGACGAAGTCGATGAGCTCCCCGAACAGAGCCGCCGAGGTTGACCCGGGCTGACCGTCACCGTATTTGAGCAGAATCTGTCCGATCTCACGCTGCAGCTCCCGGAGATTGACGTCACTGGGAGTGCCGAGGAGGTCGAGGATTGCGGCAGTCGCGGCCTGGGAGTTCTGGGAGTCGAAGGCCATGAGCAGCAGAGCGATGGCGCGACGGTCTCGTTTGTCGATGCGGCCGACGGCGCCGAAGTCGACGAGGCCTGCTCGGCCTGCTGGTGAGATGACGATGTTGCCCGCGTGCAAATCTGCGTGAAAGATGCCTTTGCCCAGCACCTGCCGAACAACCATGAGGAAGAGGTCCTGGGCGATCTCATTGCGGGCCAGTTCGGAGAGGCTGTCGATGACCTCGGTGGCGTGCGAGAGAGGAACGCCTTCAATGAGATCCATGACGAGGACGTACTCACCGGAGTACTCCTTGTACACCCGCGGGATGCGCACCATGGAGTCTGTCCCTGAGGTGGATCGACCAGTCTCGTCGGCAGTGCGAAGTGCTTCGATGTGCGCCAGCTCCCCGCGGTAGTCGAGTTCTCCCTGCAGGGAATCGACGAAGCTGCGGGCCAGCTTCCCGATGCCGACCCTACTCGCCCAATCGGTGGACCGTTCGAGGCGCTCGGCGAGGGTGAGGACGATATCGCAATCGGCTCGAACCTGTTTGCGGATTTTCGGTCGTTGCACTTTCACGGCAACAACGCGGCCTTCCCAGGTGACGGCACGGTGGACCTGCGCAACCGAAGCTGCGGCGAAGGGGACCTCGTCGAACTCTTCGAACACCTCGGCGACGGGCCTGCCCCACTGGGCTTCGAGCTGGTCCTTGACCTCTCTGAACGGCACCGGCGGCACTCCGGCCTGCAGGGTAGAGAACTCCTCGACGAATTCGTGCGGGATCATGTCACCGCGGGTGGCGATGAACTGTCCGAGCTTGATGAAGGTGACACCGGCCGCGGCCAACGCATCACGGGTCGTCGAGGCGATCTCGCGCAGGGATACCCGCAGGGTCGGGATCCGCGGTTTGAGGTAGCGGGAGAG
>NZ_JAKDJU010000161.1 GCF_030453725.1 Brevibacterium picturae
AGAACCAGCGTCGAATTCCGCTCGGCGGCAACCTCGACGATGGTCTGCAGCAGACGCAGCTGGAGAGCCGAGGGCGTGTCCGCCATTGCCTCCGCAGCCTGTGCCAACTTGTTCGAGGCCTGGAGTTCACCGTCGGCGATGATCACGCGCGAGCGGCGTTCCCGTTCGGCCTCGGCCTGGCGCGACATCGATCGCTTCATCGACTCGGGCAGAGCGACGTCCTTGATCTCGACGCGGTCGATGTGGACACCCCAGTCAACGGCCGGGTTGTCGATCATAATGGCCAAGCCCTGGTTGAGCCGCTCCCGGTTCGTGAGCAGATCGTCGAGTTCGCTTTGGCCGATGATCGAGCGCAGAGACGTCTGTGCGACCTGCCCGACGGCGAGCTGATAGTTCTCGACATCGACGATGGCACGCCTGGGATCGACGACCTTGAAGTAGATGACCGCATCGACCCGGACCGTGACATTGTCGCGGGTGATGCCTTCCTGCGCCGGGATCGGCATGGTGATGATCTGCAGGTTGACCTTCTCCAGCTTGTCCACGAACGGGACGATGGCCGTCATGCCCGGCTGTTTCGCTTCGCTGGTGACCCGCCCCAGTCGGAACACGACACCGCGCTCATACTGTTTGACGATCCTCAGACTGTTTCCGGCGCCGATGGCCCCGAGTACGATCAGCCCGAAGATGATGTAGAGGATGAACATCTGAATCGCCTCCTTCGACGATTGCCTGTCCATTCAAGATTAGCACCAGGTTCGTCAAATGAGACCAGTTCGGTTACAATGCCGAGCCGATGTTCGGGAATGGCCCAAGAAGCGCCAAGGCTTCAAAAAGTCGGCGCTGATTCCCGTTCCCGCGCCAGCAGTCGCTTACCTGCCGGGTAGGCATCGAGTGAGCGCGGCAGCCGGAGACGACGGCCCGAGGCGTACGTGGCGATGACCGTTCCGGTGTCTGGCCGGTTCGGACCGACACCGTGTGCCTCGACTCCGATTCTGCGCAGGGTCTGCTTCGCCACCGGAATCGGGGAGTCGAAGAGAGTGATCGCTCCGGCCCGAGCGGCCATGATCCGATCGGCGACCAGACCGTAGTGGGTGCATCCGAGCACGATGGTCTCCATGCCGGGATCCATCTGATTCAGGGCCGCATCGATCGCGGCGTCGATGGTGGGCAGATCGGCCTCGTTGATCGCCTCGGCGAGGCCCGGGCATGCCACCTTGGACACGGCCACCTCGGCGGCGAAGGCATCGATGAGGTTCTGCTGGTAGGCGCTGCCCGTCGTTGCCGGGGTCGCCCAGATGGCGAAGTCCTGCCCGGTTCCGGCCGCCATCTTCACGGCCGGGACGGTGCCGATGACGGGAATGTCAGGTTCGTAGCGGGCACGCACTGCTTCCAGGGCCTGGACAGATGCGGTGTTGCAGGCGACGACGATCGCATCGGGCTCCCACTCGGCAAGCACCGCTGCCGAGTTCAGGGCCCGGGCCTCGAGCGCTTCGGGGCTGAGGCTGCCGTACGGGGTGAAGTCCGGATCCATCGCCAGGATCAGGTCCGTATGCGGCGCCAGGTGGAAGAGCGCATCGGCGGTGCCGAGCAGCCCGAGACCGGAATCGAGCAGACCGATACGCGTCATGAATCCTCTTTCGGATAGGCGAACTTCCTGATCTCCTTCAGGTGCGCCTTCGTCAGGCCCTGCACGAATTCGGGAGCAATGAGTTTGAGTCGGTTCGCCGGATAGTGGTCGACGAAGTAGTCGTGCGTGGCCGGGGCGGCGAGGTCGTCATCGATCCAGACGGCCCGGCCGTGCTCATGCGTCTCAAGCCAGTCCTCCATGGCGCGGGCCTTCCACCACAGGTGCGGGTCGTTGGCGTAGCGGTTGTGGGACTCATCGGGCATCTCGATGACCTCGAAGGAGTTGCGCAGACCGAACTTCGGCTCCAACTCGGTTGTGCACCGCTCGGACCAGGTCGAGAGCCACACGACGTCGACGTCATGGGTTTCGACAAGGCGGTCGAAGAACGCGATGACCGCAGGCTTGTAGTGCAGCTCGTAGTGCCAGGCCTGCAGCTTCTTGCGCCCCTCGGTCATGATGCGCAGCTTGGGCACCGGGTAGGAGTTGAGCACTCCGTCGACGTCGAGGAAGACAGTGACATGCCGTGCCTGCCGACGTGCCGATGTCGGCGAGGGGGATGCAGCTGCCATTGTTCCTTCCTGGGGGAGTCGAGATCCGGTGAGTCTGAAGACAGACGGCGACCGTTGCGGACGAGCCGACCACCGTCAAGAATACCGCTCGAAACTGAAGAAGGACGAGCACCCATGTATCAGGAGACCTACGTCCCCAGGCTCCGCGCTTCACTCTGGACTGCGACGCCGGTGTGCTTCCGCAGCTGCTGACGACCTCGGCCGCCGCAACGACAGCGGACTACGCCGATGCGGCCCATCTGTGGAGAGACGAGAAGTCACTGCTGGGCCGGTGAACCCAGTGCGGCGAAGAGGTCGACCTGATTGTCGTCAGGATCGGAGATCACGGCATAGCGCTGACCCCAGAACGCATCCCAGGGTTCGTGGACGACTCCGGCCACGGGATCTGCACCTGCACCACCGGCGGTGAGCTGGGCAAAGGTCGAATCGACCGCCTCGGCGGTGGAGCAGTCGAAGGCCAGGGACATTTTGTGACCACCGGTCGGCCGCGTCCACTCGGGGTCGATGCTGAGCATGACCTGCTCCGTGTCGAGCAACAGGCGGAGGCTGCCCGAAGAGAACTCCGTGTGCGGGGCATCCGCGCCGCCGTCGACGAGGTCGAGGCAGAGCGAGGAGTAGAACTGGACTGCTGCGGGCATGTCGGCGGTGATGATTGAGATCGCGTCGAGTTTCATGCTCTCAGGCTATGTGCACTGTGCGGGCCCGAGCATGAACAGAACGGCCATTTTGGCGCACCCGAGCCTTGGGCGGCAGAGCCTCAGGCGAGGTAGCTTTCGAGGAGAGCCCGGATGTCCTCGGCGATCGGCGCGGGGCGGCCGGTATCGCGATCGAGGTGGACGAGGACGACATCGGAGTTGAAGACCTGGTTTCCCTCCTGCTCGCCGCGCGTATTCACGGTGAATGAGGTATTGCCGATCTTCGAGACCGTCACCGTCATCCTCAGCTCGGGACCGTACATGACCGGCAGGATGTAGTCGATGGACTGGTGGACGACGAGCATCCCGCCACCCGTGATCCGTGCGGCCTTCTCCTCGTGGAGCCATTTGATCCGGCATTCTTCGACGAGCGTGATCATGCGCGCGTTGTTCACATGGCCGAGCATGTCCTGATCGGACCAGCGAACTTCTGGGGAATACTCGAATGTCTTCACGAATGACCTCTTCTTTTCTCTGCCGGGTGTTCAGGGGAGTCCGCGTCGGCGACCGGCACTTATCGTTTCAGACTCCGGACTGCAATCGAAATCTGCTTTGCCCGGCGCCGTACGGTCCTGATCGATCGTTCTATAGTTAAACAGGACTGATCGACGAATGGAAATCATGGCAGCGTCCAAGTCGCTGGCGGCGAGGTCATCGGAGCCGACAGCGATGCGGTGATCGCCGAGATAGGTCTCTGGGTTACGTCAGCCGCGGCGGTTTCTGATCTCCTCGTTGACGGCGCCGACGACCTCGTGGAGGTCACCGATGATCGCGTAGTCGGCGCGCTGGACCATCGTCGACTCCTCATCGGTGTTGATCGCGATGAGCGTCTTCGCGCCCTCGATGCCGGCCATGTGCTGGATCGCCCCGGAGATCCCGCACGCGATGTAGACGTCCGGGGTGATCCGGCTGCCGGTCTGACCGACCTGTTCCGAATGCGGCCGCCAGCCCAGACCCGTGACCACACGAGAGACACCCAGTGCCCCGCCGAGGTGGTCGACGAGCTCGAGGACCTCGCCGAATCCGTTCTCCGAACCGACCCCGCGACCGGCGCCGACGACGGCCCTGGCCTGGGTTAACCCCGATGTGTCAGTGTCATCGGCGGTTTCGACCTCGGTGCGAATCACACGAGTGCGCAGATCCTCGGTTGCTGTTTCGGGGGAGTGGGTGAGGACCTCCGGTGTCGTCGGCGTGGTCTCCTCCGGGGTGCAGGCGTGACCGGCGATCGTGAGAATCTGCAGGTCACCGCCGAGGTTCAGGCGTTCGAACGCGGCCCCGCCCAGCACCTGCCGCAGCAGCCCGTCAGCATCGGCGGCCACGACATTGGCCGCCATCCGCTCACCGGTGCGCACCGCAACATGCGCCATGAGTTCCATCCCGCGTGGAGTCCCCGAGGCCAGAAGCGTCCCGGACTCCGGTGCGATGTCGACAAGCGCCTGTGCCCAGGCGGAAGCCGAATATGCCTCGAGATCCTCGGACTCGAGATGGTGGATCCTGCCCACGCCGAGGGAGGCCAACTGTTCGGTGGCGGCGTCGGTGAGCGTGCCGATGACGGCCGCCTCCACCCCGAGGTCGCCCTCTGAGCTACCTCCCGGTCGCTGGGCAACCCCGCCTGGGGTTGCTGAGTGCCCGGAAGGTAGCTCAGGCTGCGCGCCGGCCAGCTGGGCGAGGACCTCCGCGTTCGTGCGGGCGAAGGTGACCGCCTCGGCGGAGGTCAGCGCTACCTGCCCGGTGTCTTCGGTTTCGACGAATATGAGAGTCATTTCCGGACCACTCCGATCTCTTCGAGAACATCGACCAGGGGGCCGGCCGCATCTGGACCCTCGCCGAGGATGGTCACCGCGCTCGCCGTCTCGGGTGGCAGTTCGAGGCCGATGCGCGGATTCCCGGCACCCGGTTCGGGCGCCAGATATTCGGCGATGCGCGCCTTCTTCGCCTTCATCCGCCCGGTGATCGAGGGATAGCGGGGGTCGACGCCGCCCTCCTGGACGGCGATGACGGCTGGCAGGTCGAGGGAGAAGACCTCGGTCCCGGCAGGCCCGATCCCGTGGGCTTCGACCGCCCCCGCTCCGTCGGAACCGGCCGCAGCGCCGCCAGACCCGCCGGAGGTCGACGCAGCGCCGCCGGTCGCGCTCAGGGTCTGGATTCCGGTCAGCACGGGGTAGTCGAGGTCATAGGCCAGGCGGATCCCGACCTGGAAATCGCCGGTGTCGGCGGCGTCGTTGCCCAGGAGCACGAGGTCGAAGGACTGCCCCTGATCGGCGCGGTCGCGGATGACGTCGCCGATGACCTGGGCGATGTCCTCGGGGCCGAACGCTCCCGGGTCCTCGGTCTCGATGAGGATCCCGTCCTTGGCACCGACGCCCACGGCCGCGCGCAGCTGGTCGACCGCCTCGGCGGGGCCCAATGTCAGCACCGTGACCGTCCCGCCGGTGGCCGCTGCGGTCTGGATGCCCAGTTCCACCGCGCATTCTTCGTGCGCCGAGGTGGTGTGACCCAGACCCGAGTCGTCGATGTCCGTGCCGGTCTCATCGAGCGTGATCGTCCCCGAGACATCGGGGATGCGTTTGATGCAGACGAGGATGTCCATCGCCTACCTCCTGATGCTCTCGTTGTTGGGATCGAACAGTGGGGTGGAATCGATCGAGGCCACCGTGACGGGGTAGGCCTCCTCCATGTAGACGACGGTGAGCTGGTTGCCCAGGACCGCCTCGGCGGGGGGAAGGAAGGCCATGAGCACATGCTTTCCCAGGCTCGGAGCCGACCCCGCCGAGGTGACGTAGGAGTTCCGTCCGTGCCCGTCGACAAGCGGTTGACCGTCCTGGGACAGGATCGGCTCCCCGCCGAGCATGAAGCGTTTCTCGCCGCCGGCGCTCGTGTGATCGTCGACCGTCAGGGAACACAGAACCGTCTTCGGGTCCTCCTCACGATGGCGCAGGTGAGCGGCGCGGCCGATGAAGCTCTGCGACTTCACCTTCGGTCGGGCCATGCCGACTTCGATGACGCTGCGTTCGGAGTCGAGTTCGGCACCGAAAGAGCGGTAGCCCTTCTCGATGCGACCCGTGGTGGAGTAGACGCCGAGCCCGACGGGCACGAGGCCGTGCTCCTCGCCCGCCTCGGTGAGGACGTCCCAGAGTCGCAGCCCGGATTCCATCGGGACGTAGAGCTCCCAGCCCAGATCACCGACATAGGAGATGCGGGAGGCCAGAACGGTCAGCGACCCGATCTCCATGGTCCGGGCCGTGCCGAACTTGAAGCCTTCGTGGCTGATGTCTGCACTTGTGACCCGGGAGAGGATGTCGCGGGCCCGTGGCCCCCAGAGGCCGATCGTCGTCCACGAGGAGGTGAGGTCGGCGAGCTGGGCGCCGGTCTCAGGAAGGAGGTCGGCGAACCATTTGACGTCGACCATGCCGTGGGCGGCACCCGTGACGACCCGGAACCGGTCGTGGGCCAGGCGCATGATGGTCAGGTCCGAGCGGAACCCGCCGGCCTCGTCGAGGACCGGAGTGTAGACGACGCGGCCGATGCTCACATCCATCTGAGCCAGCACGATGGATTGGACGGCGTCGAGGGCCGCGGGGCCGAAGACGTCGAAGATGACGAAGCTCGAGAGGTCGACGAGCCCGGCGCGTTCACGAAGTGCGAGATGCTCGGCGTTGATGATCGGTGACCACCAGCGGGAGTCCCATTCCGCGGTGCGGTCCATGACGCGCTCGCCGAATTCCTCGAGCAGATTCGCGTTCGACTCGTACCACTGGGGGCGTTCCCATCCGCCGACTTCGAAGAAGACCGCGCCGAGTTCCTTCTCGCGCTCATGCATGGGGGAGAGGCGGACGTTGCGATCGGAGTTCCACTGTTCGCCGGGGTGGACGACGCCGTAGGTCTTGATGAACGCCTCGGAGGTGCGGGCCCGCACATG
>NZ_JAKDJU010000162.1 GCF_030453725.1 Brevibacterium picturae
CCCTGGCGCCGGGGGGCGCCCGGGGCGGCGCCGGGCCGGGCGGCGCCCCCCCCGTCCCCCCCCCAACCCCCCGGGGGGGGGGGCCCCCCCCCCCCCCCCCCCCCCCCCCCCCACTTCATGGTGTTGGTCTTGAGGGTCAGCTCATTGTGCTGTCCTCACAATCTCCAGCAGCTGTCAACGGGTGCCTTGCCGTCGAAGGTGCGATTCGTAAACAACTCGACGCGAGGCAGCGAGGCGATGTAGCCGCCGATGTGCGTCGGGCCGAGATTGCCCTCGAACGCAACCTTGTGGCCGGCGTCGCACCATTTCGAGGCCAGTTCTTTGCCCAGTTCGAAGGGCACGACGTCATCGAGGCGGCTGTGGTTGACGAGGACCGGGATGTCTGGGATCTCGGCATCTCCCAACCGCTGCTTATCGGCAACATCCATGAACTTCTCTTGGACGAGGTCCTGGAATGAACTTCCGTCCTTCGTCAGAGTGCTCGTGTCGAGGAAGGCGTTCGACAGGACTGCTTCGATCGTGCACTGGTTGGAGGCGCTTTCGACTCTGTCCAGGCCTTCCTGATTGAGGAATTCAGTCAGGTCGACATCTGCCTGATCGGCGAACGAGGAGACTCCGTAGAGCAGGAGTCCTGTCTGCATGCTGGAGAGGCCGGAGACCGTCTTGTAGAGGTCCGTCGGAACGGCACCCGCCGAGGCGGAGGCGAGGCTGAGGTCTGGCGCCCAGTCATCCGCGAGTTCCAATGCCGCGGTCGTGGCATGTCCGCCCTGCGAGTAGCCGCGCAGCTGAAGCTTCGTGTCTTCATTGATGGTGCTGCCTTCGACGTTCTGAACTGCCTTGGCCGCATCGAGGACGGATCGACCTTCCTCCACGCGGTTGAGGTAGCTGTGTGCGCCTTCGGTGCCGAGCCCGACATAGTCGACGACGAGAACCGGACGCTTCGCCGCCAACGCAGAGGTCACGGAGATGCCCTCGTATTCGGTGCCCATTGCCATCTGCCGGCTGGGAGCGCATTTATCGGCGATGCCCTGCGTGCCAGGTGAGATGACGACAGCGTCTTTCGCGTCGCCCTCCGCACCTTCCGGGGTCAGCAGCGTGGCAGTGGCCGCTCGTGCTGTGCCCTTTTCGTCGGTGGTCTTGTACATATACGTCGTGGACT
This sequence comes from Brevibacterium picturae, assembly GCF_030453725.1. Lineage (GTDB taxonomy): Bacteria > Actinomycetota > Actinomycetes > Actinomycetales > Brevibacteriaceae > Brevibacterium > Brevibacterium sandarakinum_A. Next base: position 1,160 of record NZ_JAKDJU010000162.1, read on the forward strand.
TCGCATTGTGCTCAATGAGCTTGATGGGATCGACGTAGAACTTCGACGGCGTCTGCTTGACCACGCCGCCGTTCTCCTCCGGCAACTGGTCCGGCGTCTGGTAGAAGTCCTCGGGGACGCCGGAGTCGGGAAGGTCTTCGAGCGCTGCTGCGTACTCGACATCAGCAGTGGAGATCTCATCCGACTTGTCGACGGCTGCCTTCGCATCCTCGACGCTGACGCTCTCTGGGACATTGCTTCTGTTCAGGGAGTCCGAGTCTTCGGCCTGCCTGTCCTCGATCATGCTCTTGGCTTCGTCTTCGCTCTGCGGGACCAAAGATTGTGCCTGGGCGGGTGCCGACACTGTGCCAAGTGCGAGTGTCAGCCCGGTGATGGTGGCAGCGCTCAGCATTGCGAAGCGTCGTGCGTGTGGAAGCGTTCTATGACGGGACGTGCCCATATGTGTCTGGTCCTGTTCTGTCATGTGTCTCGGCATTGAGAATGCGCGAACAGTTGTGGTGTCGCCGACCGACGGGACAAGTGTGCCCGTCCTTCCGATCGTCTCTGATGCAAGGCCTGTATGGTGACAGGCATCACAATCCTACTCGAGGGTAGAACTTATCAGTAACATTTCTTATCGGTCAATCGAGAAGCGCGAATGTGCAGGTGGGCCAGTCGCCGGGTGATACCTGTCGGCAGACATTTCAAGTCAGGCTGAGTAGGTTGCAACCTACTCAGCCTGACTTGAAATGTGCATTTTCCGCATGCACTCGCGATGTTCCCGCTGCTGCGGTGACTCCAGCTTTAGCCTCGGCTGCGCTGGGCGTCCAGTGCCTCCACATCCGGGTAGATGGTCTCCGAAGGGGCAACGCTGCGGTTGCGGAGCATGAAGAAGTAGAGGAGGAATGTCACCACGATGCCGACGATCCACGAGATATCTGCGCCGCCGAGCTTCTCGACCATGGGTCCGGTGTAGAAGGACTGGGCGAGGAACGGAATCTGCACAACGACACCGACTCCATAGGCCACCAAGGCTCGCCAGTTCCACTTGCCGTAGCGACCCTTGAGGTCGTAGAAGGCGGGGATGTCGAAGCGGTCCTTCGAGATCAGGTAGAAGTCGGTGAGGTTGATGATGCTCCATGGAGTGAAGACCATAAGCAGGGCGAGGACGAAGTTCTTGAAGTTCGCGAGGAAGTCCGCCGACGCCAACAGGGCCACAAGCACGGTCAGGGTGACGATGCCGATGACGAAGACCGCGCGGGTCCAGCGGCGGATGTTCGTCTTCTCCCCGAAAGAGGTGAGGATCGTCAGCGTGCACATGAACGCGCCGTAGGCGTTGAGAGTGTTGACGGTGAGCTTGCCCAACAGGATCACGATGAAGATGAGCAGAGCGTAGACCCCGCCCCCGACGATGTCGCCGACGAAGCTGACCTGGTTCTCGACGAAGGAGTTGCCGGTCTCGGTCATGGCGGCGGCGCCGATGAGGGCGCCCAGGGTCATCGACCACTGTGAACCGATGACGGATCCGCCGAAGGTGAACCAGAAGGTCTTCGACGCCGGAGTCGAGCGCGGCAGGTAGCGCGAGTAGTCGGCGACATAGGGACCGTAGGTCAGCTGCCAGCCCACGGACAGTGCGATCGCGGACAGGAATGCTGGGAATGCGAAGGACGAGCCCGAGATCAGTCCGGGGACGTCGACCTTCGTGAACACGCAGTAGGTGATGAAGAGGAATCCGAGCAGGCCCGTGACTGAGGAGACGCGACCGAGCACGTGGATGTACTTGTATCCCAGCAGGGCCACAGCGGCAGTCAGTGCACCGAAGATCACGATGCCCACCGCCGGCGTATTGACACCGATGATGAGGTTGACGGCCTGTCCGGAGAGCACGGCACCGGTTGAGGCGAAGCCGATGTACATGAGCACGACGAGCACCAGTGGAATGATCGCCCCGATGATGCCGAACTGTGCCCGCGAGGAGATCATCTGCGGCAGACCCAGCTGTGGTCCCTGCGCGGAGTGGAGGGCCATGACGATGCCGCCGATGACGTTGCCGATGAGCAGACCGATGATGGCCCACAGCGCATCGGCACCGAAGACGACGGCGAGTGCTCCGTCGACGATGGCGGTGATCTGGGTGTTGGCGCCGAACCACAGCGTGAACTGGGAGCGTGCGGTGCCGTGACGTTCATTGTCAGGCACCATTTCGATGGATCGTTTCTCGATCCCCGAATTGGATGAGCTCGCCATGGGTTTCTCCTTAGAATGATGAATCAGACCCAGTCAACACCCGAAATCAGAGCGATACGAGACCTGAGTCACACAAACTGTCCGACATATCGGATCATCGCGGTCGTGGAATGAATAGTGGGGTTCACGGGCGAATCGATCACCCTTGAACCCCGAACTGATCGTATTCCGATGCAGGTTTCGGGTCTGTTTCGGCGGGTTCAGTTCGACAGCGAACTGGCGATGATCGTGCGCTGGATCTCCGAGGAACCCTCGTAGATCCGATAGATGCGGGCGTCACGGACGTAGCGTTCGAGCGGGAAGTCCCTGGTGAAGCCGTAGCCGCCGTGGATCTGCAGCGCCTCGTCGGCGATGAACGCTGCAGCCTCTGACGCAGCGAGCTTGGCGGTGGCAGATGACCTGGTGAAGTCCACCTCAGCGTCCCTCTGCTCTGCGGCGTCCATCGTCAGCAGCCAGGCCGAACGGTACTTCGTGTACATATCGGCGAGTTTGAAGGCGATCCCCTGCAGCCGGTTGAGCGGTTTGCCGCTGATCCTGCGCTCGCCGGCCCAGTCCACGGCAGCGTCAAGGGCAGCTTTGCCGATGCCCAGGCTCATCGCCGCCACCTCGATGCGGCCCCGGTCGAGGACGCGCATGGCCGTGGTGAAGCCCTCGCCCTCGACGCCCAGCAGCGCGTCGTCGGGAACGATCGCATCGATGACGAACTCATAGACCGGACTGCCGCGCAGTCCCATGGTCTTCTCCGGAGGATTGAAGTTCAGTCCCGCCGAGGCGGCCGCAGTGTCGACGATGAATGCGCTGATCCCCTTGTGCCCTGCGTCGACATCGGTCTTTGCGTAGACGACGATGAAGTCCGCGAAGCCGGCGTTCGTGATGAAGCACTTCGTGCCCTTGATGTGCCAGCCGCCGTCGACCTTCGCCGCCTTCGTCGACATCTCGGCAGGGTTGGATCCCGCCCCCGGTTCGGTCAGTCCGAAGGAACCGATGATCTCACCGGCGGCGGCCCTGGGCAGCCAGTTCTCGCGCTGGGTATCGGTGCCGCCGAGCAGGATCGAGTCGGTGGCGAGGAACTGTGCGGTGATGATCGACGCCGTCGAGGCGCACGCCTCGGTGACTGCGGCGACCATCTGACTCATCGCCACGGACCCGACGCCGGGCCCACCGAATTCCTCGGGCAGGTTGAGACCGAGGACCCCCACCTCGGCGAGGGTCTGCAATGTTGTGTCCGAGACGCGTTCGTTCGCATCCGCGGCCGCGGCCTGCGGGGCGAGCACGTCCCTGCTGATCTGTGTGACGGCGGCGACGAGTTCCTGCTCGTCCGCGCTGATGTCGAATCCCATGGTCCTACTCCTTCGTCGGTTCTGCTGAACGGGGTGCGTCAGTTCGTTCTGCGCTCAGCTCGTCATTGTGCTCGCCGAGGTGGGGCACCGGAAGCGCGGATGTCGGCCTGACACCGTCGACGAGGAGGGGGTGGCGCAGGTGCGTATGACAGGTGCGGGCATCGGTGGTGGTGAGTCCGCGGCCGTCGGTGATCGGTCCGTTGACCGCCTCGGCGAAGTTGAGGACGGGAGAGTTGGGAACTCCTGCCGCGTCGAAGATCGCGCACAGCTCGGCCACCGTGTGACCGGTGGTGAACTCCTCGATCTCGGCGCGCAGGGCGTCATCGTTGTCCGAACGGTCGGAATCGGTGGCGAAACGCGAGTCGAGGACGAGTCCGGGCTTGCCGAGCGTGGCCGAGAGGACGCCGAAGAGTTTGTCGTTGGCCACGGCGATGACGACGAGACCGTCTGCAGCGGCATAGGTGTCGAAGGGTGCGGAGATCGGGTGCCGGTTGCCCACACGGTTCGGTGTCGATCCGGCGGCGTGGATGGCCGTGTTCGTCGGCTGCATGGCAAGCATGACGTCGAGCATCGGGATGTCGATGTGGGAGCCCTCGCCGGTGGTCTGGCGGTGGAAGAGCGCGCTCGAGACGCCGAAGGCGGCGAAGACTCCGGCGGAGACATCGGCGATGGATTCGCCCACGCGGGTGGGGGAGCCGTCCGGGAATCCAGTGGACGACATGAGTCCGCTCAGGGCCTGGATGACGGTATCGTAGGCGGGCCGTTTCGCCTGTGCGCCGGTCTGTCCGAAGCCGGAGATCGAGGCGTAGACGATGTCGGGTTTGACCGCTTTGATGTCCTCGAAGGACAGGCCGAGCTTCGCAGCGACCCCCGGCCGGAAGTTCTCGACCACGACATCGCAGGTGCGGATGAAGTCAAGCAGCTGCGCATGCTGCTCGGTATCCTTGAGATCGGCCTCGATGGAGCGTTTGCCCCGGTTGAGCGACGTGAAATACGTCGATCCGGTGTCGGTGAAGGGGCCCAGGTGGCGTGAGTCGTCACCGTGGCCGGGCATTTCGATCTTGAAGACCTCGGCGCCCTGATCGGCGAGCATGGCTGTGGCATAAGGGCCGGCCAGCACGCGGGAGAAGTCGGCGACCCTGACCCCGCTGAGAAGTTGCTTCGTTGCGTTCATGCTCTTCATCCTCTGCGGGGAAGACAGAGGAATACAACGCTCTCACCTCGAGTTTCGTCCGAGGTGTCGGATTGTCTGTGGAGTCGCCAGTCGGCTATCCAGTGCTGTGGAGGCATGGACCATGGCTGGCGAGACTCAGTGTTGAGGCACACCGACACCGCAGTCCGAAATGTCGGACAGAACTTGATCCAGGCCACTATCGCTTTTCCGCGCAGAGGACAGAATGGGATGTGTAGTCAGCGATGACAATGAGGGGGATTGGCTCCCGCTCGCCATGATCCGAACATGAGAATCGTTCCGCTCCGTCAGACAGAATGAAGAAGGAGAGTCACATGACCAGCGTCTCCGAAACCTCGGGCACCTCCAACTCGAGCACCGCAGCGACGAAGCCGTCGTTCACCCAGCACGATCCCTCACGCGTGATCCGCGCCGACCGCGGCACCGAGATCACCGCCAAGTCCTGGCAGACCGAGGCCCCCAAGCGCATGCTCATGAACAACCTCGACCCCGAGGTCGCCGAGCGCCCCGAAGACCTCGTCGTCTACGGCGGCACCGGCCGGGCGGCTCGGTCCTGGGAGGCCTACGACGCGATCGTGAAGACCCTCGACGACCTCGAGGACGACGAGACTCTGCTGGTGCAGTCGGGCAAGCCGGTCGGTGTCATGCGCACCCACGAATGGGCCCCGCGCGTGCTCATCGCCAACTCCAACCTCGTCGGCGACTGGGCCAACTGGGAGCACTTCCGCGAGCTCGAGGCCGAGGGTCTGATGATGTACGGGCAGATGACGGCCGGGTCCTGGATCTACATCGCCACCCAGGGCATCCTCCAGGGCACCTACGAGACCTTCG
>NZ_JAKDJU010000163.1 GCF_030453725.1 Brevibacterium picturae
GGCAGCCGGTGTCTCGGCGAAGCGCTGTTCGGACAAGGTCCGTGACTTCGTCTCACCGAGTCGCCAGATGCAGAGGATGCTGATGGCGGCCACGACGAGGAGAACGATGGACAGCGGAATGGTCGACGGTGATCCGGTGGAGCTCATGATCGCGGCGAAGAGGACGGGCGAGATGCCCGCGCCGATGCCGGCGATCTGATAGCCGAGTGAGGCACCGGTGTAGCGGTGCTCGGTGTCGAAGAGCTCCGAGTAGAGACCGGCCAGCGGGCCGTAGATCATCGGGTGGATGATGCCTTGGCCGACGACCATGCCGATGGTGATGATGATGCCGTTCTTCGTCTCCAGCAGGGGGAAGAGGGCGAAGCCCCAGACGGCGATGAACACGGCCCCGGCGATGACGAGGGGCCTGCGTCCGATCGTGTCGGAGAGGCGGGACCAGCCGATGATGCCGAAGATCGCGAAGAAGGAGGAGAAGGACAGGGCGTTGAGAATCGTCTGCCGTTCGATGCCGATCTGCACGCCGTAGGCGATGGAATAGGTGGTGAGCAGTCCCTGGAACATGAAGGCGGACAGGCCCACGCCCACTGCGAGCAGCAGTGTCAGCGGCTGCTTGCGCAGAGTGGCGAGGATCGGGATGCCAGCCTTGGGCGTGCGCTTCTTCGCTGCGAGGAACTCTGGTGACTCATCGACAGCGGAGCGGACGATGACGCCGATGACCAGCAGGAGGACCGAGGCGAGGAACGGCAGTCGCCAACCCCAGGCGATGAAGGCGTCGGGGCCCATGGCTGCGAGGGTACCGGCGATGACGAGCGCGGAGACGAGCTGGCCGGTGGGTGCCCCGGCGCTGGTGAAGCTGGCCCAGAAGCCGCGGTTGGACGTGGAGTGTTCGGCGGACATGAGCATGGCCCCGCCCCATTCGCCGCCGATGGCCACGCCTTGGATGACGCGGATGAGGATGAGAAGGACGGGGGCGATGAGCCCCGCCTGGTCGTAGGTGGGCAGCAAGCCGATTGCGGTCGACGCGATGCCGATGGTGAACATGCTGACGATGAGCATGCGCTTGCGGCCCAGCTTGTCGCCGAAGTGGCCGAAGATGATGCCGCCCAGGGGCCGGGCCAGGTAGCCGGTGGCGAAGGTAGCCAGGCTGGCCAGGGTGCCGATGGCCGGGGTGAGGTTGGAGAAGAAGACGTCCTTGAAGACGAGTGCTGCGCAGACGGAGTAGACGAAGAAGTCGTAGTACTCGATGACACTGCCCAGGTACGCCGAGGCGGCTGCTCGTTTGAGCATCGGTGTCGATTTGGTCTGTGTGGATTTCGCGGAAGCCATGTGATCCTCGCTGATTGTGTGGCTTGGCTGTGGGTGGCTCGTCGTTCTGTGCGGTGTCCTGTGCCGGGAAGGGGGCCGATCGCCGCTGACCGAACCGTTTCCAATACTATGCAATATTATGTTGTGACGTCAATGAAATGCGATTAATAGATGGTTCGGAGCGACGTAGAGACCGTAAAGTAGAGGCATGACGGTTCACCCGCAGTCACTCTTCTTCGCGCTCGCCGGCCTGCACATGCTTGATGACCCCAGGCCGCTGAGCGGGGCCTCGATCGTGTTCGTCATGGGCAGGCTGGGCGTGGGGGAGTCGGCGGCCAGGTCCGTGCTGCAGCGGATGGCGGCGAAGAACTTCATCGTGCGACACAAAGAGGGCCGCAAGACCTTCTACACGCTCTCCGATCGCGGACGGGCGATTCTGCGCGAGGGTCAGGAGAAGATGTTCGCCGGCTGGCAGCCCCAGGATTGGGACGGCCGATGGACCTTTGTGCGCATCCAGGTGCCCGAGTCGAAGAGGACACTGCGCCACCAGATGGCGTCGAGGCTGTCGTGGGCTGGTTTCGCTCAGGTGGATGGCGGCCCTTGGGTGGCTCCCGGGCCGCATGATGTTGCCACGATACTGGGGCCGGAGCAGTCGGTGATCTCTCCGATTGTCGTCTATGGCGAGCCTCAGCCCCCGACGTCCGAAGAGATGCTGGCAGGCGCTTTCGACCTGGCGGAGTTGGCCGCCGACTATGAGTCGTTCGGCGAGAAGTGGCGAGCTGTTGATCCGGATTCACTGTCGCCGGTTGACGCGCTGGTCAAGCGAGTCGAGCTCCACTTGGATTGGCTGGCTCTTGCGCGTACGGACCCGCAGCTGCCAGCGACGTTGTTGCCGAAGGGATGGCCGGGGGCCGCGCAGAGTATTTCGTTTCGAGAGCTAGATGCTGAGTTGGGCACTCGGGAAGTTCATGCAGTGTCGGGTTTTTTCGCGGGAGATCTGAATGAACTCTATTCATTTTTGTGACAAGAATCACGTGTTGAGGGAGTATTGAAGACTACGCACGTGACCGAATATTCATGAGAGGTGCTAGCGATAGTAACGGTTGTATAACCATCGGAGTAGTTGAGGTTCCTTGGAAAATATCTGTGTTTCCTGGAGGGTATTCTGATAGAAAATTGAACTTTCTAGTACCGAGGTAGCATGAGCCAGAACTTTGACCCCAACAGCCGTCCGTCGCAGAGCCCAGCCCAGGGGCAGTCCCAGGCTCCTCAGTATCAAGAGCCCGCCATGCAGGCCAACGGCCAACCGCAGTACAGCGGTGGCCCGCAGTACAGCGGTGCCGATGCGTACGGCGTCAACGGACAGCAGGCTGGTGGAAACTTCGCGCAGCCGCCAAAGAAGCGTCAGAAAAACGTGATGGGTATCGTAGCGTTTATAATCGCTATTGTCGGGTTCATCTTCGGATGCATCCCGGGCGCACTTATTATGGGATGGATTCTTCTTCCAATTGCGTTCCTTTTGGCAATCATTTCGTTTTTTCTTAAGGGCGGAAAAGGATTCTCCATTTCGGCATTGATTTTGTCGGTCGTTGGAACCATCGTGGCGATTCTTGTGTTCTTCTTTGTGGTTGCTTCCTCGGTCGACGATGCTTTCAGCGATGATGTGTCAGCGGAGGCCCCGGCTGAAGAAGTCGTGGACGAGGCCGGCGATGCAGAGGAAGCTGGAGCCGAAGAAGGTACCCGAGAGAACCCATACGCTGTCGGAACCAAGATCAGCAGCGAAAACTGGGACATGACGATTACGAACGTCACCTTGGATGCCACCGACGAAGTCCTTGCAGAGAGCGAGCTCAACGAGACGCCAGATTCCGGCAACCAGTACATGATGATCGACGTCGAAATGACATATACAGGCGACGCACCCGACGGGGAAATGCCGATGGCCACCTTTGAATACGTTTCAGCTGGCGGCAATACTTTTGATGGCCTCGACGACATGGTGGTAGCGCCGAACGCGCTCGACACGTTGGAGAACATGTACAACGGTGCATCGACTTCCGGGTCCATTGCCATCCAGATTCCATCAGAAGACGCCGAAGCCGGTGTGCTGGCAGTCAACCCTGACATGCTCGCTGACAAGGTCTATGTCGCAGTGAAGTAGGAACCGCCGGAAGCTGTCTGCCGACGTTGACCTACCCCTGCAATATGATTCCCCGTTGTGACGCCCCTCTGTCTTCGGTTCGTTGCACTTGACGTGCAACATTCGGTATGAGGAGGGGTTTCATCGGGGTCTACGGCATGTGCGCGCTCCAAACAGATGTCGTGGCAAGGAGGCCTGAGTCACTGGCCGCATACCGGCCCTCTTCGCCCCTCACTCAATAGTGGCGTCGCGCATCGCCATGAGGTCCGCCCGCGCCAGTGATGTCAGCAACGCAGGATCACCCAGATCGAGCTCCTGGGCCTCCAGCGAGTAGGAGACGTTCTTGAGCATCGACTTAGCCCGTGCAGTCGGCTGTGTCGTGGCCCCAGCGGCCAACATCATCGTCTGAATCGTGCGCTGGCGAACCTCGGCGATGAACCACCGGTTGTTCTTTCCCGCGATCCAGCACAGAGCGGCGATCGCCGGCGGGTGGGCGAAGCCCCGGCGGAATGCTGCAGGGTTCGTCCGAGCTGTGAGATTCAGGATCCGCAGTACGGCAGTCGTCATCTCCGGATCTCGGAAATGGGCGTCGGCGAAGCGGGCCAGGTCGGCGGCCAGCGCCTGAACTTGAGGGAGCACCTTCGGGCTGATGCCGTCGGTGCTGAAGTCCTCGGCGGGCAGCGGCTCCTCATCGAGGGAGGCGAGATTCTCCTCACCGCCTGCCCGCAGTCGAAGTTCTTCCCTCCAGAGTTTGGCGTCCTCCGCAGTGATCGCCCGAGGATCGAATCCTCGACCGGAGTTCGGATCGAGCCCCATTGTGCTGAGCTGTTCGATCAGCCCTTCTGGCAGTTCGACATCCGATGGCAGGCCCAGAAGGTCTGCGAGCCCAGAGGCGGGGGCCCCGGATGCGCTGGAACCCTCGGATACGCGGCGGCGATACTCGGGGAGAGCTTCATCAATCGCCTCGAGGGCCGAGGTTGTGAACTCCGGCGAGGTGCCTGAGCGCTCATTGGCGAATCGAACCACTGCGGCAAGGACTGTGGGCATGCTGAGCATGAACTCGTCATCTGCGAGGACCTTGCGCGGGTAGAGATCGCCCATGATCATATTGACAGCGGTCGCGCCCCATTTGAGTGGCTCGCCGGACCCGTGGGTGAGCTGAAAATCGAAGAGACGTTCAGCGTGCATCGCGGCATCGGATCGGATCTCCTGTGCCCAGGACGAAGCGAGGAAATCGGTGACCAGAGAGCCGATCTCGTCTTCCGTCCATTCGTGGGGTTCCTCAACCTCTCCGCCGTCAGGCAGGAGCCGCAGCATCCAGGCCAGGAGCAGTCGCACCGAGGGCCAGGTGTCGGTTTCCGTGGGTGGCATCATGTGGTCGCCGTGATCGACGAATTCCTCGATCTGGGCGCGCGCATTCGCCAGCGTCAGTTCGATGTGATCGGAGGGCATCTGCGGATTGTCCGCGGCCAGTCGCTGGATCGAATCGATGGTGTCGTCGATCGGATAGCAGTCCTCGAGGTAGGGGATGCCCAGCCGGGTCACTGCCACAGCCATCGTGACAGGCTGCCCTGAGAGCGAGAATTCGACGAACAGTGTCTCTTCGTGGCCGAGCTCGTGGCGCAGTGAAGCAGCGGCGACAGGTGACACTGAATCAAGGCTGCGCAGCCACTCCGGTAGTGACTGTGACCTGGAATCGACGGCACGGTGGATGCGTCGTCGCAACAATGGGTCGTCGAACATGGCGGCCCAGATGAGCAGGAGCGCGTCGGTCTCTGGCGCCGCTGATTCCATCATCGCCGAGGTGAGGGTAAGGAACTGCTCCGAGAGCGGGCTCGACTCGACTTTGGGAGGCATCGAGAATGGTGATGAACCATCGTCCTCGTCGACATTGGCGGCGTACCCCATGGAGCTCGCGGCCAGAAGCAGCGGGACAGGACTCGGATCGGCAAGGACAGCCGAGAGCTCGGCGAGAAGGTCGGGTTCGTCGCTCGGTGGCTCCGGTGGCTGTGAAGGCATGATCCCACGCTATTGCATCAGAGGCTGACATGCATCGGATTCGATGAGCTCGCCGCGCATGTGATTGTTACTCTGAACGGGTGGTGGCCAAGAAATTCGATCGTACGCAGTTCTTCCGCACAACCTCGGGCTTCGACCGTGACGACCTGGAGAAGGTGCTCTGGACTCTCTACTGGCGCGGCGACGCCCGGACGCGAGAACGGGTCGAGGAGCTCATCGACCCGTCTCAGGTGACCGTCACGGCCCCTGCGCCGCCATCGGCCGAAGTGGTTCGCAGAAACGTCAAGGAGTTCGCTGCTCTGGCTCGTGCCGGAGCATATCTTGCACGCGATCGTCGGGTCTCGCCCAAGGAGCGCACGCGGTGGCGGTTCACCTACAAGGACCACTTCGCACAATCGTTCGCGGCTCTGTCGGCCGGAACCGGTGAAGAGATTCGCCCTGCCGTCGAGGCTGTGAGCACACTCATCACTCTGGCCTGCGAAACCGAAGGGTTCGACTACTTCCGCTCCGAGGACCCGATCGAAGCATCGAAGGTCGTGATCTCAGAGATGGTCGACCAACTGTGGACTGGTATAGGCCGGGCTCTGGGCCCGGAGGAGCTGTGCCGACTCTCGGCCGTTCAGATCGTTCACTGGGAACGCAAATACGGGTGGACTCGTTTCGGATTCGGCCGAACGTCAGAAAAGGAATCGACGTTGGCCGAGGTGCTGCCTCGTCACCTGCTGACCCCCGACATGTGGAGCAGCTTCACCGAGCACTACATTCATGAACTCGACACGGTGGCGGGCAAGAAGTCACCGAGCTACGGCACGGTCTCCGCACGGACCGATGCCTTGGAGCCGCTCAACAAGTCACTCATCGAACGTCTGCACGCGTCAGGGGCAGATGATCGCATCGCTGCACTGCTGGACAATCGGGGTCTGACTGCGAACGGCAGAAAGAGACTGCGGGGCTATCAGCGGGCGCTCGATTCCAACTGAATCTGCCATCCGCAATGGTCTTCAGTCGCGTCGAATTCGCCCTGAGAAGGCTCGGCGAGCTTCTTTGACCAATCGTCGCCGTCAACCCGATCGCCCTTCTACGAACTCCACTGCTCAACGAAGAGAGCTCAGCATGCCGTTGCGCTGAGGTGCCGTTGCCCCCGCAATGTTCGTTATTGTCGAAGTCGGTAGATCGAGGCGGACCAGCAACAGGTTCGGATTCCTGTCCAGGAGGAGGTGAGGCCCGTGTGTAGTT